>VGOZ01000008.1 GCA_016875715.1 Chloroflexota bacterium | reverse complement strand
TGCGGGGGCTGCCGGCTTCGCCGGCGCCGGGGTGGGGGTGGCCGCGGCGCACGCCGCAAGCAGCGTACCCGCGCTGCTCACGCCGAGGACCGCCAGCAACCGTCGTCGCGTGATGAACTGTTCCTTCAACCTCTTACTCCTTTGCGTTCCGCATGACAGAACTTTCGTCAGAAAAGCCGCTTCGCCTGACCCGCGTCCGGCTCCGCGGTCCAATCCGCCCACTTTCTGCTCCTCTACTACCTCCTCATTAGGCACAAATTGTTTGTGGTAGCTAAGCCCGCTCTAGCCCTTCACTCCGCTGATGACAACGCCCTGGATATAGTAACGCTGCAACGCGAAGAAGAGTCCGAGCACCGGAATGAGCATGACCAGGGCGCCCGCCATCATCAGGTGAAACGGCGTACCGCCATACATCGCGTTGAAGTAGGAGAGCGCTACTGCGGCGGTCCGCATGTCCGCGGAGTTCAGGTACAGCAGCGGCCGCAGGAAGTCGTTCCAGTTGTACGTGAACCCGGAGATGGCGACGACGATGAGCGCCGGCCGAATCTGCGGCACGAGCACCTGCCAGAGGACGCGCAGAGGTCCCGCCCCATCGATGATCGCCGCTTCGTCCATCGCCATGGGGATGGTCGTGAAGAACTGGCGCAGCAGGAAGATGAAGAACGCCGCGCCCAGCCACCCCGGAAGCATCAGCGGCGCGAAGGTGTTGACGAGGCCCAGCCGCGCAAACCCGAGGTATTCCGGCACCAACCGCACAGCGAACGGGATCATTAGCGTCGCCAGCAGGCAGGTGAACATGAAGTTCCGCATCGGCGCGCGGAAGCGTGCGAACCCATAGGCGACGAACACCGCCGACACGACGTCGCCGATTGCAGTTACCGTCGAGACGACGATCGTGTTCCGGTACACCGTCAGCCACTTCATGAAGACGTGCGCCTCGACGTAGTTCGCCCACAGTGGCTGCACCGGGACGAATGTCGCCAGCGGACCAAGGCCCATTTCGGTGGTCCAGGGGAACCACTTGATCGGGTATCCCGCCACCGCCACGCCGGCAGGCTTTAATGACGTGATGAACATGAACCAGACCGGCAGCATCAGCGCCAGCGCGCCGATGCCAACGATCACCAGGACAAACGTGGTCCATATCCTCGTCCGCACACTCTGCCGGGAGAGGAACGACACATCGTTCCGGGTTCGTGCGACCGATGCAGTGGCCATTCCGTTATCTCTCCTCCGACTCGGACTCAGCGCGCCACTTCGGTCTCGTAATGGACCCACGCCGCGGAAGATCGGAACGCGATATAGGTGAACACGAGCATCACGATGAACAGCACCCAGGACAGCGCGTCGGCATAACCCATGTTCGCGATGTACGTGAACGCGTTGTTGTAGATGTGAAGCACGAAGAAGTAGGAAGCGTAGTTCGGGCCGCCCTGGGTGATCACGTACGCGTTGGTGAACACTTGGAACGAGCCGATGATCGCCATGATGCCGTTGAAGAAGATCACCGGCGTGATCGACGGGATCGTGATGTGCCACACCTGCTGGATCACGTTGGCACCGTCGAGCTGAGCAGACTCATAAAGGTGCGTGGGCACACCCTGGATCGCGGCCAGATAGATGAGCATCGGCCCGCCGAACGCCCACAGGCTCATGACGATGAACGCAGGCAGCACCCACGGCGGGTCGGAGAACCATCGCGGACCGATGATCGCATTGTCATCGCCAACGAACAACTTCGAAATATCCCACAGCGTGCCGTTGATGAGGCCGAAGCTGGAGTTGAACATCAGCCACCACATCACCGCGACCGGAACGCCGGAGATGATCGCCGGGAGGTAGTAGAGCGTCCGCCACACCGAGATCAGCGGCAGCTTCTCATTCAGCAGGAGCGCGATCACCGTTGCGAACGCCACACTCAGGGGTACCGAGAAGAACGTGTAATAGAAGGTCGTATTGAGCGAGCGCCAGAACAGCGGGTCCTTCCACATCAGGTCGTAGTTGGCCATGCCGACCCATTTCGGGGGCCAGTTCACCGGGTCGTTGTGTGTGAAGCTCAACGCGCCCGAGGCGACGATCGGTCCCGCGGTGAACAGCAGGAAGCCTACGAGCCACGGCGAAATGAAGATGTAGAACCAGATCGCCTCACGAATTGCCAGTGTGCGTCGCGACCGCGTCACGACCCCCGTGCTCTGGGCTACCGCCGGCATACCGGAACTCCTCCGCGGTGTGTGGTGGATAACTCCCTCGACCCGAATCGGTCCAGGCAGCTAGCGGCCGAAACGGACACGGCCAAATCCCCTCACGTAAGGCGGCAGTGTACCGAAGCGATTTCCCATCGTCAACTAGCGAGTCCGCCGGACGCCACCTGAACCCGGCGCTCATACGTGTGTGATTGATCGCGCGACTCAGCCGCGGCGCCCATCGCAGAAACTCGGGGGTTGAAGCGCTGGCCCGGACGCGCTAATCTGCTTCCCGCTCGGCACCAGGAGGGTTTCAGGGTGGTTCTCGCATACTGGTTCTCGGTGGGACTCGTCGTAGGCGTGCTGGGCCATTGGTACCTCCGCGCGCGCGGAGAGCAAGGATACAACCTCATCGGCGAATGCCTCCTGGGTAGCCTGGGAGCGATGTCGCTCGGAATGGCATTCGGCGTGATGAATGGCTGGGGCCAGATCTTCGCGCGCGGCGAGATCAAGTTCGATGAGTTGATCCTCAGTGGGATTACCGCGGCGATCGGCGGCGTAGTGGTTTTGAGCGTCGCGATTTACTACACGTTGATCTCGGCGCCCGAACGTCGTTGAGAGCCCTGATGCTGCTGGCACGGAGCTGCCCCGACGGTTAGCGTCGCGGATATTTCGGACTCCTCCGCGGAACGCGACGCAAAGCTCCTGCTTCTGGTCCATGATCCAGTTCCGGGAACGTGTGAGTTCCGCTTGGCCGCGCTCGCCTTCCGGGGCGCGGAGATCCTCGGTCGGAGCGAATGGACCGTTCGCGCACCCGATGCCGCGGCGATCAGTGCGGGCGCGCCGGCGCCGCGTGCTCCGGCAGACCTCATTCGTCTGCTGCAGCGACCGTGGAGTCCGATCGTGTTTCGGCCCGATCCGCTCGCAGCCGCCCTGGCCCGCCTGGACGTGCGGCTGCCGGAGGCCACGATCCCGCTTCGTGACGTGGCGCGAGTGCTGCTACCTCAGGTGGCGGCCGTGTCCGAGGAATCCCTCAGCGCGTGGGCCGGGATCTCGGTCGAGCATAGCCTCTCACTGACGCAGCGCCTGGATGCGCTCCACCTCGCCTTCATCGGGCTGCTCGATCGGGCCATGCACCTCGATGCCGCAACGCTCGGCGGTCTTGCCGCACTCTGGCCGGGTGACCCTCACGGCGCGGGGCGCTTGTTCCGCACACTAGCGGCACTCCGCGGCATCGAGCCTTCGGAGTCCGTCCGCGCGATCGCGGACAGCGTCCTCGCGCGCACGATCGATCTCCAGGCCAACGCGCGGACCGTCCGCCTCGAACCCGCGGAGTCAACGCGGCGGGTCCCTGTGTCCGCCTCGATGGAGTATCTGGGTCCTGAGGGGCGGTGTGAGCGCTCGCTGCCCGGTTTCGAACAACGGCCACAGCAACTGCGGATGGCGGAAGCGGTTCTCGATACTCTGAACGATGGCGGTACCCTGCTGGCGGAGGCCGGAACCGGCGTCGGGAAGTCACTTGCCTATCTGACCCCGGCGATCCTGTTCGCCACCACCAACGACTGCCGAGTGCTCGTCTCGACGAACACCATCAACTTGCAGGATCAGCTTGTGGAGAAGGATCTTCCCCAGCTGGCTCTTGCGGCACGATCAGCCTTCCGCTTCGCGGTGATCAAGGGCCGGCCGAACTACGTCTGCGGCCAGAGGTGGCAGATTATGGCGCGGCGTCCAGACCTCACCGACGCCGAGCGTCTCTCGCTATCGCGGATCCTGGTGTGGATGGGAGAGACGGCGACCGGTGACGTCGCCGAGATCGATCTCGATGATGACGAGCGGCGGGTCTGGGCGAAGATCTGCTCCTCGGCGGACACGTGCAGCGGGCGGCGCTGCAACGCCGCTGGGCGCCGCGGATGCTTCACCTATGTTGCTCGCGAACGCGGGGCCGCGGCGCACGTGCTGGTCGTGAACCACGCGCTGCTCCTCTCGGACCTCGCCGTCCAGAATGCACTCATCCCCGAGTGCGATCGCCTGATCGTCGATGAGGCACATCATCTCGAATCGCAGGCGACCACCCATTTGGGATACAGCGCATCCTTCCGCGCCCTCTCCGACCTCATCGACGCAGTATCCGCGGTCGGAGCCGATCGTCGGGCCGGTCTGGTCAGCGAGGTTCCGCAGCAGTTGCGTGTCTCGCGTGTGGCCTCCGCCGTGCGGAGTGAGATCGAGCGCCACCTGGGCGAGATCTCACGCGTCGCGGAGCGCAGCCGTGAAGCTGCCGCCGTCACCTTCGCCGCGGCGGAGGGATTGGTGCGCGCGCTGTCCGGCTCGGACACGAGTCTCCGCCTGACCGCTCGAGTCCGCGAGCACGAGCGATTCGCGGATCTTGTTCGGGGGTGGGACGACCTCTCCGTGGAACTCTCGGATCTGCAGGCGCGGATCGAACGCCTCGCGCTCATCGTAGCCACCCTTCAGAACGATGACATTCCCGAGTTTGAGGCGATGGTCGCCTCGATCGAGTCGATAGTCGCGCGCATCCAGGAGACCAGACTGAACCTTGGTGGGATCGTTGCCAGCGGTGACACCTCCACAGTCGCGTGGGCCGGCCGGAGTGGGACCGAGGTCACTCTCAACCGAGCGCCGCTCGATGTCGCGCCGATGCTCCAGGAGCGCCTGTTCGCGCGCAAGACGAGTGCGATCCTGACATCGGCAACTCTCTCGTCAGACGATGACTTTCGTTTCGTTCGGCGCAGCCTCGGACTTGAGGGGGCGCGGGGGATCTCGCTCGGGTCGCCGTTCGATTACGAGGACGCGGCGCTCCTGGCACTGCCGACCGACATGCGTCTCCCCGAGGAGTCCGGCTACGCCGCGGCGTTGAGCCAATCGTTAACGGATGTCGCAATCGCCGCGGACGGCCGCACCCTCGCGCTCTTCACCAGTCACGCTCAGTTACGCGAGACATGGCGGGCGATCCGGGAGCCTCTAGCCAGTCGGCAGATTACCGTGCTCGCCCACGGCGTAGACGGTCTCTCCCGCCAACAACTCCTGGAGGCGTTTCGCCGAGACAGCCGCTCGATCCTGCTCGGCGCGGCGAGTTTCTGGGAGGGGATCGACGTCGTTGGCGATGCGCTCTCGGTCGTCGCGATCTGCCGCCTTCCCTTCCCCGTTCCCACGGACCCGATTCAGGCGGCACGCGCGGAACTGTTCGAGCGGCCGTTCGAACAGTACAGCCTGCCGAACGCGGTGCTGCGCTGGCGCCAGGGATTCGGGCGCCTCATTCGCTCGCACACCGACCGGGGCGTCGCGATCTGCTACGACCGGCGCATTCTCGCCCGGTCCTACGGCGCGACCTTTATCAACGCTCTTCCACCGGCATCACAGCGGCGACTAACCCTGGCGGCCCTGCCGGGAGCGGTCCGCGAATGGCTCAGGCAGTCGCCGGGGCGAGACGCTCCGAGATGATCTCCGGGTCATCCACGAAGATGCGATTCAGATCCTCACCCTCGAGGGTCTCCACTCGCATCAATTCCGCCGCCAGCCTATCCAGCACCACGCGGTGGTTCTGGAGGATCTCCCGCGCGCGACTCTCGGCCGTGTCGATGAACTGGCGTATCTCCTCGTCGATCGCCTCGGCGATCTTCTCCGAGTAGTTCTTCTGCTCGGCGATCTCGCGGCCGAGAAAGATGAGTTCCTCCTTGTGTCCCAGCGCAACCAGACCCAGCCGCTTGCTCATGCCGTACTCGGTCACCATGCGCCGCGCCATCTGGGTTGCTCGCTCGATGTCGTTAGAGGCGCCAGTGGTGATCTCGCCGTACACGATGTCCTCGGCGACCCGCCCGCCCAGAGCGAATACCAGGGTGTCTTCGAACATCGACTTGCTGTAGAGGTAGCGATCCTCCGTCGGTAGGAGCCTGGTGTAACCGCCCATCATGCCGCGCGGGATGATGGTGACCTTGTGAAGCGGATCCACATTCCGGAGGAAACGGGCGACGACCGCGTGGCCAGCCTCGTGGTACGCGGTGATCTCCTTCTCGCGATCCGTGATCACCCGACTTCGCCGCTCGGGACCGGCCATCACCCGGTCGACCGCTTCCTCGAGTTCCATCAAACCGATGGTCTTCTTGTTGCGACGCGCCGCGAGGATGGCCGCCTCGTTCAGCAGGTTCTCCAGATCGGCCCCCGAGAAACCGGCGGTCTGCTTCGCAAGCACCGCGATCTCGACGCTGCGGTCGAGCGGCTTTCCCTTGCTGTGCACCTCGAGGATCGCGGTTCGCCCGACAATGTCCGGCCGATCGAGAACCACCTGACGGTCGAACCTCCCGGGACGGAGCAGCGCGGGGTCCAGCACGTCGGGCCGGTTGGTCGCCGCGATCACGATCACGCTGGTATTCGTGTCGAAACCGTCCATCTCAACGAGGATCTGATTGAGCGTCTGTTCGCGCTCGTCGTGCGATCCGCCGAGTCCCGCGCCGCGCTGCCGACCGACCGCGTCGATCTCGTCGACAAAGATGATGCACGGCGCATTGCGCTTGGCCTGTTCGAACAGGTCGCGCACCCGACTTGCGCCCACACCGACAAACATTTCCACGAACTCAGACCCGGATATCGAGAAGAACGGTACGCCTGCCTCACCAGCCACGGCTCTGGCCAGCATTGTCTTGCCGGTCCCCGGTGGACCGACCAGCAGGACTCCGTGCGGGATGCGCGCCCCCAGGGCAGCGAACTTCTCCGGGTACTTCAGGAACTCCACGATCTCCATGAGTTCCTGCTTCGCCTCATTGACACCGGCGACGTCCTGGAAAGTGATCGAGGGTTTGTTGCCAACGAACATCCGCGCGCGACTCTTCCCAAACGACAGGGCCTGATTGTTGGAACCCTGCGCCTGGCGCATGAATACGAGAATCAACAGGATCATCAATGCGATCGGAAAGATCTGCGCCCCGATCGAGATCCAGTTCATCACCTCAGCCGGCCTGCGGTAGTCGATCTCGATATCCGCGACCCGATCGGCCGATACACCAGTCGTGTTCAGTATCTGGTAGATATCCGTGCCCGCGTCCTTGCGGGCCTGCACCCGCTGGCCGTTGTCGCGCCGCTCGATCGTGAGAAGATCGCCCTCACTGGTGATCTTCCTGATCTGACCGCCGCGGGCTAGAGAGATCACCTCACTAATCGGGATCGTGTTGGGCTCCCGACTTCCCGAGCCCGGAAACACGGAGAGGAAGGCCGCGATCGCCGCCACCAGGATCAGCAGGTAGATGAAGCTATTGCGGAGCCAGCGGGTATCCACGCGTCCCTTACGCCTCTTTTGACTCCGCGATGGTTACACCGAGTATATCAACGGCAGGGGGTGGCTCCCTCAAATCCTGCACGGAGATAGCCCGTTCGGGCAGGCTCCCGATGAACCGCAGGTCGCGAAATCGCTCCGAGAAGTCGAGTCCGTAGCCAACGACGAAGCGCGACGGGATCGTGAATCCGACGAGGTCAAGGGGAACATCGACCTGGCGGGCGTCGCGCTTATCGAGCAGTGCGCAGATGCGGAGCGTGGCCGGCCCTCGGGTGAGCAGTAATTCACGCAGGTGCGCGAGGGTGAGCCCGGTATCAACGATGTCCTCGACGATCAGGACGTGCTTGTCCTCGATCGATTGATCGAGATCCTTCAAGATGCGGACGACACCACTGCTCGCGGTGCTTCCGCCGTAGCTCGACACCGCCATGAAGTCGATCGCGTGGTCGCGCTCAAGCTCTCTGGTGAGGTCCACCATGAAGTACAGCGCCCCCTTGAGCACCCCGATCAGAAGAAGGTCGCGGCCCTCATACTCCGCGCGAATCGCAGCGGCGAGCTCTCTTACGCGTCGTGCGATCGCCGAGGCGTCGATGAGAACCTCGATCTCGCCGCGATGCACAGTCACGGCGCGGCGAACCCGGCGTACTCGAGGGCGACGATCTCTCCCCGGATGCGGGCGACTCTGCCCAGCGGCAACTCCAGTACCAGGGCGCGCCGCTTCCCGACGATCGCGCGACAGAGCGCGTCCACACGCTCGAACGTCAGATCTCCGCGCCCAACCGACATCGTCCTCAGGACGTGGTGGAGGAGCACGCGAACCGATGGCTGTGGCCACGCACGCAACTGCGAGCGCGACAATTCCACCGAGGTCGCGGTACCTCCGATCTTCGCCCGGGCAAGCAGAATCTCGGCGAGATGCTCGTCGATCGCGGCCTGATCGCGCGCGAGCGCGGCGAACCGACGCAATGACTCTCGAGCCGCCGGGAACACTCGCTCGATCGCCGGCAGAATCTCGTGGCGGACTCGATTCCGCGCGAACCGGCGAGACATGTTCGAGGGGTCTAGGAGAGGCGTAAGGGCTCGTGCGCGACAATAGGCCTCGATTGTGGTGCGAGAGAAGGGAAGGAGCGGACGCACGATGGTGCGCGCATTGCCGTCGAGATCGCGCTGCGAGCGGACGTCCATGCCTCCGGCACCGTCCACGCCCGTGCCACGACACAGGTTGAACAGCACCGTCTCGATCTGATCGTCAGCGGTATGGCCCAGAAGCACGACCGGGGCATTGCACGCCGTGGCGACGCGGCCGAACAGTCTGTCTCGGGCCGCTCGACCGCACTGTTCCGACTCTCTGAGGTCGACTGCCCGTTCGATGACACTCGGAAGGCCTCGCTCCACCGCCAACCTCTGGACATACTCCGCGTCAGCAGACGAGGATGATCGCCAGGCGTGATCCAGGTGCGCGACCACAAGGGAGGTAAGACCGCGATCTGGCCATCGCACACAGAGATCCAGGAGAGCCAGCGAATCCGGTCCGCCGGAAACGCCGATGACGACGGAGGGCATATCCTTCAGATGAGCGTCAAAACAGGCCCAGACGGCGCGCTCGAGCGCCGGCGATGGAATGGACATTGATCCGTGATGGTAGCGGGGGTTGGATTCGAACCAACGACCTTCGGGTTATGAGCCCGACGAGCTGCCACTGCTCCACCCCGCGGCGGCACAGCCCAGTATAGAGGCGGCCCCCGCCCCGTTCAAAGCGATTTCACCGCCGGAAGAGATCCTCGAAGCTGACGCCCGGCGTTCAAGCGTCGCCTATCGACGCCAGGAGATCCCCGAGATTCCGTCCGCGTCCTCGCCGCTGGTCAGTCGTCGCGGTTCGGACACTCCGTCGATCCCGATGGCGACAGCGTAGAGGTCGAAGGTAACCCCATCGCTGCGCAGGAACGCCAGTTCCTGTCCGTTCGGTGAGTACACGGGCGATCGATCCACGTGGCCCTCGGTGATGCGACGGTCGACCGAACCGCCGGGCGTCAGTACCCTGATCTCCGTGGTCGCGCCCACGCGCGCGACGTAGGCGATCGTTCGACCGTCAGGAGACCAGGAGGGGTCGAAGGCCCCGTGCTCGACATCCGTCACCTTCGCGACCGTTCCCCTGGCCGGCGTGAGGACGTAGACCTGAGACGGAGCGAGGAGTCCTCCCGAGTAGCTGACGAACGCGATTTGGTCCCCATCCGGCGACCACGCCGGGAAATCGAGCCCCGCGGATCCCAGCGGGAGCGTCCAGATCCGACGGTTATCACCGCCGCCGCGCCCAACCGTCCACAGCGACATATCGGTCCCACCCAGGTCAGACGCGTAGGCGATCCGCGCGCCGTCGGGCGACCAGGAGGGGGTCCGACCCCAGGCAGACTGGCTGATCGAGACGTTGCTCCAGTGACGCGTCAGCGACCGCATCCGGCTTCCGGTCGCGTCCAGAAGAATGATGTCGGAGTGATTGTCGCCAACCTCGCTAGCCGCGATCACAGTGCCATCGGGAGAGTACTCCGCCGATTCGTACCGAACCCCGGGTTGCGTGAGCGCCCGGGACGCGCCGCCCGCCCACTCCTTGATCTGCCCGCGGGCCACGTAGAGCAGCCGCCCATCAACTCTGACGTTGGCGACGATACGCGGGATTTGCGGCAGGACGTCGAGCGCCGCCCCCTGGGCGACGATGCCAACCACGGCCAGCGTTGCGATCACGATCCCGATAAGCGTCCGCCTCACTGAGCGCAACCGATCAGTTCATCAATGGAGGAGATACCCTCGCGCGCCGCGTACTCGTACAGCCCGTCGACAATCTCGAGAGACGCACGAGGATTGACGAACGTGGCGGTGCCCACCTGGACCGCGCGGGCGCCAGCCATGAGGAACTGGAGCGCGTCATCCACCGACGAGATACCTCCGACACCGACCAGAGGGTATCCAGGCAGGGCGCGCGCGACCTCGTACACCATCCGGACGGCGATGGGGCGGATCGCCGGGCCGGACAGGCCTCCGGTGCGATTGCCCAGAAAGGGGCGGCGTGTCCGCGTGTCGATGACCATGCCGACCAGCGTGTTGATGAGGCTGATCGCATCGGCACCCGCGTCACGAACAGCAGTCGCCATCGCCACGATATCGGTCACATTCGGCGAGAGTTTGACGAGCAGGGGCACGTCGCAGACTGCGCGCACCGCCGCGGTGACGGCGGCCGCCAGAGAGGGATCGAGTCCGAACGGCAACCCCTCGACGTTTGGGCATGAGATATTCAGTTCCACCGCCGCGACCCCCGGTGTTCCCGAGAGCGCTTCCGCCACACGGACGTACTCATCGATCGAGAACCCGGCGATGTTCACGATCACCGGCACGCTCCACCGATTCCACTCGGGCGCGTAGTCGCGCAGGCACACCTCGAGACCGACGTTCTGCCAACCAATCGCGTTCAGCATCCCCGCCGGGGTCTCTACCGTCCGCGGACCGGGGTTACCATCGCGAGGACGGGAGGAGATTGCCTTGGTGACGACAGCGCCAAGACGCGCCACGTCGACTAGGCGATCGTATTCTGTCCCGTACCCAAAGGTGCCCGACGCGGTCATCACGGGATTGCGGAGCAGCAGCGCGCCCGGTCGTGCCGGAGCGAGATCGACCGAAAGGCGCCCTCTGGTGTCTGTTGCGCTCAGTTCTGTCGCCATTGAACCTCGCGAAGGGCTCGCAGCGGGAAGACCGGGCCATCCCGACAGACGCGCTTGACGCCGGCGTCGGTACGGACGACACAGCTCAGACAGACACCCATCCCGCAGCCCATCCGCTCCTCCAGCGACACCTGAGCCGGCTTAGCGGAATCCTGCATGAGCCGCCCCAGCGCGGTCAACATCGGGGCCGGGCCGCATGCTGCGACTTCGTCTGCCCAGGGCAGATAGGCCGGGACCGCATCGGTCACGCGTCCCGGACGCCCGAGGCTGCCGTCGTCCGTCACCACTTCATACTCGATGCGGGGATCCAGCCACTCCGGTGCGAGGACGCGGGCGGCGGTGCGGAAGCCGGCAACGAGCGTCACGGCGATCCCCCGTGACAACACCTCATCGGCGAGCATCGCAAGCGGAGCCAGGCCGATGCCTCCGCCGACCAGAAGGAGATTGCGCGTCGCGCGTGAGAGCGCGAATGGACGCCCGAGCGGGCCCAGGAGATCGACCGAATCCCCGGGCCCGAGTCCCGCGAGGTATCGGGTCCCACGCCCTACGACATCGTAGTAGAGGTCGATACGCTCGCCCGCGACACGCAGCAGAGAGATTGGCCTTCGGAGCAGCGGGTCGGAACTGCCAATAGGTCCACACCGGACGTGCACGAACTGCCCCGCCCGCGCGTTTCGCGCGATCGCGTGGCAATCGAGTGACATGACGAACAGGCCCTCTCCGACCGCCTGATTTGCCCGGACGGTGCCGATGGCGAGTTCCACGTCAGGTCACATACTCCCGCACGGTCCGTACGTCCCATGTCTCAGCGCCTCCCTCGAGGGCCTCGATGATCGCGCGCACGGTATCAAGACTGGTCAGACAGGGCATGCCTCGTTCGGCCGCGGCCCGGCGAATCTCGAACCCATCCTGCAGCACCTGACGTCCCCCCGTGACCGTGTTGATCACGCCGTGGACGCGCCTGTCGCGGATTACATCGATCACCGTAAAAGGAGCCCCGCTCTGCACTTTCTCGATCGTTTCGACAGGCAGATCCAGGCTGCGGATGAGCGCCGCGGTACCGGGAGTGGCCCAGAAGCGGTAACCCAGGCGGTCCAGACGCCGCAGAAGATCCATCGCCTCCGCCTTATCGCGATCGGCAATCGAGACGAGTATCGATCCCTGCGGAGGAAGCATCGAATTGGCGGCGATCAGTGCCTTGGTGAGCGCGGGGATCAGCGAGCGGTCGATGCCCATCACCTCGCCGGTCGACTTCATCTCTGGGCCCAACGCGGTGTCGACGCCGACGAGTTTGGCCATGGAGAAGACCGGAGCCTTCACCGCCACCAGCTTCTTCCGCGGGCAGAGTCCAGTCTGGTATCCCTGTTGCGCCAGGCTCTTCCCAAGCATGACCAGCGTAGCCACCTGCACCATCGGCACGCCGGTCACCTTGGAGAGGAAGGGCACGGTACGGCTGGAGCGGGGATTCACCTCGAGGACGTGTACCATGTCATCGAAGAGAACGTACTGGACGTTCATCAGTCCACGCACCCCGAGGCGCCGCCCGATGCGCACCGTGTAATCCACGATTGCATCGACGATGCCCTGCCGGAGGTTGATGCCGGGATAGACCGCCGTCGAGTCCCCGGAGTGGACCCCCGCGCGCTCGATGTGCTCCATGATCCCGGGAATCACGACGTCCTCGCCGTCGCAGATGGCGTCCACTTCGATCTCGCGCCCCTCGAGATACTTGTCGATGAGGATGGGACGACGCGACGACACTTCGGCCGCGTGGGTCACGTAGCGAATCAGTTCCGAGGCACCGTGCACGATCTCCATGGCTCGCCCTCCGAGCACGTAGGAGGGACGCACGAGCACCGGATACCCGATCCGATCGGCTACCGTGAGCGCCTGCGACACATCGGTGATGGCGCCCCCCGGCGGTCGAGGGATCCCCAGGTCGGCGAGGAAGTCATCGAAGCGTTCGCGATCTTCGGCGAGGTCGATAGCGTCGACGCCGGATCCGATCAGGCGAGCGCCGCCGAGCGACAGCGGTTCGGCGAGGTTGATCGCAGTCTGGCCGCCGAACTGGCAGACGGCGGGCGTGTCATCGAGTCCCTCATTCTCCAGGATGTCGCGTACGGACTCGTCATCCAGAGGCTCGAAGTAGAGCCGTGACGAGGTGTCGAAGTCGGTCGACACCGTTTCCGGGTTCGAATTGATCATGATCGCCTTCCAGCCCGAGCGCTGCAGAGCCCACGCTGAGTGCACCGAGCAGTAATCGAATTCGATCCCCTGGCCGATCCGAATGGGTCCCGAACCGATCACCGCGGCGCGATCACCCTGAAGGGGAAGCGCCTCGTTCTCAACCTCGTATGTGCTGTAGAAGTACGGCGTGCTCGCGTCGAACTCCGCCGCGCACGTGTCCACGGTCTTGTAGACAGGGATGACGCCGAGATCCCGCCTCTGTTGCCGCACCCGTTCGGGCAGTCCAAGCCCGGTGAGATCGGCGATCTGCCTGTCGGAGAAGCCCCGCCGTTTTGCTTCCCGGAGCAGCGCCGCACTGAGCGGCTCCGCGAGCAGTCTTCGCTCGATCGCCACCAGCCGCTGTAACTCGTGGATGAACCACGGGTCGATCCCGGAAATCTGGTTGATCGCCTCGATCGTCCAGTCTCGTCGGAGCGCGGCGAGAACGGCCCAGAGGCGCGTGTCGGAGGCGATCGCAATCGCTTGTCTCAAGGCGGCCGGATCGGAGTCCCACAACCGGTCCTCCCACTGAAGGGTACGGCCGCCGATCTCCAGCGAACGGACGGCCTTCTGCAATGCAGCGCCGAAACTGCGCTCGATCGCCATCACTTCCCCGGTCGCCTTCATCTGGGTACCGAGGGCACGTTCGCCGGAGGGGAATTTGTCGAAGGGAAACCGAGGGATCTTTACCACGCAATAGTCGAGCGCAGGTTCGAAGGCGGCTGAGGTGCGGCCGGTGACTGCGTTGGGGATCTCCTCGAGGCGTCGACCGACCGCGATCTTCGCGGCGACCCGCGCGATCGGGTATCCGGTTGCCTTCGAGGCGAGGGCCGAGGAGCGAGAGACGCGGGGATTGACCTCGATCACCGCGTAGCGATCGGATCGCGGATCGAGCGCGAACTGGATGTTGCATCCGCCCTGAATACCCAGGGCGCGAATGATCTTCAGCGCCGCTGTACGCAGCATCTGGTGATCCCGATCAGTCAGCGTCTGGCTTGGCGCGACGACGATGGAGTCCCCCGTATGGACGCCCATCGGGTCGATGTTCTCCATATTGCAGATCGTGATGCAAGTGTCGTTCGCATCACGCATCACCTCGTATTCGAGCTCCTTCCATCCGGCGACGCTCTCTTCGACGAGTATCTGACCGATCGGGCTGAATTGAAGTCCCCGTGAAACGATCGCCTCAAACTCTTCGTCCGTGTGCGCGAACCCGCCACCTGTCCCGCCGAGGGTGAATGCGGGCCGAATCACCAGGGGGAGATGGTGTTCGAGCCGAAACGTCATCGCCTCGGCCAGACTGGTGCAGGTCTGACTTGCGGGTACGGGTTCGCCGATGGATATGAGCAGTTGCTTGAAGAGCGCCCGATCTTCAGCCTTCCGGATGGTGTCGAGTGTGGTACCCAGGAGTCGCACACCCCAGCGATCGAGCACGCCCGCCTCGGCAAGCGCGACGGCCAGGTTCAGACCGGTCTGGCCGCCGAGAGTCGGCAGCAGACCATCTGGCCGTTCTCGCTCGATGATGCGACTGACGAAATCGACCGTAAGTGGCTCGATGTAGACGCGATCCGCGACATCGTCGTCGGTCATGATGGTCGCCGGGTTCGAGTTCACGAGGATGCTGAAGACGCCCTCCTCACGCAGCGCTTTGCACGCCTGAGTACCGGCGTAGTCGAACTCGGCGGCTTGACCGATGATGATGGGTCCGGAGCCGATCACCAGGACGCGCCGCGGTCTGCTCACGTCGCACCGAGACCGGCGACGAAATCATCGAAGAGCGGCTGGTTGTCCTGCGGTCCGGGAGCACCTTCCGGGTGGTACTGGACCGAACGGATCGCGCGAGACCGGTGCCGAAGCCCCTCGACGGTGCCGTCGTTCACGTTGACCTGCGAGACGACGAAGCCAGAGGACGGGGGCAAGCTCTCTCGGTCGACCTGGAACTCGTGGTTCTGGGACGTGATCTTGACCACGCCGGTCTCGAGATCGCGCACGGCGTGATTGCCTCCGTGATGGCCGAAGGGGAGGCGGCTGGTCGTTCCGCCGGCGGCAAGACCCAGCATCTGGTGACCGAGACAGATCCCGAGTATCGGCACATCGCTCGCAACCAGTTCCTTGACCGACGCCGTCACCGCGGGCACCGCCTCGGGATCTCCAGGCCCGTTGCTGAGGACGATCCCCCGAGGACTCAGCGCGAGCACATCGGCGGCTGTCGCGGTGTACGGCACCACGATGACCTCGAGGCCCCGCCGGGACAGCGACCGGAGAATGTTCGACTTGATTCCGCAGTCGAGAACGACGACTCGTCCCCCTGAGCCGTGTGCGTACGTGAACGCTTCGGCGACGCCTGCCCCCGCGACGAGAGCTTGGGCACCGAGCGCCGGAATCCGATTCGCAGCTGCGACGAGATCAGCCTCGGACCGGCCGCGCTCGTTCCGCGTCACAATCGCGCGCATCGCGCCACGCGCGCGCAGGCGGCGTGTCAGCGCTCGCGTGTCGACGTCGCAGATGCCCGGAATCCCCGCGTCGGCGAGATACTCCGAAAGGGCATACCGAGCCCGATGGTGACTGTGAAATGGGGCGATCTCTCGCACGATTAGCGCCGAGATCCACGGTTGCCGCGCCTCGGCCTGCTCGACGGTGACTCCGTAGTTGCCAATGAGCGGATACGTCATACAGACCATCTGGCCGCGGTACGACGGGTCGGTGGCGATCTCCAGATAGCCGGTCATGCAGGTGTTGAACACGATCTCCGCGTGCGCGTCTTCGGCAGATCCGAAACCAGCCCCACGAAAGATGGACCCATCCTCCAGAACGAGAAGCGCCGGGGTCACCGTTCGAACACCACGGCGCCGCCGACGACGGTCAGATCGGCCCGGCCCACCAAGGTCTGCCCAACATAGGGGCTGTTCCGTCCTTTCGACACGAATTCCTCGGCCCGCACTGTCCAGGGCGCGGCCGGATCAATCACCGTGACGTCCGCGGGGGCGCCGGGAACGAGTGAGCCGTAGGGCAGTCCAAATACGCGGGCGGGTCCGCTCGTAAGCCGCTCGATCACGAGATCGAGGGGGAGTTCACCCCGCGCGACGAGCCGCCCGAGGACGCCGAGGGCCGTCTCCAGGCCCGTGATGCCGAACGCCGCGTCATCGAACTCCACCTCCTTGTCGACGACCGCGTGCGGCGCGTGATCGGTGGCAATCGCATCGATCGTGCCATCGATCATGCCGGCGATGAGTGCCTGGCGATCCGCCTCACTGCGCAGGGGAGGATTCATCTTGGTATGCGTGTCGTAGGGCTCGCCGCGCCCATCCCACCGCACGCCGGCAACCCACTCGTCGGTGATGGAGAGATGATGTGGCGTCGCCTCGGCGGTCACCGGGAACCCCCGTCGCTTCCCGAGCCGGATGATTTCGACGGCACCGGCGGTCGACACGTGGCAGACGTGCAAGCGACAGCCTGTCAGGCCGCATAGCGCCACATCGCGGGCGACCGCGGCTTCCTCGCTTGCCGCAGGCATGCCCCGCAACCCCAGGCGTGCCGCCACCGCGCCCTCGTGCATGGATGCGCCGGCGATCAGATCGGGATCGTCGCAGTGCGGCATCAGGGGCCGCGAGAACGTGCGCGCGTATTCAAGCGCGTGCCGCATGACGCGACCGTTGCGGAGTGGCACGCCATCGTCGGAGAAGGCAATCGCCCCGGCGTCGGCGAGGTCGCCCATCTCGGTGAGTTCGTTGCCGCGCATTCCGACCGTGACTGCGGCGAGTGGATACACCCGCACGATTGCCTCGCGCGACGCGGTCGCGCGGACGAACTCCAACTGACCGCGGTTGTCCACCGGAGGCGAGGTATTCGCCATGCAACAGATCGTGGTGAAACCACCCGCGGCGGCGGCCCTGCTCCCTGTCGCGATGGTCTCCTTGTGCTCTTGACCGGGCTGCCGGAGGTGCACATGTAGGTCGATGAGACCCGGCGTCACCAGTCGGCCTCGGGCGTCATATGTGCGCTCTGCCGTCGCATCGGATGGACAGTCGATACCGACCACCCCGCTGATGAGCCCGTTCTCGACCAGCAGGCTCCCCATTATGTCGATACGGCGGCCAGGATCGAAGACGCGGCCATTCGCAATGAGCAGGCTAGATTTCGACATCGCGATCTCCGTGGAGCAGATAGAGCAGTGCCATGCGGATCGCGACGCCGTTGGTGACCTGATCCTGAATCACGGATCGGTCCGACATCACGATGTCCGGCGCCAGTTCGATGCCCTCGTTGAGCGGACCCGGGTGCAGGACCAGCGCGTCGGGGCGGGCGCGCGTGAGTCGCGCACGTGTGATCTGGTAGCGGCTCACGTACTCGCGCAGATTCGGGATCAGCGCGCCCTCCTGCCGCTCGTGCTGCATTCGCAGCGCCATCACGGCGTGAGCCCCATCGAGAGCTCGGGCGAGATCTGGCTCCACGCGCACGGGAGGGAGGCCGACGCACCCGGCCTGGCCGCTCGCCGGGAGAAGCGTGTGCGGGGCACACAGGGTGACGTGGGCGCCGCAAATGGTCAGCCCCCAGATGTTCGAGCGGGCGACGCGACTGTGGAGCACATCGCCCACGATTACGACTGAGAGCCCCTTGAGGCGGCCGAACCGAGCGCGCAACGTGAAGAGATCGAGGAGCGCCTGCGTCGGATGGGCGTGCCAGCCGTCTCCGGCATTGATCACGGTCGCTGATGTATTCCGTGCAGCTAGATACGGTGCCCCGGACCTTCCGTGCCTGATGACGATTGTGTCCGCACCGAGCGCTTCGAGCGTGCGGATCGTATCGACGATCGATTCGCCTTTCTCCACGCTGCTGCCGGAGGCAGACACATTCACGACATCGGCAGAGAGAGTCTTGGCGGCAAGTTCAAAGGAGACCCTGGTGCGCGTACTCGCCTCGTAGAACATGTTGATGACGGTCCGTCCGCGCAGCGCCGGAGCGCGGCGAATGGGCCGATCGAGCACCTCGCGCATCGAGAGGCCGACATTGAGGATCAGTTCGATCTCTGCCGCGGCGAAATCGTCGAGATCGAGGACGTGACGGCGCTTAAGCATCGCGGGGCTCACCGTGAACGATCGACACATCGTCGACCCCATCGACCTCGCTCAAGCGCACGCGCACCGACTCGACACGCGAAGTCGGAATGTTCTTACCGACAAAGTCCGAACGGATTGGCAGTTCACGATGCCCGCGGTCGACCAGAACTGCGAGTTGGATCGCCTGCGGCCGACCATACGCGAAGACGACATCCATCGCCGCGCGAATCGTCCGGCCGGTGTAGAGAACATCGTCGACCAGAACGACCCTCGATCCTGTCACGCCCCGCGGCACTCTGGTCGGGCGAAGCGAGCGCGTGGGCCGTTGATCGACATCATCCCGCGACAGGGCGATGTCGATCTCGCCGATGGCGACACCATCCCCCTCTAGCGCACCGATCGTATTGCCGAGCCGCTGGGCGAGGAATACGCCGCGGGAGTGGATTCCGAGGAGCATCAGATCCCGAGCACCCCGGTTGCGCTCGATGATCTCGTGCGCGATGCGATTGAGCGAACGCCGCACATCGTCCGCATTCATGACAGTTCGGTCGGGCATTGTCGTCGGCCTGCTTACAGGCGCCCGAGGTTCACGACTGCGACACGGTCAACGGTCTAGCTCCTTGTCGACCTCACAGGATCGCCTTAAAGGTGGCGGAGCGAGTATAGGTCAGCGCCAGATCTGCCACCATCGGCCAGGGAGCCTCTGGCGCCCGAGATTCAGAAACAGGCCGATGTGGAACCCCACCACGATGAAGAACGTCTCTTCGATCTCCGGCGGGGCTCCGAGCGTGACGGCAACGACGCCAAATCCCAGGACGAGGATGAGGAGCGTGATTCCGCCGATCCAGCCCGGAACCCAAGGTCCCCCGAGGCTGCGGTACGCGCGACTGGCGATCAGAGCCGCGAGAAAAGCCGCAAGGCCGCCGAGAAGGGACACGGCCGATTTTACCGCCATTTAACTTGCCAGTAATCGGACTTTCATCCCGCGTGCCTAGCCTGGCAGTGTCCCGGGGACGATGAAGTGTCCGGGGCAGGGAGGCGTGAGGCGGTGACAGAGTACGAGACTGTGTACTTTGCCGAAGTTCACTGCTACTGGTGCGGCCACGATTGCGGAACCGTGAACTCACGTTCACCCATCAGCGCGCCCGGGTCGCCCATTGCCTACCATCCGCAAGACAGTCAGCCGCGGGTCGTTCGGAGCCTGGGCGAGATCAGGTGCGGTCGGTGTCAGGGTCCCGTCTTCGCGGACAACCCTGACAAGCGGCGCGTGTACCCGACCTTTGTCTTCCGGCAGCGGCGGCCTCGCCGGCCCCGCGTCGCCTGAACCGGCCGCCTCGTCGGGGGCATTCCTATAATCAGCCCCGGAGAGGTGTCCGAGTGGTTGATGGTGCCGCTCTCGAAAAGCGGTAGGGCGCGAGTCCTCGTGGGTTCGAATCCCACCCTCTCCGCCCACCACGGAACCGAGCGACGTGAGTGGAGGGATGCTGGAGTGGCCGAACAGGCACGACTGGAAATCGTGTAAACCGCAAGGTTTCGTGGGTTCAAATCCCACTCCCTCCGCCGGATGACACAGATCGAGAAGGGAAACGACGATACACATGGCAGTGCGAATCCGACTGCGGCGTATGGGCGCAAAGAAGAAGCCGTTCTACCGGTTGGTCGTTGCGGATGCGCGTTCTCCGCGCGACGGCCGCTTCGTGGACACGATCGGCTACTATGATCCGAAGTCCGATCCATTGACCTACCACCTCGATACGGAGAAGACGAAGCTCTGGCTCGGGCGTGGCGCTCTGCCGACTCTGGCCGCGGCGCGCATCCTGCATCGTGCAGGGCTGGTCGAACAGCCGTGGTCCAACAGTCCATCGCAGCCGGTCGCCGCGAGCGATTGACCCGGGTCCGAACGGTGCGAGTCCGGGTAGGCAAGGAGGCGGGAAGTGAAAGAACTGATCGAGTACATCGCGCGCGCCATGGTTGACCGACCGGATTCGGTCAAGGTCACGCAGGTCGAAGGCGAGCAGTCGATCATCTTCGAGCTTCAGGTCGCGCCTGACGATATGGGCAAGATCATCGGCAAGGAAGGTCGCATCGCGAATGCGATCCGGACCCTCCTGAAGGTGGCCGCAGCGCGCGAGGGCAAGCGCGCCGTACTCGAAATCATCTGAGCGCGCCGGACCGACCAGAGTACATCGCGGTCGGGCGCATTGGCGCCCCGCACGGCGTTCGCGGTCAGGTCCACGTGAGCCTGCTGACCGATTTTCCGGGCGCCTTCCGCAGGCGGACGTCATTCCTCCTTGGAGAGCAGTTCCGCCCCATCGCAGTATCGAGGACCCGTTTGCAGGGCAAGGAGGCCGCGGTCATTGGCATCGCCGGCTATGAGGATCGCGACGCAGCCGAGACGCTCCGTGGTCAGTTCCTCTACATCCCTGCAGCCGAGGCGATACGGCCCGGTGGCCACCTCTTCGTCCACGAGGTGGTCGGAATGACCGTGCGCACGCGGGCGGGCGAAGTTCTGGGAACGGTGACCGAGATCATTCGTACCGGAGCGAACGACGTCTACGTGGTTCGCGGCGAGCGTGGAGAGATTCTGGTCCCAGCAATCCGCGCATGCGTTCGTCGCATCGAGCGCACGCGCCGACGTATCACCATCGATCCGCTGGAGGGGCTGATCCCCGAGGATCAGCCGCGTGGCGGCCGGGGGGGATGACCGACGCCGGAGACAATCGGCTCATTCAGGTAGATATCGCCATTGCGAATCTTGACGTTGAACCCACAGACCGGATTGGTGCACACCCAGGCCTTGTAATGGATCGGAGCTCCCTGAGATCCGAAGTCGGACAATGGAACCAGATCACCCTGCTGGCACTTCTGACACTTTGGAAGTGCGAACACCGTTACCACCACCTCAACCCCAGCGAAAGCCGCCCGAGTATAGAACGATTGCGGCGCGGATCTGTCAGGGCATCAGTTCGACGCGAATCTCGGCCGCCTGGAGGGTGATCGGGCTCACAGGAACGATCGCCAGGAGGATGCTCCCCAGTCGCTCGGTCGTGGGCACCCGGCCCTCAAGAACGCCAGGGCCGATAGATGTCAGTTCCTCCAGCCCCGGAGCGCCTCGATCAGCGGTCACAAAGCCGGCGCGCACGCGCTGTGGCGCCGCATCCACGATCCTCTGGAAGCCACCAGGTCGCCACTCCGTTTCCGCCGAATGGTCAGTCCACCCGATCTCGGGAATCGCGATGTCGGCAATTGCCCATCCCCCGGCGTTATAGGCGTCGTCGGTGACCATCAGGAACCGGAGGTCGATTTCGGCGCCGACGAAGGGCCCGAGATCGACGCTCGCATCCCGCCATTCCGAGGTGACTCCGGTAAGGCCATCCCCGAGGTTCGCATGGTTGGGATCGGCTCTCGTCGTCGAGGACCACGGAAGAGTTCGCCACGATGCCCCACCATCGCGCGACACGGCGACGTACCCGTAGTCGTAGTCGGGTTCGAGGTCGTACCAGGTGGCGAATCGGAGCGTCGCAGCTGTGACACCGCGCAGGTCCACCCGGCGCCGCAGGTCGGACGCGATGCTATCCCCGCGCGAGGACCACCAGAATGGACCATCTCTCGCAGGCGCTCCCGTCAGGCGCACGAGCGGGTCGAACGTCACCCGCGCCGTTCGCCCTTCGGAATCGGCACCAATCCGGTAGATACGCGGGCTGAACTGGCGCTGAGTGGCCAGGGTGGGAGAGTCGGGCATCTTAACCGCGGGCAGCCCTCCCGCCGCGAGACCCGGGTACCGCGTTACCGAAGAGATGCCCGAGGTCGCGGCGACCCAGTCGAGCGCGAGTCGTTCCGCTCCGCCATCGAGCCCGCGTCGTCCTGCCAGAGCATCAATGGCAGTCATGCCCCGAAGCGGGCTGGCCAGCAGGTCCCCAAGAACTTCATGTCCCCCGAACCGATGGGCCAGATAAGAGAAGAACAGGAAGGCACCGCTGTAGTGCGCGCCCGCGGACCCGGGGGTAGCTGCCCAGTGGTTCAACTGGATCGCCGATCGCTGGAGGTACTGGTCGGCGGACCCTCGCGTCGAAATCCCCGCGATCGCAACGGGAACCTCCGCCGTGCCTTCGTTGACCCAGGTTTCCTCAGAGGAATCGAGGCGCCACTGCAGCAGGTGCGCGAGTTCGTGGGCCAGGACCGCGTCGAACGCGGTCGTCCCGGGCGTGACACGCCGATCGATCACGACCATGGGCAGGTGGTTGCTCGATCGAGCGACCACCGGTGAAAACTCGTTGACGCTGCTGTAGTAGCCCGTGGCGGATCCGAGGCGCGTGCTCAGGATTGTGACCGGGGCAAACGGAGCGCGTCGCTGGGGATCCAGGCGGTCGGAGAGAGCAGTCAGGCTCGACTCGCGAAAGCGCGTGAGCTGCGACGAGACTCGGTCGCGATCGACCGAGTCGGGATCATCCGACCAGAGGTCGAACGCGGCGTTCCTATAGACGAGATGTGCCTGTACCGCGGTTGCTCCCGCTCCGACCAGGCTATGGACCCAGAACGAGCGCGGGCCAGCCGCCGGAGTCGGTGGGATCGGACCACTCTTCACGACGCCGAATGAGGTCCGGATTGCGACGAGATCGCGCGCTGGCGGCGGGAACCGAATCAACCTCTCGAGCTGCCCGGCAAGGTCGGGCGCATCGCCCGCATGGGAGTCGATGTCGGCGGACGGAGCCCGGGAAGCGGATGCGTCGACGGTCATCGGCGGCGGAGAGCGACTCGGTGTGACGTCGGGCGTCGGCGCCTGCGTGACGAGGATGAGGGGCGTCGCTGAACCTGCGGAAGCCTGCGACTCAGGGCTCACGTCGGGAGGTGACACAGTCGGACTCGGGACTGCGGGCAGTGAAGTGAGGCCCGCGCAGCCAGCCACAAGGGTCAGTGCGGCCGCCACCAGCGCTGCACGCATCCATCCCCCCACGCGGAGGTTCGCGGGCTGATCACGTGGGAGATGCTTGCTAGAATGCTGCGCGCACGCCAAACAAACGCGGGTGGTTTGTTGAACAAACCGGTCCTGGTCCTCAACCAGAACTACGAACCGCTCAACGTCTGCAATCAGCGCCGTGCGCTGGTGCTCGTAGATCGAGGCAAGGCCGAGGTGCTGGAGCACGGGACCTCGGTCCTCCGATCGACCAGCCGCTCGCTGCAGGCGCCGTCGGTCATTCGTCTGATCTATCTCATTCGCCGGCCGCGGCCGAAGGCACGGCTCTGTCGCAAGGAGATCTTCGTCCGCGACGGCTATACCTGCCAGTACTGCGGAACCCGCGGCCGCGACCTCACCATCGACCACGTTGTTCCGCGGCACCGCGGCGGGAAGCACATCTGGGAAAACCTCGTCTCAGCCTGTCGATCGTGCAATCACCGCAAGGGAGGGAAGACGATCGAGGAAGCGCGCATGCGCTTGCCTCGCGCGCCGGTTCAGCCCCGCATCTCCACCTACTACATCTTGCACCAGTACCTGCACGCGCAGGATGAGTGGCGCAAGTTCATTCCGGAGTGGGAGATCCCGGCAATCTCCGCCTGATCGGTCAGGCAGTCAACATGGCGCGCAGGTCCGCCTCGCTTGCGTGCCGGCACATGGCTACGAGTTCGTCGCCGGACTGAACGACAGTTTGCGGAGTGGGGATGACCGCCTCACCCCGCCGCAGGATGAGCAAGACGGCGCATTCGTCGGGCAGGGTCAGCCGTCCCACGGCCTGTCCGACGAGAGGTGACGTTGGAGCAACGATCCCCTCCAGCAACTCGAGATCGCGCGCCCGCAACTTGATCAGTTGCACGAGCGCGTGGCCGGGCATCTCCTGCTGAATCTGACTGAGGATGATCTCGGTTGAACTGACGGCCGCATCGACACCGAGCGTCGAGAAGATCCGTCGGTTCTTAGGGTTGTTGATCCGCGCGATGGTCCGGCCGGCGTTGAACATGCGTTTGGCGAGCTGGCAGATGACGAGGTTATCTTCATCGTCGCCGGTCGTCGCCACGACGACGTCGGCACGCGCGGTCCCGGCGTCGGCCAGTGTTGAGGCCTCACATGCGTCGCCGCGCAGGACCACGCTCCCCAATTCCTCTGCGATCGAGTCGGCACGCCGCTTGTCGCGCTCGAGGATCAGAACCTCGTGGCCCTCCGAGATGAGTGAGCGGCCCAGGTAGTACCCGACCTTGCCACCGCCGGCGATGACTACGTACATCACGTCCCCACGATCTGCGCGGTCACGTCCGCGCGCCAGTGACTGCTCAGCATCTGCCGAATCGTCTCGGCGCCCACGATCGTCGGACAGACCGTGGTGAGGCCGAGCGTCTGGTAGACCTCTTCCCGGATCGGGTCGTACATACGTGCGATGACCTTCGGAACACCGAATACAGTCTGCGCGATCTGGCTCGCCATCGCGTTGACGTTGTCAAGGTTCGTCGCCGCAACAAAGACATCGGCATCCTCGATCTCGGCACGGCGCAGGACATCCTCGTCGATGCCGATTCCCACGATCGCGCTGCCCCCGAACCCCTGCCGCAGGAATCGGCGGAACGCATCCGAGTTCCGATCGATGATGGAAACGCGATGCCCCTCACTGTCGAGCGCATTTGCCAGTCGGGCACCAACCCGGCCGCAGCCCAGTATGACGACCTTCACAGCGTCTGCGGCTGCCGCATGACCACCACCCGACAGGGCGCGTTCTTCAGCACGTACGAGGCGCACGGGCCGATCTCGTACTCGCCAAAGCGCTTCTTGTAGGTCAGGCCCATCACGATCGTGTCGGCTCCTGCCTGCATCGCCTCGTCCACGATCGCCGCGCCGACATCGCGCGCCTGCAAAAGTGAGGTCTCACAGGGGATGCCCGCGGCCCGAATCTGCTTCTCCGCGTCGGCCAGCAGATCTTCACCACGGTCGATCTCTTCCTGCAACTCCGCGTCGATGGGCAGATCGCGACTCACCTCGATCACGTAGATCGGCTCGATCGAGCTTCGATCCTGCTTCGCGAGCAGACACGCGAGTTCCACTGTGAACGCATCAGAGGACTGTCCGCTGATTGGTACGACGATCCGACTCGCCGAGGCCATCCCTTGGGCCGTTATACACCGCGACCGACCGAGCCGCAAAGATCAGGTGACACCGGTCCGCGGCCCTATAATGCCACGTGTACGCAGACGGCAGCCTGCGCGAGTATCTGGCGGCGCTCGCGTCCGACGCACCGGAACCCGGCGGAGGCAGTGCAGCGGCCTGTGTGAGTGCCCTTGCTGCTGCGCTCGGATCCATGGTCTGCCACTTCACGGTGGGGCGATCGGCATTCGCCGCTCAGGACGCGGAGATGCGTGCCCTGCTGCGACGCCTCGACGAGATCCGTGGGGCGGCGGTTGATCTTGTTGACCAGGATGCGGCCGCGTACCGCGCGTATGGCGCCGCGAGGGCGCTGCCTCGTGCGACGGATGCCGAACGCCTTGCTCGCGACAGCGCGATTCAGGCGGCGCTCAGTGATGCCGTGCGCGTTCCGCTGCGCATCGCAGTCCTCGCGGCGGACGCTCTCGCCCTTTGCGAACCGCTCGCCGAGCGCGGCAACCCCCGCCTCCTCTCCGACGTGGGCGTTGCCGCGCTGTGCGCCGAGGCCGGACTGCGCTCCGCACTGATCAACGTGCGCGTGAATCTCCCTGCTCTCAAGGATGACAAATTGCGGGCTGAATGTGATGCCGTGATGTCGCGCCTCGTGTCAGGAACGCGCGATCTTCCACGTCGGCTCACCGAGGCGATCGATCGACGACAGTCGTGACTGCGCGCATCATTGACGGACGCGGGATCGCGGGGACTCTGCGCGGCGCTCTGGCAGAGGAGGCCACTACCTTCGCCAACCGGACCGGCGCACCGCCCACGATCGCCGTCATGTTTGTGGGTGGCGATGGGCCATCGGAGCGATACGCGCGGCAGATCCACCGGGAGTTCGAGAGAACCTCGTTCGGGGTGCGACTTCATCGCCTCTCGGAGGAGACGACCGAGAGCGAATTGATCGCGCTGCTCGATGCCGTCGGCCGCGACCCGGACGTCCACGGGGTCCTCGTGGAGACGCCACTGCCACCCCACGTCAGTGCGCAGCGCGTCAGCCTGGCGATCCCGGTGATGAAGGATGTGGATGGCGTCCACCCCGTGAACGCCGGCTTACTCTTCAGCAACAGCGGCAACTACCTCGCGCCGGCGACGCCGTCGGGAGGGATCGAGCTCCTTGAGAAGATCGGGGTCTCCCCCCGCGGACGGCATGCTGTCGTCGTCGGACGCAGCGCCAGCGTGGGAAAACCGATGGCGTTCATGCTCCTGCACCGCGATGCAACGGTCACAATCTGCCATTCACACACCGATCGGCTGCGTGACCTCGTCGCGAGCGCGTCCATCCTCGTTGCGGCTGCCGGTGTTCCGGGCCTGATACGCGGCGAATGGCTGCAGCCGGGGGCCATCGTGATCGACTTCGGGGTGAATGTCGTGGGGGATCAGGTGATTGGCGATGTAGAGTTCGTTGCGGCGCGGGAGGTCGCGTCCGCCATCACGCCAGTACCGGGTGGAACGGGGCCGATGACCGTGACGATGCTGATGCGGAATACACTGCTCGCGGCGCAGCGCCAGCGCATGTTCTCTTGACACACTTGCAAGCGGTTGCTTTACTAAGTGTCGATGGACACGGTACTCGACCAGCCTCTCACGATCTCGGACTCGGCCGTCGACGAACTGACGAGGATCCTGCGCAAGAAAGCGAATCCGAATCTGGCCCTGCGCGTCTTCGTAGCGCCGGGAGGGTGCTCGGGCCTTTCCTACGGGATGAAGTTCGAGGAGGAGACCGCCGAGGACGACATCGTCATCGAGCGTGAAGGTGTGCGTCTGGTTGTCGATGAAGTCAGCCTGATGTACATCCAGGGCTCGGAGATCGACTTCGTCGACGCTCTGATGGGTGGCGGGTTTACGGTCTACAACCCGAACGCTGTGAAGAGTTGCTCGTGCGGCCACAGCTTTGACACCGGAGGAAACGCGGACACGGCTCGTCCCTGTAGCTAGGCTAACGTGCGGACGTGACCCGCGCTCGTGCTGGCAGGAGCGGGCGTCCTCTTCTTGGCGAGGGACGGGTCTCAGGCGGCTGAGGACTGCACCGGGTCGTTGGTCGCGTCGATAATCGCGCGGATCTCCCGCTCATCGAGCGACTCGCGCGCGAGGAGAGCTTCGGCGAGCGCGTCGAGTCGCAAACGCTCCCGCTTCAGGAGTTCCACGGCGCGCTCGTAGCATTCGTCCACGATCGACCGGATCGCCTGATCGACCCGCAGAGCGGTCTCATCGCTGTACCAGCGCGGTCGCACGGGTTCTACACCCAGGAAGTTGTCCTGGCTCACCGGATCGAGCGCGATCAGCCCGATATCCGCGCTCATCCCCCACCGGGTGACCATCTGTCGGGCGATGGCGGTTACCTGCTGCAGATCGCTTTCGGCACCCGTCGTCATGTCCCCGAATACGATCTGCTCCGCAGCACGTCCGCCAAGCGCGCCGGTGATCCTCGCGACAAGGTACTCGCGCGGATAGTTATGTCGATCGTCAATCGGCATCTGGTACGTCACGCCGAGCGCCTGGCCGCGGGGTACGATCGTTACCTTCTGCACGGGATCGGCCTCCGGCAACAGGAACCCGATGAGGGCGTGTCCGGCCTCGTGGTATGCGACGCGTCGTCGATCCTCCGGCGAAATCGCGATGTGGCGCGCCGCCCCGAGGATGATCTTCTCGAGGGCCTCCATCAAATCCTCGCGCGCAACCGCGTTCCGGTCTTTCCGCGCGGCGAGCAGCGCGGCCTCGTTCACGAGGTTGCGCAACTCCGCGCCCACCAGGCCAGGTGTCGCCTGCGCCACGTCGGCAAGCCGCACGTCTGGTGCGAGTGGGACGCCGCGGGTGTGCACCTCGAGGATCTTCTCGCGCCCCAGACGATCGGGCCGCTGGATGATCACCCGGCGGTCGAATCGTCCCGGTCGCATCAGCGCCGGATCCAGAACGTCGGGGCGGTTTGTCGCGGCGAGAACGATCACGGCCTGTCGCGAGTCGAAACCATCCATCTCGACGAGCAATTGGTTGAGCGTCTGCTCCCGCTCGTCGTGTCCACCAAACCCGCCCGCGACACCACGAGAGCGGCCAATGGCATCCAACTCGTCGATGAAGACGATTGCCGGAGCCTCTTTCTTCGCCTGGTTGAAAAGATCGCGGACCCGGCTGGCTCCGACGCCAACGATCATCTCTACGAACTCCGAGGCCGCCAGACTGAAGAACGGCACGCGCGCCTCGCCGGCCACAGCCCGGGCGAGCAGTGTCTTCCCCGTACCGGGCGCACCCACGACGAGGACCCCCTTCGGGATTGTCCCGCCCAGGCGTTGATATTTCTGGGGGTTCTTGAGGAAATCGACGATCTCCTCGAGTTCGGCCTCGGCCTCGTCGATCCCGGCGACATCCGCGAACGTGATCGATGGCTTCTCTTCCGAGTAGCGCTTGGCCTTGCTGCGCCCGATGCCGAACGCGCCCGCCTGCGCCTGCGACACGCGATTGGTTAGCCAGAAGATGACGACGAAGAAGAGGATCGCCGGCCCGAAGCTCACCAACAGTCGGAACCACCCGGGCTGGGGTTCCTCGAGCGGCCTCGCATTGACGATGACGCCCTTCGACTCCAGGAGCGGAACGAGCGAGGAATCGACGAACTGCGGCGCCTGGGTCTCGAAGCGGGTGCCTGCCACCGCCCGGCCGCCCGGGGGCCACGAGACGGCCTGACGGAACGTTCCCTGAATCGCCTCACCACGGGATGTGATCTCTATGACGTTTCCGGCCGCGACCTGCTCCTTGAAGGTCGTGTATGGGACGGTGACCCGCTGGGCTGGTTCCGGCATGAAGTTCGCCGAAAGGAGCACGTTGATCAGGACGAAGGCCGCCAGGATCGCCCAGGGGAACCAACGCGGCCGCGGATCTCGCGGAGGATCGCTCGGCCGCCGCACCGACTCGGGGCCCGGCGGACGCGGACGTGTGGATGCGGGGGGGCCCTGCTTGCGATTCACCTCAGACAATCCCTAGCCAGAACATCATCGTAGCGCGGTGGGGCCCTTCCTGGCAGGTTAGGTTCTTCCCCATCGGCTTCCGCAGAACACGGCTCACGGTAGAATCCGAGCCCCGTGCGTGTGGTGGTCATTGGCTGCGGAGGAATCGGACGGCGGCGTGCCGACACGATTCGCTCCGATCGCAATGCGGAACTGATCGCGGTCGCGGATGTCGATCCAGCGCGAGCGAACCAGCTGGCGGCCGCGCACGGCTGTGCCGCATGGGGCGATCCTCAGGCGGCGGCGACAATGGCCGAGGCGGACGCGATCGTCATCTCCACGCCGAATGTGCATCACGCCACACTGGCCCGGGCCGCCTTCGACGCAGGCAAGCACGTCCTCGTCGAGAAGCCGCTGGCGCGGAACCCCATCGAGGCCGCGGAAATGGTGCGCATCGCGCGCATGCGTGGTCGTATCCTGAAGACGGGTTTCAACCACCGGTATTACCCCAGCGTGGCGCGAGCGCGCGCCCTCGTGCGGGAGGGTGCGATCGGCGAGCCAGTCTTGTGCCGGTGCAGATACGGTCACGGTGCGCGCGAGTCCTTCCCTTCGGAGTGGTTTGCCAATCGGGAACTCTCCGGAGGAGGGACCTTTCTCGATAACGGCGTCCACGCGCTCGATCTCTTCCGCGTGTTTCTCGGCGACTTCGACGAGGCGACGGGATTTGTGGGCACGCTCGTCCATCCGGTAGGAGCGTGCGAGGACAATGGGATGGGCGTGTTTCGGAGCGCAGCGGGTCGTATGGCCATGCTGCACTCGAGTTGGACCCAATGGGACAGTGGATTCTCCTTCGAGGTCTTCGGTCGCGAGGGCTTCATCCACTGCGAGTCGAACGAGCGGGTCACGATGGGGCGCCGTCTCCCAGTGATCGGGCATCCTCCAACGCAGACGTGGAACTTCCCAGGTCTGGACAGATCCTGGGATGAAGATTGGACTGACTTCTCGGCCGCTGTACGCGAGGGACGCGACGTCGACGCCACCGGAGAGGATGGTCTCGCGGCGGTTCAGATGGCGTACGCGGTCTATGAGGCGTCGCGTACTGGGCGTGCAACCGCCGTCCCGCGTGCTCACCCGGCGCACGCTTAACCGCCTTGTCGGCGCCGGGCGCGCGCCAGAGGCACCACCCTGGCGCGTGGTCGCCCGTCAGCGGCTTGCAGCCTGGGACGAATCTCTGATCGAGTACCGTGGCTCAGAGGACGATCCGATACGCGCTTACCTACTCGAACCGCATCAGCCGCGAGCGGGTAGACCCGCCGTGCTCTGCCTCCACCAGCATGCCGGGGAGTTCGACATGGGCAAGAGCGAGCCCGCAGGTCGCGCCGGCTCGCCCGATCAGGCCTACGCGGTCGAGCTGGCCGCCCGCGGCTTCGTCACCCTCGCACCGGACGCTCTCTGCTTCGAGGATCGACGGGACGAGGTTCTGGCCGGCGCTCAGTACGAGCGGTTCGCCTTCGCCGAGCGGGTGCTCCGGGGTACCAGCCTGCAGGCCACCTATATTGCCGACTCCCGCCTGGCCATGTCTCTGCTTGCGGCCCATCCCACCGTGAACGCCCGGGCAATCGGAGCGATCGGGCATTCGCTCGGCGGGCAACAGGCGCTCTTCCTCGCCGCGATCGATCGGCGCGTCCGAGCCGCCGTCTCGAGTTGTGGGTTCGCGTCCTACGAGTCGTTCCTGCGAGGGAGGATCAATCACAACTTCGCGGCATACGTCCCCGGCCTGCTCCGCCACGGCGATACCGGTGACATCCTTGCGCTGGTAGCACCGCGGAGCTTCCTGGCACTTGCGGGAGACTCCGACCGGATCTTTCCGATCGAGGGCGTGCAAGCGTCGGTCGAACTCGCGCGGGCCGTCTATGCGGCTCAAGGAGCGGAGCGGTCCCTGGTTCTGGATATCGATTCCGGCGGGCACGCGTTTGGTCAGCCCAGGCGGGCCATCGCCTATCAGTTCCTCGCCGATCATCTCACGACGGAGAAAGCGCGCAACGCGGCCGGCCATCGCCGTTCGACGACGATGAGTTTCCGATCGACTGCACCGTCGGCGGGACGGACCTGAGTGTTTCGACCGGGGTGACTGGACCCGAGTCCCTGACTCATGTGGGTGCACGCCTCAGGCCCTACCTGACTTAGTCCCGCGATCCGCCCCGACTAATGCCCGACTGGATCGACAAGATTGGTCAGGATATTGGACCGGACGGTTCCATACCGGGTCAATAGAGGTCGCGCACCGACGATCTCGCGAGCAGACGAAGTTCCTCCTCAGTCAGAGGGCGATCGAAGAGGGCCAGATCCCGCATCAGCCCAACAAACTGGCCGGTACCGAGACGGATCATCGCCCGAGCCTCGTCCCAGACCATCGGTTCGTGGATCAACCCGGTGGCCCGACGGTGCTGACCGTCGAGATAGAGGTGACCGCGGCTACCTTTTCCGGTGTTGAGACCATCCCACACGATGGCGACCTGGGTCCAGCGATTGGCGGCGAATGGGGGCCAGGGCGATCTTGAACAGACGGAAGTAGAACTCCTGGCTATCAGACTCCTTGCCCGTAGCATCCCAGCCACCGCGCTCGCCGAGGATCCCCAACCGCAAGTCAGGTGGATCGTCATTCTTCGTGAAGTCCCGCCAGATGCATGAGCCGCTGTACTTCTTGTCGGTGATCTGAAGCGGGTCGCAGTAGCGGCTGGGGATCGCCCCGGGATCAAGCGACATCGACAAAATGACGGGCCCCTGGAAGCTGTCCGCCGCGTATGAGATGTTCCCTCGCGCGTGGAATCCGACCACGGCGGAGCTCTCACGAGAGAACCGGAGTCCGCCGCGCGCCCGATCGATCGCCAGACGTCCCAGACCCGGTGTTAGAGCACCATCTTCGCCAATGGTGTACCGCGTGCGGTCCCCGCCGTCGAAGGTCCCATCGGGGCTGTCGGCAAACGGAGCATGGAAGGTCAGAGCGCGACGCAATGGCTCGTGCAAAGGGTTGCCCTGCGTCGGTGAGATTGTGGATCGTCTGGGAGCCCCGCGCGAACAGCGGTGAGCGCGGCCGGAGCAAGGCCCAAACCGGATGTCCTACGTGGGAGTTCGCCGCGCTCCACTCACGGACCAAGGGATCCGCGCCGAACGCCACCGAGAGTATCACCAACGAACGCACGACGAGGCCCGGGAGACGCGCCGAGGGCTGGATGTGATCCGCGAGGGGCTATGCCGGGAACGTGCGGATTGGCCTCACTTCGACAACCACTCGGTGAGCGAGAGCTGACGTCGCCCCGCGGATACCGGGACCCTGAAGCGTGCCGCCGGCGGCCTAGTGCTCCGCCGACGCCGCACGTGCGTGGTAGGGTCGAGCGCGTCCGGAGCGGCCACCGCCGCCCATCGCCATCTGGCGAACGAGGCGATCGACGCTGATATCCGGATCGTGCGACAGGAGCACCACATCAGCAATGGCGGTCTGGGGAGTCGCGCACGAAATTACCTCTCGCTCGTACGGATCCCAGTAAGTCCCTGGCGCGAGAGATCGGCCCGCAGCGACTCGGGGAAGACCATCGAGGCCGTGCTGGTTCCGATCGAGGATGATCCGGACCTGTTGGCTTGTGATCATCGGCGTTGCTCCCGTGGTCCGGACTGAGCCAGAAGGACCTCGTCGAGGTAGCGATCGAGGATGTGCGCCAGGGCGGCGGTGCTCGCGAAGGAACCTCGCGCGATCACGGCCCGCCCCTGCGACATATCCGACGTCACCCAGGCAGGAACATCTTCGGCCTCATCGAAGATGTGGACCTGGATTCCGCGGTAGCTCTCAACGGTGCGCATCGGATCGGGGTGATCTTAGTACGCGACCCGGCCCGACCTGATCGCGGCTACACTGACGCGTCCGATGGTACCCGAGGTCGTCACGTTCGGTGAGACAATGGTGCTTCTGGCCGCCAATGAGATCGGCCCTCTGCGGTTCGCCAGTACGTTCACTCGCTTTGTCGCCGGGACTGAGTCGAACGTCGCGATCGGGCTTGCGCGTCTGGGGCACAGCGTCGCGTGGTCCAGCCGGGTGGGCGACGATGAGTTCGGGCAACTGGTGATCAACACGGTACGCGGCGAGGGGGTCGATACCCGCGGCGTGATCGTCGATGCAGCGGCGCCTACCGGCCTGGTCCTGAAAGAGAAGCGCGAGGTTGGTCCGCGCAAGGTGCTCTACTATCGCGCTGGTTCGGCTGCCAGTCGGCTCGCACCTTCCGACCTGGACGCGCACCAGATCGGCTCGGCGCGCTGGCTTCACGTCACCGGGGTGACGATGGCGATCAGTTCCTCCGCCCGGGAGACTGTGCGTGCGGCCGTCGAGATGGCGCGCGATCGCGACGTGAAGGTGTCGTTCGATCCGAACATGCGCCTTCGCCTGTGGACGCGAGAACAGGCTCGTGCGGCGATGTGCGAGATCCTGCCGTACTGCGATGTCGTCCTCCCGGGAATCGACGAGGCAGAGATGCTGACCGGCGAGAGCGACGCGCGCCGGGCCGCGAATGCCCTCCGGTCTCTTGGCGCGGCCAGCGCCGTCGTCAAACTTGGCGCGGACGGCGCGCTCGCGGTCACCGCGCACGAGCAGGTTCAGGTTCCCGGGATTCGACTCGAACGGATTGTGGATCCGGTCGGAGCCGGTGACGGCTTCGCGGCTGGATTCCTCTCTGGAACGCTCCGCGGCCTCGGTCTGGCAGAGTCCGTCCGCTGGGGCAACATCGTTGGTGGTCTGGCAATGACCGCGACGGGGGATACCGAGGGTCTGCCGACGCGCCGGGAGGTCGAGGAGTTGCGGCTCGACCAAGACGTGGCGCGCTGAGACGGCGCTGGTCCTGCCTTCGGCACAGCCGCGGATTCCCCGTCACAGCGGGCCGTACAACATGGCCGCCGACGAGGCCATGCTCGGTCTCGTCGCCGATGGTGGTCCGCCCTCGTTCCGCCTCTACCGATGGAGCGGACGATGGCTCTCGCTCGGACTGGCCCAGTCGATCGCTGATCTCGATATCCCGATGGTGCGGTACGACCGCATCGGGATCGTTCGCCGCGCGTCCGGGGGGACCGCGGTGCTGCACGACAGCCAGATCGGGTGGGCAGTTGCGGCACCACTGGGGCATCACCTTGCAGCAACAGGTGTGCTGGATTCCTATAACGCCCACGCAGAGTATACGGTCCGCCTGCTGAGATCGATGGGGGTATCCGTCGCATCGGCGACGCCGGAACAGGCGCGGGCATCGCGCGATCTGGCGGGCGGAGTGTCGTCGATCTGCTTCGCCACACTGGCGCCATACGAGATCTGCTTCGGCGCACCCCCCAGAAAGTTGGTGGGTTGGGGGCAGATCCGTCGGCGTGGCGTCGTTCTCCACCACGCCACGATGCGATGGGCGCGGGGCCTGGATGGTATCGGCCGATACGTCACTCTCGCTCCGGGCCAGGTAAACCGACTCGCCGAACTGATCGTTTCACTCCGCGATGCGAGTTCCGCGTCGCTCGTCAGGCCAGCCTCTTCGGGCACCGGCCGGTTCGGTGTGGCCCTGCGCGCCGAACTCACCGCGCAGGGGCTTCTCGACCTTACAGGTAGCAAGGAGTCGGAGTTCATCAGACGGGTGCACGCGCTCAACCGCGGCCTCTATCGGTCGCCAGAGTGGACGTACCGCAGATGAGGCCATAGACTGCCTGCGTGTCGGATGAGCGCCGCCAGGTGCTCCTGCGGATCGTGCGCGACTCCGTCGCGCCAGTGACCGGTGCCGACCTTGCCACGACTCTGGGTGTCAGCCGTCAGGTCATCGTTCAGGATGTGGCCATTCTGCGCGCGGCCGGATCGGAGATTATCGCGACGCCGCGCGGTTATGTCTTGCCCAGCGCGCCGGCGGGCGGCCAGCTGCGCACGGTCGTGGCCGTCCAACACCGTCGCGATCAGATCGAGATCGAGCTCGTGACCCTGGTCGACCTCGGCATTCGTATTGTCGATGTCGTGATCGAACACCCGGTCTACGGCGAGTTGCGCGGCCTTCTGATGGTGGAGTCCCGCTTCGACGTCCGGGCATTCATGACCCGCCTGGAGGGATCGGAACCGCTCCTTGCGTTGACTCGCGGCGTGCACCTGCACACGCTCGAGGCCTCGCGCCCGGATGTCCTCGAACGGGGACGGCAGGCGCTACGGGACCTGGGGATTCTGTTGGAGCGTTGACAAGACAGCTGTCCGACTCTACGATGCCCAGTCAGGCACGGCGAATCGAGGAGAGCGTGGTCACACTCGTCCGACCTACCGGCAAGACATGCCAGACGAGCGAACAAGCCGTCGGCCCCATTCGCCTCCAGTGGCGCGGTGCCGATACCGCGCGGACTCCTGGCGTGCGCGGTCTCACGCCGGCCGATGCGGCCATTCCCCCCGCATACCTCGAGATGTCGGAGGAACACCTCCGACAGCGGATCGAGCGCGCGAGGACTGCTCTCGGAACCGATCTGGTCATCCTCGGGCATCATTACCAGCGCGAGGAGATCATTCGTCACGCGGACTTCCGCGGCGACTCGTACAAACTTTCGCAACTTGCCGCCAATCGGAGGGACGCCCGCTACATCGTGTTTTGCGGCGTCCACTTCATGGCTGAGAGCGCCGACATCCTCAGCGCACCTCATCAGCAGGTGATCCTGCCGAACCTGGAGGCGGGCTGCTCGATGGCGAATATGGCTCAACCGGACGACGTCGAGGCGTGTTGGGCCGAACTGACGGGCACGATCGACGCGCGCATCGTGCCCGTCACCTATATGAACTCGGCCGCCAGCCTGAAGGCGTTCTGCGGCCGCAACGGCGGCCTGGTGTGTACATCGTCGAACGCGAGCGCGGCGCTGCGCTGGGCGCTAGACCGGGGAGATAAGGTCCTGTTCTTCCCAGATCAGCATCTCGGCCGGAATACCGCGCTTCGCCTAGGCTATCGCCAGGACGACATGCTCATCTGGTCGCCGCGTGTTCCCTCGGGCGGGCACACGGTCGAGGAGTTGCGAGCGGCGACCTTCTACCTGTGGTTGGGCTGGTGCTCCGTGCACGCCCGTTTCTCCACCGAGCAGATCCGGTGGGCGCGAGAGAACCACCCCGGTGTTCGAGTAATCGTGCACCCGGAATGCAAGCGGGAGGTTGTGGATGCGGCGGATGAGTACGGTTCAACCGAACTTATCGCGCGGCGCATCACGGAGTCGGCGCCGGGTTCGGTCTGGGCGGTCGGTACCGAGATCAATCTCGTCTCCCGCCTGGAGCGTGAGAACCCCGACAAGACGGTCTTCTGTCTCGACCCGGTGATCTGTCCGTGCTCGACGATGTACCGGATCCATCCTGGCTATCTTGCCTGGGTCCTCGATCGGCTGGCCGAGGGCGAGGTCGTCAACCGCATCGCGGTCGATGCGGAGACGACGAAGTGGGCAAAGGTGGCGCTGGAGCGGATGCTGCAGATCGCGTGAACGTTCCGCACCGCGCGATCCGAGATGTCGTCTGTCTCGCTCTGGCGGAAGACGCCCCGTGGGGAGACATCACAACCGAGGCGCTCGTTGACCCGCACCAGGAGTCGGCGGCGGTCATCGTATCCAAAGAGGATGGCGTCCTCGCCGGGCTCGACTGTGTGAGCGCGACCTTCGCCGCGCTGGGAGATCGGGTCCGGGTCACCCGACGGATCGAAGATGGCCAGCCATTCGCCCGAGGGACCGTCCTCGCGGACCTGGTTGGCTCCACAGTTGACATTCTCACCGGCGAAAGAGTCGGACTGAACCTTCTGCAGAGACTGTCTGGGATCGCGACGATCGCAGGTCGCTACGTCGCGGCAACGCACGGCACGGCAGCCGTGATCGTCGACACTCGGAAGACGACTCCCGGCCTGCGCGCGCTCGAGAAGTACGCGATCCGGACCGGAGGTGGATCGAACCACCGCATGTCCCTCTCCGACGGGGTGCTGATCAAGGACAATCATCTCGCCGCGCTGCGCGCCGCCGGTGCCGGCATCGGTGAAGCAGTCGCCCGCGCGCGGCGAGCCGCGCCCCACACGATCCGCGTCGAGGTCGAAGTCACAGATCTCGACCAAGTCGCACAGGCGGCCGATGCAGGTGCGGACATCATCCTCCTGGACAATATGAGCGACGAGCAGATGGCCGAGGCGGTGCGCATCGTGGGCGGGCGCGCGCTGACAGAAGCCTCGGGCGGCATCCGTCTCGAGCGGATCGCACGCATCGCGGCGGCGGGCGTGAACCTGATCTCGGTCGGCGCCTTGACGCACTCGGCGCCCACGCTGGATCTGAGCCTGGAGATCCTCTCCGTGCCGCGCGCGGAGGATGCCGCGCTGGTGATAGTCGATCTCCAGAGGGACTTTTGCCCCGGGGGCGCGCTGGAGGTACCACAGGGGGACGCGGTGGTTCCCCGCCTTGGGGAACTCGTGCGGGAGTTCGCCATCGCCGGCCGGCCTATCGTCGCGACACGGGACTGGCACCCGGCGGACTCCGGTCACTTCACGGATCGAGGCGGCCTGTGGCCGCGTCACTGCGTGAAGGAGACGGATGGGGCGCGGTTCCACCCTGCCCTCGGGCTTCCGGCTGGCGCCATCGTCGTGAGCAAGGGAATGAGCGCCGATGCCGACGGTTATTCGGGGTTCGAGGGCACCGACGAAACCGGAGCGCCACTCGAGGCGATTCTCCGCGAACAACGGGTCGCCCACCTCGTTGTCGGCGGCCTCGCCACCGACTATTGCGTTCGCGCCACAGTGCTGGACGCACTTACTCGCGGCTACTCCGTCGATGTCGTGCGCGGCGCGCTACGTGGCGTAGACCTGGTGCCGGGTGATTCCGACCGCGCCCTCGATGAGATGGTGGCAGCGGGGGCGCGAGTTATCCCGTAGCGACCGCCGGTTCGGAATCGCCATAGAGCGCCAGGTCGATCTGTCGTAGACCACGGCCAACACGCCGCCGGATCTCCTCGAAGACCTCCCCATCCCACTCTCCGACGAACGTGACCGCAGTGCCCTTGCGGCCGGCGCGCCCCGTCCTACCGACACGATGGACATACTCTTCGGCGGTCTGCGGCAAGTCATAGTTGAGGACGTGGGTGACGCGGGAGATATCCAGTCCGCGGGCAGCTACATTGGTCGCGATGAGCACGTTGATCTCACCGTCGCGAAACGCGCGCATCGTGCTCTCTCGCTGGCCCTGTCCCATCGCCCCATGCAAACCTTCGATGCGGAGACCCGCGACGGCAGCGAGCCGACGCACGAGCCAGTCGACGCCTCGCTGGGTCCGCCGGAATACAAGCATGTGCCCGTCGGAGCCCTGCATCCGCGTCAGGCAGCGAAGTGCCCTGACCTTGTCGTCCTCGAGAACCTCGCAGAAGCACTGATCGATCTCGACCGCGGTAGCCTGTCCGGGATCGACGTTCACGAATTCCGGATCGTGCAGGTACTGATGTGCGACCTCGAGGACGAAGGGAGGCAGCGTAGCGGAGAATAGTGCCGTCTGCCGCCGATCGGGCGTGCTCCGTACGATGGCATCGATGTCCTCAATGAATCCCATATCGAGCATCTCATCGCACTCGTCGAGGACTACCCACGAGGCACTGCGCAGATCCAGTGGCCCACGGCGTATCTGATCGAGCACCCGGCCCGGCGTACCGACGACTACGTGCACTCCGCGGCGCAGAGCATCCGCTTGCGGTACGAGTGCCGTCCCGCCGTAGACCGCGAGAGCGCGTACGCCTCGGTCGGCGCCGAGTTTCCTGAACTCGCCCGTCACCTGTAGACACAGCTCCCGCGTCGGCACGAGGACGATCGCCTGGACCATGGGCGCGTCGACGTCGATCGCGCTGATGATGGGCAAGGCGAACGCGGCCGTCTTCCCGGTTCCGGTCTGCGATTGCCCTACGACATCGAAGCCGGCGAGGAGGAGAGGCACGACCAGCCTCTGGATCGCGGTGGGCGTAACGTACCCTGCTCGCTCCACCGCGCTAAGAGCGCGCGGGACGAGGTCGAACGACGTGAACCTCTCCGAGCGCGCAGCGTCAATCGGTAGGTCCGTCACGCGGTGGAATCTCTGCACATCGCACGACGAATACCCGCGACTCGACTCACGGAAGGCGCGAACTCAAGGTCCGCAACGACTGTCACGTGGATGAAGGGCGATTGTTGAATCAGCACAGAGCGCAGTACTTTAACGATAGCATCCTCCTGTGGCACCGACAAAGGATCCGGGAACGTCGGCGAGCCCCCCGCTTGCGCGGAGTCGGATTCTCCAGGACGTCGATGGTGCGATATTCGACGCAGTCGTGATCGGCGGAGGGATCACCGGACTCGGCATCGCTCTCGACGCAAGCCTTCGCGGTCTCTCGGTCGCGCTGTTCGAACGCGAGGACTACGCGGCGGGAACGACGAGTCGATCGTCAAAACTGATACACGGTGGCCTGCGCTATCTGGCACAGGGCCAGTTCGCGGTGACACGTGAGTCGCTCGTCGAGCGTCAACACCTGCTGCGACTGGCGCCCGGTCTGGTCCGAGAGATCCCATTCGTGATCCCGGTTCGCCGTGGGCCGACGGAGGCGGCCCGGTACGCCCTCGGGCTCGCCATTTACCGAGCGCTGGCACCCGCCGGTTCTCGTTCGTTCGCTCACATCGATCGCAGCCAGATTCGCGATCTCGCGCCCTGGATGGACCCTCGCGCAATCGACACCGGGTTCGTCTATTGGGACGCTCAGACCGACGATGTCGCGCTGGCGATGGCGGTCTACCGCCGCGCGCGCGAGGCAGGCGCTCTTCTCGTCAACCATTGCGCGGTGACGCGCGTCACCGATGCCGGGGGGCTCTGCGAGATCAACGCGCACGACCGCGAGGGCGGGTCCGACTTGCGCTTTCGCGCACGCTGCGTCGTCGTCGCTTCCGGTGCATGGGGTGATCGAGACATCGGTGGCCTGAAAGGAGGGCTGCCCATTCAGCCGGCAAAGGGCGTCCATCTCCTTCTCTCGACCGATCGCTTCCCCATGCGAGCGGCGATGTATCTGCCCACCGTTTCCGACGATCGAATGATCTTCGTGGTGCCGTGGCTCGATCGCATTCTGGTGGGCACCACGGACACCCTGTACGAAGGCGACATCGCCACGCCGGAGGTCGAGGAGGAGGATCTTGCGTACCTCCTTGAGGGGCTCCGCCGGCATACCGCGCCGGGCCAGGTGAGGCGTGAGGATGTCGTCGCGGCGCATGCGGGCATCCGACCGCTCGTGGCGGGCGAGGCCGGTTCGACGAGCAAGCTCTCGCGCGCGGAGCGAGTCAAGACTGACGATAGGATCATCCACATCGGCGGCGGAAAGCTCACCACCTATCGGCGGATCGCCGAGCGGGTTGGCTCTATTCTGGCCGACCGGCTTGGCGCTCGGACCGGGCCCGTCACTTTGGACGTGCCCTTGGTCCGCCCCACGAATGCGCCTCCGTGCGCACGGGACGGGATCCCATGTGCCGGAGCCGACTTCGATCGCCTCCTGCTCCGCTACGGTGGGGAGTGCGACGAGATCCTCCGCCTCATGCCCGGCGAGATCGGCTGCCAGAGCGAGGCGAGTGCGGTTCCGCCTCTGTTTGAGGCGGAGGTGCGGCACGCCGTTCAGCGCGAACAGGCGATGACTCTCATCGACGTCCTCGATCGGCGAACCCGACTGCTCGCGCTCGATCATCGCCGGGCACTGGCTCTGGCGCGCCCGGTCGCCTCACTGATGGCCTCGGACCTGGCGTGGACGGAAGGGAGAGAGGCGAGCGAGGTCAACGCCCTCGTGCGCCACGCCCGCGCCTTTGGCCTGCCCGAATGGCGCGCGTGATGGTCTCTGATGACACCGGCGCCCGCTACCTTCGTCTCACTATCGGTGCCTCAGCATGGCGACTCCCGATCGACGTTATCGAGGCGGTCATCCTCACCCCTCGCATCACGCGGACGCCCGGTGCGCCCGATCGACTTCTGGGGCTGATCAACTATCAGGGTGAGCCGTGTCCTGTACTGTCACCTGTGGCGTCGGCGCCCGGGCGGCACACCGTGGTCGTCCGCTCTGCAGCCTTCCGACGCTTCGGCATCTGCTGCGACTGGGCCGACGGCGCCACCAACGGGGGAGATCCTGAGCTCGATGCCGAGGAGATGGCTGCGGACATCGCACGGGACGGCGGACCACGCGAGCTACTTCTGGCCTCGGAGCGGCCCGCCGCGATCGCAATCCTTCGCCCACGTGCCCCGGAGAGCGCAGGTGGTCAGCCTGCGGCAGACACCACGACACGATCTCCCTCGCGGACCGATCCAACGTCGACGATCACCTGATCGCCGTCGCGGAGGCCATCCACAACCTGCAGGCGATCGCCCTCCTGCACTCCCAGGCGCACCGGCACCCGCTTCACCACTCCGCCGTCCACGATCAATACCGCGGGAGCCTCCGTTGAGACGAGTGCCGCCCGCGGGATGACGAGCGCATTGGCGATCCTCGCAGCCTCGATAGCGACCTGCGCGAGCATTCCCGGGCGGAGACGCGGGTCGATCGGGATCGCTGGAACCAGACGAACAGCCACTGTCCGCGATCGTGCGTCGACCACGGGAGCGATGCCGATCACGCGCGCGGGGATTCCCGCAGCTCCGAGGCCCAGACCTTCGATGGTGGCCATCTGATCGCTGCGAATGCGGCCGATCTGGGTTTCGTCCAATGCGACGCGTGCCTCGACTCCGCGGGTGATGATTACGAACAGCGGCGCCTGCGGATTTGCGGTCGCTCCAACCGTCGCGAAGCGCTCTGCGATCACACCGTCAATGGGGGCGCGGATGGTTGCCTCATCCAGTTGCTCGCGCGCAAGGCTCACCTGTGCCTCCGCCTGCGCGAGCGCAGCAGCCGCAATGGCGCGATCGAACTCCGTGAACGGCTGACGCGCGATCCGTTCGGCTGCGTCTGCCGCGTCCGCCTGTGCCCGCGCCGCGTCGAGTTCGAGCTCGGTCGACGGCTTCCGAGCGATCTCAGCGACAGCCTCTGCCTGACGGACCGCAGCTTCCGCGGCGGCGAGATCCTGGGCGCTCGCCGGCCGGCGCGCGATCGCCGCCTGTTGCCGTGCCGCGTCTAGACCGGCCTGCAGCTGGGCGCGAACCTCCGCCGTGGGTGGCGCGGTAAGGAGCGCCAGATTCTGACGGGCCACGCGGACGCCTGCCTCGGCGGCCATGACCTGCCCCTGGGCCCCGTCGCAGGCAAAGCCGGTGGTGCGACAGGCGGCGTCTCTGGTCGTCTGCAGAACGTACAGCACGTTGCGGGCACTCTCGATCGAGACTTCCGCGGCACGGATCTGCTCGGGCGTGGGCCCCTTCAGGACGGCGTCCAGGCGCGCCTGAGCCGCCGCTACGTTCGCATCGGCCTGCGCGATCCCCTCTGGCCGAGGGTCCCTGAGCGCCGCCAGGCGATCCCGCGCGCTCTTCGCGGCGGCCTCGGCCTGCGCGACGGCCTCGGTACGACCACCCGCCCTGAGGCTCTCGAATCGAACGCGGGCGGCCCTGGCCCCGCTCGCCGCAATCGCGACCTGCTCCGGGCGCGCGCCCGATTCGATCGACTGGAGCCGCGCGCGCGCCGCCCCCGCGCCCGCCTCCGCCTGGCGGAGCGCCAGCGCCGCTGACTCCCGGTCGATCTCCGCGAGTGCATCGCCGACTCGGACCTCAGTGCCAACGTCTCTTGCCACACGCTCGATGCGTCCCGAGCCGCGCGGCAACACCATCACGGAACTCAGCGCTCGGATATCTCCGGTTGCAGTGATGGTGGATGACAAGTCGGCGCGTGTGACGGGCGCGGTACGCACGGGAATAGCCGGGCGCTCCTTTGGTGCCGCGATCGGCGGGGGAACCGGCGCGCCGCAGGCGAATCCGGCGATCGCCGCACAAAGGATCATCGCGCGGCGAAACACCTCTAACCCTCCCCGTACTCGTCAGGCGGCTCCGCAGAGTGCGGACCGGACGGTCAGTATAGGTGTCTCAGGCAACCATTTCCCCGATTTCGCGCGGCCGGGTGGTGCGTGACGAGCGACCCCGCGCTATCTTTGGATCGGTTGGCTCTCGAATTTCGACGCGGATCGGCGGAGATGGCGCGAGGACACGCGCTGCTCTACTTCACGCACGGCGATGCCGTGGTCGCAACCTATGTGGTGGTGCCGCCGATCTCGTTCGACCTCGCGAAGTATGTTCCGCCGATGCTCGCGGGTCAGATTGGAGCGATGCCCTCGCCGGATGCCTCCGGGGTACCCCTTCCGCCCGTTCCTGAACCGATCGAAGGCGGCCTTTTCGCGCTCATGGCGCTAGCAGAGGCGCGCGATGATGACGTCGTGGGGGCGGGTCAACTCCTGGACGGCGCGGTCGAGCGGTTGCTGATGGCGACCGCCGAGGCGGCTCGCTCCTATACGGCGCTGTATCGGCAGCGGGACCTTCGGTCCGAGCCGAGTCAGGCGGAGCCCGCCAGCAGCCTGAGTGTCGACGAGGTGCTGCTCGACCTGATGGGAGATCAGGACCGGATCGCCGAACTCGCGCGGCGTCTTGGTGTGCTTCGGTACGCGATCGCGGGAAACGATAGCGCGGCCAGGGACGAGACGGTCGGGGCGATTCGGCGGATCGGCGCGCGGATGGCCGCAAAGTACCGTGTCGAGGCCCTGATCGAAGCCGCGCTCATACCCGGACCACGCGGTGACGATCTTGCACGCCTCCACATCGATCGCTGCTACAGGTTGGCGGCCGAGGACTACGCCGCGATCATCGACATCGAGGCGCGTATTCGCGATCTGGAGAACGGGGCAGGTCGCGGCCATCCGACACCCTCGGCGTAGCCAAGGGTCGTGATCTCCGTCTCGTTCTGGCTGGAGTGGACCGTTCCCGCGCCCCTGGCAAACCTTCGCTCGCTGCTGGAGGCGTGCGCGACGAGCATTGGTGACTCGCTCGACGAGGTACCCTCCATCGCATCCTCCGACTCATGGGTGAGTCTCGTCGCATCTCACGGTGAGGTGCGCTATGGCACGGTTCGGATCCAGTCAGCGGAGCGCGGGTGCCAGGTGGTGATCGCTCCCGGATCGCATCGCGATCCACGTGCCCTGGACCGACTCAACCTGTTCAGTGTGACGTCCTACGCACTGCTCGTTGGAGAGGGGTTCCTCGCGCCGCCCCCGCCGATGGAGTCAATCGGCCCCCACGCGTGGGAGTGATCGCGTCACCCGGACTCGGCGAGGGACTCCGCGAGCTGCCGATCCTTCCGCGCCCTCGCGCGATCGTTCGGGTCGAGTAGCCGCTTCCGAAGCCGCAGGTGTCGGGGAGTGACCTCGAGCAACTCATCTTCGGCCAGGAAGTCGAGGCACTGTTCCAGGCTGAGCGACTGGTGCGGGGTGAGCCTTTCGTCGATCTCGGCGGTCGACGACCGGATGTTGGTCAATTGCTTCTGCTTGCAAACGTTGACGGCCAGATCGGCCGCGCGGGCATTCAGGCCGACGATCATCCCCTGATAGACGTCGACTCCGGGGCCGATGAAAAGGAATCCGCGCTCCTGGGCGTTCAGTAGCCCGAAAGTGACGGACGTGCCGGTCTCCGAGGCGATCAGTGCCCCATTCCGTGTGCTGCGCATTGGGCCTCGGAACTGTTCGTGGGCCTGGAGGAGCGATGCCATCACGCCATTCCCCCGCGTGAGGGTGAGCATTTCGTTGCGAAACCCGATGAGTCCGCGGGTGGGGATGGTGTATTCGAGACGCACGTTGCCGCGACCATCGTGCACGAGGTTGACCATCTGCGCGAGACGGGCCGCCAGTGCCTCCGTGAGCGCGCCGATCGCATTCTCCACGGTATCGATGATGAGATGCTCGATTGGTTCGAACAGCACACCATCGATGAGCCGTGTTACGGCCTCCGGTCTCGAGACCTGGAACTCGAACCCCTCGCGGCGCATCGTCTCGACGAGGATCGCGAGATGAAGCTCTCCCCGGCCGCATACCAGGAACTCATCCGGGGAATCGGTCTCATCGACGCGCAGGGCGACATTCGTCTCCAGTTCGCGCCACAACCGCGCACGCAACTGGCGAGAGGTGGATGACTGCCCATCCCTGCCCGCGAAGGGCGCGGTGTTGACGCCGAAAGTCATTTTGACCGTCGGCTCCTCGATTCGAATGGGCGGGAGCGGTTCCGGCACGGCGCGATCCGCGATCGTCTCGCCGATCGTGGCTGAAGACAGACCGGTGAGGGCGATGATGTCGCCTGCCCGGGCGCTCTCGACTTCCTGTCGGGTCAGCCCTTCGTGGGTGTACACGGCGGCGACCCGCTCATCGCGCGCCTCACCTCTCCCATCGATCACCGTCACGGCGAGCCCACGGCTCAGGACACCGCGGAAGAGGCGGCCTATCGCGATTCTGCCGCGATAGTCGTCGTAGTCCAGCGCTGTGACCTGCATCTGAGCCGGGCCATCCGGAATCACGAGCGGCGCCGGCACGTGCTTCAGGATCGCCTCGAAGAGCGGTTCGAGCGACGTGCCGGGGGTGTCGGGATCCAGCGAAGCTCGCCCCTCACGGGCAACCGCGTACAGGACCGGAAAGTCCAGTTGATCCTCGTGAGTGGCCAGATCGAGGAAGAGATCCTGTGTAAGACTGAGAACCTGGGCGACGCGGGCGTGCTGACGATCGATCTTGTTGATCACCACGATCGGGCGGAGGCCGATCTCAAAAGCCTTCCGCAGGACAAATCTCGTCTGCGGCATCGGTCCTTCAACGGCATCCACCAGCAGGAGGCATCCGTCGGCCATGTTCAGGACCCGTTCCACTTCTCCGCTGAAGTCGGCGTGCCCAGGCGTATCGATGACGTTGATCTTAACGCCGCGATACGAGATGGCGGTGTTCTTGGCAAGAATGGTGATCCCCTTCTCTCGCTCCAGAGCGTTCGAATCGAGGATCAGTTCGCCCACGTTTTGGTTCGGGCGGAAGATGTTGCTCTGCTTCAACATTCCATCGACGAGCGTCGTCTTGCCGTGATCGACGTGGGCGATGATGGCGATGTTGCGGATGTCCTCGCGGGAGACGTAGTGCGTCACAGCGATCTCGTACCTCTCATCAGACGTTGAACAGGAAGTGCACGATATCGCCATCCTGGACGGGATAGGCCTTTCCCTCGACACGCAGCACCCCGGCGCGGCGCGCCTCGGTCATGCCTCCCGTCGCGACCAAATCCTCGTACCTGACGACCTCGCCACGGATGAACCCCCGGGCGAGATCGGAGTGGATCACCCCGGCGGCATCGACTGCGGGGGAGCCGCGCTCGATGGTCCACGCACGGCATTCATCGTCGCCGACAGTGAAGAAGGAGATCAAGTCGAGAAGTTGATAGGAAAGAGCGATGACGCGATCTCGGCCCAGCTCCTCGATGCCAAGGTCCACCATGAACTCGCGCCGCTCATCTTCCCGGAGCTCGGCAAGTTCGGATTCGAGGCGCGCGGCCAGCGAGCAGACGCGAATCGGCCCTCCGCCGGAGGCGGCCTGGAGGGGTCCCTCCAGGCCGCGCGCAAGACTGGGGTCGTCTCCCGTGTTGAGGACGATGAGTTCCGGCTTTTCGGTCAGGAGCCCATAGGGACGCAGGATGCGGCGGTCGGCCGGGCTGAGGCCAAGCGTGCGGATCGCTCGCCCTTCCTGAAGCGCGGGGATAAACGACTCCAACAGTTCGAGCTCTCGCCACTGCGGATTACTCGACGCTGCCTTGCCCATCCGCAATTCTCGCTGGAGCCGTTCGACACGCCTCTCCACCACGATGAGATCGGCCAGAGCGAGTTCCGCCGTAGTCTCGCGATAGTCCCGGCGTGGATCGACGGATCCGCGCGGATGTGGATGAACGTCGCTCTCGAACGCGCGCACAACGTGGAGTAGCTCGTCCACATTCCGCAACTGTCCGAGGACAGCACTCTGCCTCGCCTCGGCTCCCAGCGCACCCGCGATGTCGAGGTAACGCACCTCGGCCGGCGTCGTCTTGCGCGGCGAGAACATCGCGCTCAGCCGCGTCAGGCGCTCGTCCGGCACGCGCACCGTCGCCCGGTGTATTTCCCCAGCCCCGAAGCCGCCGACCTCCGCGTGCTGCTCCGCGAGCGCGTTGAACACCGTAGTCTTGCCGCAACCGGGCAGCCCCGCCAGACCAATCTCCACGGACTCGATTGTCCGTGCTGGACGCTGCGGGGTGCCAGAGTTCAGACCGCGACGAGTTCCCGCTCCAGTGGCAGATCGATCGCGCGCCCCTCCTTCGCGGATCGGTAGACCGCCTCCGTGAGCTCCATGTACTTGAGCCCCTCCGTGAAATCGGGAGACACGGCACCACCATCACGTATGGCGCGGACGAAATCCGCCTCGGCGCTCCACATGCGGACTTCATCAGCGGGGATCGGGATGGGCCTCAGGTCCTCGCCACGACGGGCGCCGAGGATTTCGGCCCGCGCAACGTTGACGATAAGCGTGCCCTCGGACCCGTGGATCTCGAAGCGATCGGTCTGCGGGTGATGCGTAACCCCGGTGAAATGCCAGGTAGAGACGGCGCCGCACTCCATCTCAGTGGCAAAGCCGATCGAATCCGCGATCCGCACGTCGGCGACATCGTCCGTGCCCGGACGGGCGCGCTTCGGATAGTGCACCTTCGCGATCGCGTGAACGCGGCGGTGATAGCCAAGCCACCGGTGGATGACCTCGATGTACATGCCCAGGTACTGCGTGTTGAACCCGGAGACTTCCGCGTCCTGGCGCCAGTGCAGTGGTGTCGTCGGGTCTGCATAGGCGCTCTGATATTGGAAAACGAGCAGATCGAGGGGTTGCCCAACGTATCGCTCCTTCTGCACCAAGCGCTTCATCGCATAGTCGGCCGCCATCGCATGAGGCGGCGGACAGAGCATCGTCACCAGACGCGTGCCGCGCGAGGCGCGATACATGTCACGCGCCTCGGCGTAGGTCCGCGCCATGCGCGCCTGGCAGAACACGTGCTTCCCGGCCTGGAGCGCCGCCAGCGTGGCCTCGCGATGGAGGTACGGCGGCGCCGCGATAAACACCGCGTCGACCCCGGGCACATCGAGAACCTCGCGCCAGTCCGACCGAACTGTGGAGAATCCCCACTCTGCGGCAATCGCCTCGGCGGTCTCGCGGCGTCGGTTTGCGACCGCCACGAGTTCGACACCCGGGATCTTCGTAAGGCCAGGGAGATGGCGCTGCTTCGCGATGCCACCGGCGCCGATGAACCCGATGCCCAGCCGTTCCGCCACGGTCCTTCTCCCGATGTGATACTGCGCGCATTCTACGAGGGGTGATACGAGCCAATGTCGCGCCTTACGGGCCAGGTTGCCATCGTCACCGGGGCGGGGTCCGGAATGGGACGGGAGATTGCGCGGGCGCTCGCGCAGGAGGGAGCCTCGCTCGCCCTCATCGGTCGCCGCTCCTCGCCTCTTGCCGAGACCGCGGCTCTCGTCGGAGGAACCGCCAGGACATTCGCGATCGACGTCGCGCAGTGGGATGCGGTCGAACGCACGATCGCGACGATCGCGCGCGAGCTGGGGAGGATCGACATCCTCGTCAACAATGCCGGTACCAACACCAGGCGCCGCTCGTGGAAGGATGCGGAGATCGCCGATTGGGACGTGGTCGTCCGCACGAATCTCGACGGTGTGTTCTTCACGACGCGCGCGGTCTTGCCCACGATGCGATCGCAGGGAAGTGGCCTGATCGTCAACATCTCGTCGCTCGCCGGACGATCTGCGTCGGTGATCTCCGGCGCGCCGTACAGCGCATCGAAGCACGGCGTGGTCGCCCTCACGCAGTCGGTCAATCTCGAGGAGTGGCGCCACGGCATTCGCGCGGCCTGCATCGAGCCGGGTGAAGTCGCGACGCCGATCCTTGAGTTCCGGCCGGAGGTACCGCCCCGCGAGACCTGGTCGGACATGCTTCAGCCGGAGGACATCGCGGAGACGGTCCGCTTCATCGCGACGCTCCCGAGCCGTGTCCTCGTGGATGAGATCGCGATTCGGCCGCGGGTCCGTCGCCTCGGGTAATTGGCCCTGCGGAACCTGCGGGGAATGCCGAATATCGTGAGAGAGGAAGTTCCCTGCACGGAGCGGTAAGATGCAGCCCGGACCCATCGGCTCGACCAGGCTGATTCCGGAGGGTCCCGCACCCCCACGCCCGCCGGAACGGCTTCGACCGGCGGAGTCGACGGAAGCCACCTCCCGGACATCGGAAATGCGCATCCTCATCTCGCAGGTGTCGGTCGATTCCTCGGCCGGGCTCATCACGGCAGAGGAGATTCGCACGCGCATCTCCGAGCACGTTCGACAGGTGTTCGAAAGGGCCGGGATCGCATTCGAGGAGATGTCTGCCGAGGAGGCAGCGGCTCGAGTCGCGCCCGGTGGATACTGGAGCGCAGAGAGCACGGCGCAGCGGATCCTGGATTTCGTCGCGGCCTACGCCAACGGCGAACCGGAGCGGGCTCAACTGCTTCGAGAGGCCGTCGAGACTGGCTTTGCCGAGGCCGAGGAGGCATTTGGCGGAGACCTTCCGGAGATCAGTTACAGGACGATCGATCTGGTCCGAGATGGCCTCGATCGACTGCTCGCGCCGCGGGTCGACGCCAGCGTCTGAGTCACGATACCGGCGTGAGCAGGACCTTGCAGCCCTCCTTCTCGAGTAAGGAGTGGAACTGGTTCTCCCACGCGGTGATCGGCGCGATGCCCGTAATGAGGGGAGCAGTCTTGATCGCGCCACGCGCCATCAGCGCGAGCGACCGTTCCCAGGCGCTGGGCACGTGAGCAAAGCTCCCGAGGTAGCGCAGTTCCTTCATGGGGATGAGATTGACATCCGCCTCTACCGGGCGTCCGTATAAGCCAATCTGGACCACGGTTCCGCCCCGCTGGACGACGTGAAGGCACTGGCGGAGACTGGGAGCGGCGCCGGCAGCCTCCACGACGATCGGTGGACCATCGCCGCCGGTCAGATCTTGCACCATCTCGGCGAGCGGCTCGCGAGTCACGTCGATCGCGTGGTCCGCACCGATGCGGCGGGCGATATCGAGTCGCTGGGCGTCGCCCCCGGCGCCGCAGATGATGGTACGGGCGCCCGCGGCCATCGCGGTCTGCAGGCAGAGCAGTCCGATAGGACCAGGCCCGGACACCAGCACCCAATCGCCCGGGCGGATGTGAGCGAGGTCGTACAGCGCGTGGACGCAGCAGGAGAGCGGCTCGGTCATCGCCGCTGATTCGAGGCTCAGCCCATCAGGTACGCGATGGAGACGGTGCGCGGGTACGCGCACGTAGCGCGCGAATCCACCGTTCACGTGGGTACCGATGGAGCGTCGCGCCGGGCAGAGATTCTGCCGTCCACCCAGGCATTGGATGCATCGGCCGCAGACCGAGAAATAGGTCTCGGTCGTCACTCGATCGCCGATGGCTATCGCATCGACGCCTGCTCCAAGGGCCGCGACACGTCCGGAGAGTTCGTGCCCCAACACCACCGGGGGCACGCAGCGGTACTCGTCCAGATAGATGTGCAGGTCGGTCCCGCAGATGCCGGTGAAACTCACGTCGAGTATCACCTCACCGGGTCCGGGCGTCGGGTCCTGGATTTCGCGAACCTCCACGTTGCCTCGCCCCGGGGCGACCTTCACCAGCGCCTGCACGTGCCCTCCTTCGACGTCCGCCACGCCGATAATCGGCGAACCGGATGCTGCGCGCCACCGCCAACTTCACGACGAATCGTCCGCGACTGGTCATTCTCGCCTGGTTCTGCCTGGCCGCGATCGGCGTCACCCAGATTCCGACGTTGCCAGGGCTTCTGCTTCCCGGGGGATTCGAGAACGTTCGACTCGAGTCCGAACAGGCGTATCGCATCGTGCGGGAGGAGATCGCGGCGTCGGGACCCGTGATCGTCGCCGTCTTCCGCGGCCCTGATGGCAGCCGGGCGGACGCGGCGTTCATCGCCCAGGTGAGCGCTCAGGCCCGTCGCGCGGCGGCGGTACCCGAGGTTCAGCGGGTCTTGACTCCGGACTTCAGCGCCAGGCAGGTTGCGGCCGAAAGAGGTGTTGCCACCGCGCTGATCGTTCTCTCAGGGGATGCTGGCGCCGGTCTGGACGCAGTGGAGAAGGTCCGCGCAGCACTGGGCACCGACCCGCTGACGCCAGTGATCACAGGCGGTCCCGTGGCATACGCAGACATCATCGCGGTGAGCGAGTCGGATCTCCGTCGCGCGGAGATCATCTCCGTGCCGCTCGCGCTCATCGCGCTAGCACTCGTGTTCGGCACTCTGGTCGCGGCGGCGACTCCCGTGGTCGTGGGCGGCGTATGCGTCGTCGGAGCACTGGCGCTACTGGCCATAATCGCGAGAAGCGCGGATCTCTCGGTGTTCGTGCTCAACCTCGCCACGATGCTGGGCCTGGGGCTGGGTACCGATTACTCGCTCTTCTTGGTCAGCCGCTTCCGCGAGGAACTGCTCCGCACCACTGACGTACGCGAGGCGATCGTCAACACTGTGGAGACAGCCGGGAGTGCCATCCTGTTTTCGGGCCTGGCGGTGTTCGCGGGCCTGTGCGGCCTGCTCACGTTCGAGTTCATGATGCTCCGCTCGCTCGGCGTGGCCGGGGCCATCGTGGTGATCCTCGCGGTTGGGGCGGCGCTGACACTCCTGCCCGCGATCTTGATGCTCGTCGGTCGGCGAATCGACGCCCTGCGTATCGCGCCAACTCGCGAGGGAGAGCAGACCGCGTGGATCCGGCTGACTCGTTGGGCAGTGACACGACCCCTCGTGGCCATCGCCCTGGTCGTCAGTCTCCTGACGGTCTTGGGCCTGCCGTTTCTGCGGGCACGGATCTCACTGCCCGACGCCAGCGTATTGCCTTCGTCCGTTCCTTCGCGGCAGGCTTACGACGTCGTGACCGCGGCGTTCGGCCCGGGTGCGGCCGCGCCCATCCTGGTCGTCGTCTCATCGGACAATGCTATTCTGGCGCCGCCGGCTCTGGACGCATTGTACGACCTGTCGCGCGCGATTCGGGCAGATCCCGCGGTCGCACACGTGGACAGCATCGTCGACCTCGACAGCCGGCTGACGCGTGAGCAGTACCATTTGATGTACCGCGCCAATGGCGTGCACGCCGATCCCTATGCACGCGCCGCGCTCGACGCGACGACGGGTGCGCGCGCGACGATGCTGACCGTGACACCCACGTGCAGCGCGGCGAGTCCGGAATGCGAGGCGCTCGTGGATCGCCTGCGGGCATTTGCGCCCGGCGGCGGCCTGAGAATGTCCATCGGTGGCGCCCCGGCCGGGAGCGTCGATATCAGCCGGCAACTCTACGCGGACTTCCCGCGCGCCGTCGCTGTCGTTCTGGCGGCGACCTTCCTGATCCTGCTCGTCCTCCTACGTTCCTTGATCCTGCCCATCAAGGCTGTCCTCATGAACTGCCTCTCGCTCTTTGCCAGTTACGGCGCTCTTGTCGTCCTCTTTCAGGAGGGGGTTGGCTCGGGCATTCTCGGGTTCACGCCGCTGGGTTATGTCGAGGCGACCCTCCCCATCATTCTCTTCTGCCTGCTCTTCGGGCTGAGCATGGATTACGAGGTCTTTCTGCTCTCGCGGATCCGCGAGGAGTGGCTCAGTACGCGTTCGAACGTCGCCAGCGTCGAGCGGGGAATCGCGCGGAGCGGACGCGTCATCACAAACGCCGCTCTCATCGTGGTCCTGGTCAGCCTCTCCTTCGCGTCGGCGGAGATCATCCTCGTGAAGGCGGTGGGAATTGGGGCGGCCCTGGCTATCGCGCTCGACGCGACCGTCGTGCGCGGGGTTCTCGTTCCCGCGACGATGCGTCTGATCGGTGAATGGAACTGGTGGCTGCCCGGCTGGCTCGATCGACGGCTACCCGAGATCGGCCCCCGCGTGTGAGACGCCTCCCATGCACGCTGCTTCTCTCGGTGCTGCTGATCGGGTGCGCCGGCAGCGCGGCACCGACGCCGCGAAGCGTGGCGGTACCGGTCGCACCCGATCAGCAGCACCCCGCCCTCAGTCCGGTCGCTCTGCCGCGCGACGACGCACCGCATCGCGCGCTGACCGAGTGGTGGTACTTCACGGGACACCTGACCGCAGGCGATCGACCGTTTGGCTTCGAGTTCGTCATCTTCCAATCCGAGCGTCGTGACGCGCCCCGCCTCTATGCGTCCCACTTCGCGATCACCGACATGCGAACCGGAACCTTCGCCTACGCGGAACGCACTGCTCTCCGGCCCCACGGCGGTGACCCTGAGACGCTCGATCTTGCGGTCGACACCTGGACCCTGAACGGTGGAGATGGTCGCTTCCGGATCCGCGCGCGGATGGAGGCCCACGCGCTCGATGTCGATCTCGTCGCGACGCGCCCGCCCATCCTCCACGGCGGCACAGGCATCATCTCGTTTGGGCCCGCCGGCGACTCCTACTACTACTCATATACGCGCCTCGCGGCGACGGGCGTGCTCGCGATGGCGGAGGGGGATTTGCCCGTCAGCGGCCTGGTCTGGATGGACCATCAGTGGGGTGACTTCATCAGCGCCGGAGGCGGCTGGGACTGGTTCGCGCTCCACCTGGACGGCGGTCTCGACGCGACGTTCTCCAGGGTGTTCGACGAAAAGGGTGATACGACGCTGCGGTACGGATCGCTCCTCGACGATCTGGGTCGCACCACGCATTTGTCCGCCGAGCGCTTTCGGATCGATTCGCTGGCGACGTGGACGAGCCCCCACTCGGGCGCTACCTATCCGGCCCGTTGGCGGGTGTCCGTTCCTGAGGAGGGGCTTGACCTGACGATCGAACCGGTCCTCGCCGATCAGGAGCTGGATACGCGCGCAAGCACCGGTGTCACGTACTGGGAGGGGGCGGTGCTCGCACGTGGGTCACGATGGGGCGCGCCCATCAGCGGGCAGGGGTATGTCGAACTGAATGGCTACGCGACTACACTGGTGGGAGACAAGCGCGGGGGGGCGCGATGAGTTACACCGCGAGCCGCAATGCCCGGTCGCGTCGAAGTCATGTGCCAGAGATGACGAGCATGGAGCGGGTTCTCGCCGCGGTGAGCGGTGAACGGGCCGACCGAGTTCCATACTGCGTGTGGCATCATTTTCGGCCGCGAGGCAATCCGACCAGTCTGGCGCGAGATACGCTCGACTTCTTCAGCCAGTACGGGTGCGACATCTTCAAGATCATGCCCGACATCCCGTATCCGTTCCCCGATGGCGGCATTCGCACGGTGGATGATTGGGGTCTGATCTCAGAACTGGATATCTCTGCGGGCAACCTCGCCCGCATGCTCAGGACGGTCGGGATCGTGCGCGACGCGCTTGGCGGCGATGCCCCGGTGCTCCTGACCGTCTTCTCCCCTTTCGCCTACGCGATGCGATTCGCGGGCCACGATCGGCTGGGGGAGCACCTGCACACAGCGCCCATCCAATTACACGCCGCGCTGGACGTGATCGCCGATAACCTCGCCGAATATTGCTCGGCGGCGCTCCTGGAGGGGGCGGACGGCATCTCTCTCTCGGTGCAGGGGGCTGGCGATGGAGTCACCACCGCCACGGAGTATGCGGAGTTCGCGCGACCGTACGAACTACGGGTTCTGCGCGCCTGCCAGGCGGGATGGCTGACAACCCTGCACGTGCACGCCTCCGCGGACCTCGACCTCGATCCGTTCCTAGCGTATCCGACCCCGGTTCTGAGCTGGAGCGATCGCCTCACCGGCATCTCGCTCGCCGACGTGCGAAAGAAGGATCCCACGCGATGCCTTATGGGGGGTATCTCCGGGAGGGGGCCGATCCTCTCTGGCACACCGGCGGAACTCCTCACGGAGATGCGCGACGCGGTGCGCCAGACCGGTGGCTCGCGCCTGATCCTCGCGAACGGTTGCTCGGTGCCCGACGATATCGCCGACGCGCGGTTGCGCCTCGCACGCGCGCAAGCCGATCTCTTGAACTGAGGCCAGGTGCCGTGAACGCGGCGCGTCAGGGCCACGATGCCGAACTCGACACGCTGCTTATCGATGCCGAGGAACTGCGTGATGGGCGCCGGTCGCTCCGGGAGTTCCTCGTCAACCTGGACTGGGGGCTCTCCCGCGCCCGCCTTGTCGGGGGAGACTACGCACCCCAGATTGCAGACATGGTCGACGACGTGCTCGAGGATCTCCTCGCCGAGGTGACCGAGCTTCCGGCGGGGAAGGGCCAGGTGCTCGTCGAAGTGATGCTCCTTGCCGCGCGGCAGGGAAACAGGCCTGAGACGGTTCGCGTCGCTCACGAGCGACTGGTTGCGTCCGGCCTGCGCCGGCGTGCCGTTCCCAGCCCACGCCCCCGCACCGCGTACCAACTCGCGGCGGCCCCACGCCCCAGGGCACGACCAGCGTCAGCCCGTCACGCGTCGACATCCGTCACCTCCAGCGAGGGCGTCCTCGCCGGGATGCGGGTTCTCGGCATGGGGTGGGCCGTCGTGCTCAGCCTGGTGCTGGGGATCGTCGGTGGTGTCTGGGTCGATGGCCAACTCGGGACCTCGCCGCTGGCGACGCTGGGAGGGCTGGCGTTCGGTGCCTACACCGCGTTCCGGACCGCGCGCTCGATGATCGAGGAGACGCGCCGGAAGCCGTAACGCTCCTCCTAGAATGTTGTAACAAGATCCCGCGCGTGTCCGTCCGTCGCCGATGCGTAAGCACCGAGGATGATCTCGAGCACGTGGCGCGCGTGTTCCGGGCGCAGGATGAGCTCTTCGGTGCCTTCGATCGCCCGCACGAAGTGACCGACGCCGCTGGCGAGTGACCACTCGACCTGGTCCCGCGGTTCACGGGGAGGATTCAATCGCCCACGATACACCTTCTCCGGCGTCACCCACCCACGAAACGCCCGGTCCGGGTCGTCGATGAACACCTCGAAGGGAGGATCATCCGGTTCGGCGGCGAGATTGATGACACCGCGTGACCCGGCGATCTCGCAACGCGGCCCCTTGGACGAGAAGACCACGAATGTTGCATCGATGTGCGCGAAGCAGGCCTCGCCGAAGTCCAGGAGGATCTGGGTGTTGTCGTCGATGCCAACACGAATCGTCTTACCCCTCGCCTCCCCGGCGCGGACTTCCCGTTCCGGAATGGCAATGCCTGAGAAGGCGAAGACCCGCTTCGCCGGACCGAGAAAGGCCGTGATGTAGGTAAGCGGATAGATCGCCAGATCGACCACCGGGCCCGCGCCGGGTTGATAGAACCACGTGGGGTCGGTCCGGTAGTCGAGGAGCCACGCCGGTCCAGGGTGGGAACCGCGCGCCCGGACATAGCAGACCTTCCCGATGATGCCGCTCGCGATCAGTCGCTGGACCTCGCGCAAGTCCGGGTGGGTCATCAGCGCGGGCGCGACGGCGAGCACCTTCCCGGCGCGCCGGGCCGCCTCAATCGCACGGTCGGCATCAGTCAGCGTTGTGGCGATTGTCTTCTCAGAGTAGACGTGCTTTCCGGCCTCCACCGAGCGAACGATCGCCTCGGCGTGAAACGTCGGTGGCGTCAGGTTGACAATCGCGTCGATACCTGGGTCGGCGAGAAGATCGTCGAACCGGGTCGTGTGACGGGGGATGCCGTAGCGGCACGCCAGGCTCTCGGCACGCCCGGGCACCATATCGCAGAGCGCCACAACCTCGAATGCCCCTGCCGCTGCCTGTCGCACCGTGCCCGGGATGTAGGTGTGCTGCGCGACGTCGCCGCCGCCGAGGATGGCCACACGCGTCTTTCCGCTCATGAAGTGAGCCTACCACGCGTGCGACGCGACAAAGGCACAGCGGACTCATCAGGAAGATGACAGAATGACGTTTATCTGGTCGTACAGACTGACAAATATTGCCCTGTAGTTTGGGTTCCGCCGCGCCGCCGTCGTCCACAACCTCTTTTCATCGCTCGCCACTACCCCGCATCGGTCGCCGATTGATAGCGGGGCTAGCGCTCCGACGCTGCTTAGCGGTCAGCGGCAGCGATCAACAAGGTCCCAGACAGTCGGTGATGTTGGGAGCGACGTCAGCGACAGCGGAAGCAGGAGTGGCCATGTGGAGATGTGTCGGCGAGCGGCAAGGGTCGACATAGCTCAACCATCGCCGCCGAGCGGCGATGGCTGGTACGATACGCTAGAGCAATTCGGTCGGCGTTTATCAGCGATGGAGTACCGCTTGGGGCGGTGGGCGTCACGGAGTAACACGTTGCGCTGGTTACGGATGGCACCACTAATGGTCCTCATTGGCGGTTTGACGATGGCTTGTTCTGTTCCTGCGTCGTCGCCGCCTACGCTCGCCGCTCCCACCCATCAGCTACCGCCGACGGTCACTGACGCCGATGTAGCACAACGCGCTCGCCCATCGGTGGTTAGACTGATCGCCCGCGGCGGGGACATCGGCTCGGGCGTGCGAGTCAGTACGGGCATTCTTACTAACGCACACGTCGTTGCAGAGACAGAGAGAGTCACTGTCCAAGGGGCGGACGGTGCGATGTATCCGGGATTCGTCGCCCGACGGGATGCCTTGCGCGACCTCGCTCTCATCGTATCGGAAGCTCCTGCCACAGCGCTGGCCGTCGCGAGCGCGCGAGCCCGGCCTGGGGAGACGCTGCTCGTTCTCGGCTACCCGCTGGGTGACCGGCTCGGAAATGGGGTAAGTCTGGCGCGGGGTGTCGTCTCAGCGATACGCGTGGATGAACCCGCTGGCCGTGTCCTAATTCAAACGGACGCCGCGCTGAATCCCGGCAATTCCGGCGGTCCGATGCTGAACCAGCAGGGTGAGGTTCTCGCGGTGGTCTCGTTCGGAATCCGCGGCTCCGAAGGTCTGGGCTTCGGGATTGCCGCTGAGACAATTCGACAGTTCCTCGACGGAGCCTCCTCGGCTGCAGCGGGAAAACCGGATCGAGTCGGGAGCGACACTCCAACCGCGGTGCGACTCGAGCGGCCACCCTCGGAGATCATTATCACTCCCGCTCCGCCGGCCGCGCCGATCCCAGCCGCGCCGATCGCAATTCCTCCGGTGGTGCTCTCGCGGCCGCCCTCGGAGATCATCATCACGCTACAGGAAATGGGACCAGGGTGGAAGCAAAGCGACTCCAAAGGGTCCGATTCCGATGGTTGGGCTACAAGAAGATTTGAATGGATCGGAGCCTCTGGTGGTGATCGCGATGGTGCCGAATCACTCTTTGCCCAGGTGTGGAACTGGGGATCGCCGGCCGAGGCGATGCGGTCGCTGCGAAGGAGTCCCCCGGCTGACGGTGTCGAGATCGCGCACCCTTCCGTTGCCGACGTGGCGGTGCTTTGGGAGAGAATCGATGGATTTCAGTACCGGGTGGTCGTCGGACGCACCTTTGTCGAACTAGAGGCAGTCGGGAACGGCGTGACCAATCTCGCAGGCCGCAATCATCTGCTTCGAATGGTTGGACGCGTCATTGACACCCAACGTGTTGGGGCAGCGGCCACCGCGACAGCGGTGGGTCGCACGGTACCTTCCACGGCAACAGCGCTGGCGAACGCCGAAGCGCGAAGCGA
>VGOZ01000007.1 GCA_016875715.1 Chloroflexota bacterium | reverse complement strand
GAGTGGGTAAACCAGCAGCAGCGGAGCAGCCGACTGGAGCAACCAAGCCGCGGCCGCCACCGAACAGACGCCAGACGCGATGAACCAACCTGCTGCAAACAACGAGCCGCGGGTTTGTAGCCAGTGCGTGCCCGCCAGGCCCAGGACGACGATCGGGAACAAGGCCCAGTAGATCGGTCCACGCTCAGGTGGGGAGAGCACCGCAGCGGCAAGGTGCCACGCGACGTACCCCGCCGCGGTGATGCGTACGAGAAGCCGTAGCGTCTCGGTTCGGAACTCTTCGACCGATGCGGCGATCTCCACGTTCCTTAGGCCATACCAGGTCAACGTGTTTTTCATGTGTCTCCCTGCCGCTCCACATCGCCGCCGTTCACGGCTTCTTCCGCGGCAGCTTCTTTGTGGTGCCTTCGGGCCGAGGCTGGCGGCACCAGAGTACCACCCGAGTTTGCGCAACGACACCGAGAGACGCGAAGCCGACTATGGCCCCACACGACGACGAGATGTGCGCGAGCTACGCGGCCCGTACCGGCCATGTTGGCAGCCTCAGCCGGAGATGTTGGCGGGCGCTGGACCCTGATGTTGGCGGGCGGGCCGAAGACCCACCTCGGATGGCTCCGGTGCCGGGGTCTCTGAAATGGAGACTGAAGTGCGCCCGACAAGACTCCTACCGCCGGCCCTGGAGATAATCGAGAGCGACGCCGGCTCTGTGACCGGGATCGGCTACCCGAGTCGCCTAGGTGCAGGCCCAGCGGCGACCAGCGTCCATCCGCCGGCCGATGTCGCGTGCTCGTGCATCACACCGACACCGTCCGCTTGTGGCGCCCGCGCGGCATCTGACCGCGCGACATCGACCAGGAAGCGCATGCCCAGCCCGGCGGCCAAGCGCTCGAGTGTCTCATTCGAGGGATTGTGATCGCCATTCTTTAAACGCGCGACGGCCGAGGGCTTCATCCCCAGCCGGGCAGCCAAGCCCCGCTGCGAGAGCTTTCCTTCAATTCTGTAACGGACGACCGCATCGCCGACCGCGCGTGCGAACGCCGTGCGCTCCCGGCCCACCCGGAGATCGGGATCCGCATGGAAGTGGACGTACAGCTCCTCCTTGGTTAGGCGAGTTTGGTCATCGCCCCCCCCTCGCTCGACTGCGTCGAGTCGCTCGTGCGCCGTTCGGATCGCACGCTGCAGTCCCGCCGCGCTTGCCTTGGAGGCGAGCGCCCCGATCCAGATCGTCTGGCTACCGTCACGCGCCACGTATTTGCGTGCCTGAAGGAGAACGCTTCGCGGCGAACGTTGTCGAAACGTTGTCAAGAGCATTGGGGCAGGAACCCAAAGCTCCAAATTCGGACATGATAGTGTCCGTTTTCCGGACACCTATGAGATTGAACTTGACGGTACGCCCGGCAGGACTCGAACCTGCGGCCTTTGGGTCCGCAACCCAACGCTCTAATCCACTGAGCTACGGGCGCCTGGAAACAAGACGCCGGCGGTTCGGCGCGCGGCGATTATAGAGCCGGGCAGCTCATCGAGGCGCCCAATCGCCGTCCAACGGGAATCGCCCGGTATCAGTGGCGCGGAGGTCCGGGCCCTTCGATCAAGCCTTCGTCGGCTCGAACGAGAGTGACGCCGAGTTCAGGCAGTACCGCAGCCCGGTCGGCGCCGGGCCATCCGGGAAGACGTGCCCCAGGTGCCCGTCACAGCGGGCGCAACGGATCTCGGTGCGGATCATCCCGTACGAGCGGTCGACGATCTCGGCGATGTGGTCGGGGTCGACCGGCGCGAAGAAGCTCGGCCAACCCGTACCAGACTCGAACTTCGCGCCGGACTGGAAGAGCGGCAGCGCGCAGAGCCGGCAGACGTACGCTCCGGCGGACTTGTTCCCCAGAAGGGTGCCGCAGAACGGCCGTTCGGTGCCGTGGTCGAGAATGATGTGCCGCTCCTCCGCGCTCAGGCTAGCGGCGAGGCGGTCGCGCGCCTCGCCGCGAATCGGCCGCAGGTCGTGGCCGCTCCGCGAAACCTCGGGCGTCGGACGATTGCCACGGTGGGTCACCATCTGTACCCTCTCCCTCACGAGCATCCTAGCCAACCCGACCCATTCAGGCACGCGATTGCCGGGCCCACAGGCGATGCCGCGTGCGCGCCGGGAGATCGTGTCTCTGCCGCGGCGCCGCGCGATCGCCCTCCTGGCCGCGCTCCTCCTCGCGGCGTGCGGGGACGCGAGCGAGACGGCTCATCCCGCGGCACAGCCCGCGCCCCGACCCACGATCATCGCGTTCGCTCCCCTGCCACCGACGGCGACGCGGCCTCTCCCCGCGGCGGTACTTTCCGCGCCCACGCCGCCGACGGTTGCCGCCACGGCGACGGCCGTCGCGGTTCCCGCTGGAGTCGCCCGCCTGCGACGGGCCGACGGTGCGACACGCGACGTGCGGATCGAGATCGCCGATACTGATGCGGCGCGTGCCCGGGGGCTGATGGAGCGCCGGTCGCTCGCCGGCGACGCGGGAATGCTCTTCATCTTCCCTGGGGATACCGACGGCGGTTTCTGGATGAGAAACACCCTCATCCCTCTGTCGATCGCGTTCATCGATGCCGGGGGCAAGATCGTGGCACTGGCGGACATGCAGCCGCTCTCGGAGGAGATCCACCGACCAGATCGACGTTACCGCTACGCGCTGGAGGTGAACCAGGGCTACTTCGCGCGGGAGGGCATTCACGTGGGGGACGCCGTCGCCTTCGCCCGGTAACGGCGGGGGGAACGGGATTCGAACCCGTGACGGAGCGTTAGACCCCGTAACCGCTTAGCAGGCGGCCGCACTAGACCTCTATGCGATCCCCCCAGGGCACGACGAGTATACCGCAGTGTCGCACGACGACCCCGACACGCCTGCCGCCCTCTCGCCGGCCGGAGCAGTACGTGGAGGAATCTACCCGCCCAGCGGCAGAACGGCCACGCGCCGAAAGCCATCGTCGGGCTCCCGGTTATCGAGCGTCACGACCTGCAGCGCGTGGACGGGAACCTCACCGATAGGCCGCTCGCGGAACCACTCCAGCGCCTGGACCAGCAGGCGCGCCGCAGCGGGCGAGGTGATGCGGGCGAGCGGAAACCCCGGGACCCCCGGCGCGGCATCGGCCGGCAAACCGAGTTGCTCGCGCAGCGAGCCGCTCAGGGCCACGATCTCATCCACGCGATCGATCTCCGCAAACACACCACCGTTCGCGTAGTTCAGGTGGGCGATGCTCACGGCGAACGGAGCGCGCCCGTGAAGCGAGGCTTGCAGTCGTTCGGCCACCGTGGCGAGGCGCGAGGTCGGGATGCGATTGAGATTGAGGATCGGCAGGTGCAGCGTGTGATCGGGAACCGCTCGGGCGAAGCCTAGGCCGCTCAGCGCCGCGCGAATGCGATCGAGTCGACGGAAGAGCGCCGGATCGTTCACACGCGCGACCAGGGCGTGCTCCAGCCGGCGCCGCGATCGTCGCGGGGGCCGCACGCCCCGTCGGCCATTCAGTTCGGCCCACAGGTGTCTGTAGAGCGGGTGGTGCCCGGGTGATACGAAGCTCATGCGCGGGAAGTCCCCAGATAATAGGCCGATGCCTGTGACCGCGACCTCACCTTTTGCCTGCCCGACCTGCCTCGGCGAATTGGAGGAGCGCCCGGATGCTCTCCTCTGTCGCGAGTGTGGCGCGTCGTTCGCGCTCGCGAACGACGTCCCCGATCTGATCGCTGCGGGAGTGCGCATCGCCTCGGAGGGACCAGGCGATACGCCGGCAATGGCGTGGCGGCGCCAGCGCTTCGATGTTCTCCGCGGCCCGGAGGCGCCGGAGAACGCGCTCCTCCTGGAACGGCTCCTCGAGGTCATCGACGACGGTGCGCTGGTGGTCGATCTCGGCTGCGGCCCGGGCACCCTTTTGGGCTGGCTGGCCGACCGCCGCCCCGGCGCGCAGTACATCGGGCTCGACATTGCCACCGCGGCGCTCGATCTGGCCCGCCGCGATGCGGGCCGCCGGGCGATCTACGGCCGGGCAAGCACGCGCCGCCAATACCCCTTCGCCAGCGCCACGGTCGATGTCGTGGTGCGCCGCCTGGCGCCAGCACTGCTCGACGAAGTCGCGCGGGTGCTACGCCCGGGCGGTCGCTACGTGCGCTTCACCTTCGGGCCGCGCCACTGGGCCGAGGTGTACGACCGCGTGCCGGGTTTGCCCCGAGCGCGCGAGGAGACGCTCGCCACCGAGGCGGCGCACCTGGCGCGGCTTGGCCTCGCCATTGAACCGGTGCATACCATCGAGAGGGAGATCCCCTTCAGTCGTCCCGCGGTCCTGCTCGCGCTCCGCGCCAACCCCGCTGCGTTCCACATCAACCGGGTCGATCTGGAGCCGCTTCACCGCCTCTGGCGCGACGAGGAGGGGGGCCGCCGCGAGCACGTCTCGCTGACGGTCGAGGCCCAGGTACTCGTCGCGCGGCGCCCGGTCGCGGACGCCTCTCAGCCCCCGGCGTGAGGCTGCCGGCGGTCGCGCGGCACGCCCGCCGCGACGAACGCCGCCGAGACGACCTCGTACGACTGGCGCGCCGCGGCGATCGGGTCGAACCCCTCGCGGCGCTGGACCATGAGACTGATCTCCACGTGGATGTCACCACGATAGCCGGCGCCATCCATCGCGCGGAGGTAGCGCGCGTAGTCGAAGTCGCCCTCACCGGGGATAAGAAAGGCGTAGTCGGGCACGACCCCCCGTTCGTCCTTGATGTGGGTGTAGACCGTGTGCGGCGCCAGCGCGGTGACGCTCTCCTCGATGGGGATGCCCTGAACATTGAAGTGGCTGATGTCGAAAGCCAGTCTCAGGTTTGGCCGATCGATCGTCTTCAGGAGCCAGAGGACGTTTTCGATGCTGTTGAGCGGGCTCGAGACGTGCGGTTCGATGGCAACGGTCACGCCCCGGGCGGCGGCATAGTCTGCGAGACGCGCCAGCCGATCGACCAAACGATCGCGCAGGGCGATCCACTCGCCGGCCCTCCCGCCGGTGGTCGTGTCGAGGACCGGCGGCCCATCCTCGCTCGCCCAGTCGACGGCAAGGTCGATCGCGCCGGTGAGACGCCGCCAGTTCTCGGCGTGCTCGGCGGGATCGGTCGCGACGAGGCTCCGGTGTCCGGCGATGGCGGGGAGCACCAGGCCGTGCTGATCGACCAGCCTGCGGATCGCGCGCCGGCGCTCGCCAGTGAGCGCATCCAACTCGTCACGCCATCCCGGAACGACTGTGATCTCGATCGAGTCGAACCCGATCGCGGCCAGCGTTGGTATCGAGACCTCGGCGGGGACGCCCTGCATGCTCCAGGTGGTGTAGCCGAACCTCACGCGAGCTCCCTGCTTCCGGCGAGCGGCGAACGCCCGGCCCGCCGGATCTGGTAGTTGAACTTCGACTGGAAGGCGCTGAACCAGTCGAAAGAGCGGAAGGAGACCTGCCGGAACGCGATGGGACCCTTGCGCATCAGGACGATGTCGCCGGGAACGATGGCACGCTGCTGCTCCGACTCACCGTCCAGAATCAGATTGGCGCCATGCCGCCCCTCGAGCCTGATCCCCACCTCCACATCCTCGGGCACGATCAACGAGACGCGGATCGGCGAATGGCAGGAGATGGGGACAACTGCGAAGCCACCCACGCCGGAGAGGAGCACCGGTCCTCCCGCGGCCATGCAGTACGCGGTGGAACCGGCCGGCGTGGAGAGGATGATCCCGTCGCCCGGGTAATCGTTCACGTGCTGCCCATCGATGAAAAGCGACGGCTGGACGAAACGGATCTCCCCGTGGACAACCACGTCGTTGACGGCCCAGCCTAAGTCCTCAACCCGGCCGGACTCGACCCTGCGGAGCGTGGTGGCCAGCGTGGGGCCGACGCGCAGGTGGAAGTCGCCGGCAAGAAGGCGATTGAGGGCCTCGCGCCATTCGCCCGCCTCGGCCGCGGTGAGGAATCCGAAGTTGCCAAAGTTCACCCCCAGGATGGGCACGTCGGGGTAGCGGCGCGCGGCGCGCATCATGAGGCCATCACCGCCCAGGGAGAGGCACAGACCGAGGTCCGCTGGCGCGACATCGTTGGCGACGCGGACGCCCCGCTGCACCAGCCAGCCGCGGATCTCCGGTTCCAGTTCTGCCGCGGTCGCGCTCTCGCGATGGGCGAGGATCGCCACGGCGCGATCACCGGAGCGCAAGCGCTCGCTGAGCAGGCGAGCCGCAGTATCGGCGCGATCGACGCTCATCGATCGGACGCCACGATCGCCACACGCCTATCCTACTCGTTGGCGTGACGCCGCCTTCGGGCGAATCCGCGGGGAGCGTGCGTGGACCTGGCGAAGCTTGCCGCCTGGCGGGCGGCACTGATCCGTGAGACCGAGCGGATGGTCGCCCCTGGAGCACCGCCGCTCGACGAGGTCAGCCGACGCCGTCTGTTCTGGCTCGAGACCCAGGTCGAACTGATCGAGGAACGGATCCGCGAGACCGTCGGTTCGGCTGATTGAACCGTTAGGTCGCGTGCCTCACGAGGGCCTAAGGGGGTCGCGGCTGTCTCTTACACGGGCACGACATCCGCGTTCGTACCTTCCCGTTCGCCTATGGATTCCCGAGCACTCATCCGCACCGTCGTCGATATCGTCCACCTCCGCCAGGCCGGCGTGACCGCGCCAGCGATCGAACGGCATCTCGCCGACGCCTGTTTCAGCGAGGGGATGGTGCGCCGCATCCTCAGCCACGTCGACGAGCGCCTCGCCACCATCGAGCACCGGATGGCGCTGCGCCTGGCGCTATCCGCAGAGACCCTGCTGCAGGATTGCGCCGAGGTCGCGCCGCGAGTCCCCGGCCGAAACTGAGCCGCGGGTCGACCCCGGGTGGGTACGCGCCAGTCAGGCGAGCGCGGCGCTATTGAAGCGCCGACGCAGCCCGACGATGCCGGACTCTCGATGGCGGGTCGGGTAGACGCGATTCGTAAGCAGAATCGTGAAGAGCCGTCGCTCGAGATCCAGCCACATGCCGGTACCGGTGAAACCGGTATGTCCGATGGCCCGCGCCGAGAACAGATCGCCGCCACTCCAATGAGAAGACGGTAGCGCCCAACCGAAGCCGCGGCGCTGGCCGTCCTCACCGGTCGCGTGGGCCTGACCCGCGAGACCGAGAAGCGGTTCGGACAGAAGCCGCCCGTCGAGCAGCGCCCGCCCCACCGAAATCAGCGCCGCGAGCGAACCGAACAGGCCAGCGTGCCCGGAGACGCCCCCCATCGCCCAGGCATTCTCGTCGTGAACTTCGCCGCGCATCAGCCGTCCCCGCCATGGGCACTCCTCGGTGGGCGCTACCGGCGCGTCGCAAGGTCCGAACCCGATGCCCGGAGCGATCCCCACCTCGGCGATCAGGTCGCTGAACTGCCGGTCCAGCGGAACACCGCGCAGCCGCTCCAGGACGTAGCCCAGCAGGATGAAACCGAGGTCGGAATAGACGACCGCCCCGCGCTTCCCTTCCAGTGGCAATTGCGCGATGCGCGCGAGCAGCGTCGGCCGATCGAGTCCCAGGGTGTAGAGCGGAGACCACGCCGCCAGACCCGAGGAATGGCTGGCCAGATCCAGGATTGTCGCGTCGGCGACCCGCGAGTCCGTCTGCAGCCAGGACGCCTCCGGCAGGTAGGTCGCCAGTGGCTCGCGGGGATCGATCCGTCCCTCGCCGATCGCACGAAGGAGCAGCGTCGTCGTCGCGAGAACCTTGGTCAGCGAGGCGAGGTCGTAGGAAGTGTCGATGGTAACGCCTTCCTCGCCAAGTGCAGTCGTGCCTCCCACCCAGCTTTCGGCCGACGTGACGTTGCCAATCGCCGCGGCCGCACCCACGATCTGCCCTTGATGGACCGCGCGCGCGACGACCTCGAACGCAGCGGCCCCGCTCACGGAAAGGGACCTGTGCGCGCCGTCATCGGGGGGCGATGGTACCAGCGCGGGATGGGTCCGACGCGGCGCATCTCGCGGCGAGCGGGCTACGATGCAGCCCCATGCCCTATCCGCTCGGCGATGGCACTTTTATCGGTCGGGCGCGCCTGACGCCGGATGCGCCTGTTGTCGCGGGATCGATCGGGGAATGGTCGATCGTCTACACGGTAGGCCGTTCCTGCTTCGATGACGGCGGGGCGCTTCGCCTCTCCTGGCGATTCGCCTCTGACTGGTCCGAACCTCAGTTCACCGATCCGGCGGCACCATCGCACCTCGCGGTCACCACCGATGGCGTGGCGCGACTCGATCTTCGGTACGACGCGCGCGGCAACGTGCGGCCGTGGATGCGCACCGTCCGCGTGCGGGTCGTCGATGGCTTCCTGCGCGAGGCCGAGACGATTCGCTTCGTCTGGCGGCAGGCGCGTGTTCAGACCTTCCGCGAGACACGCTTCCGGTTCCGCCTCTTCGTCGATCCCTTCGGGACGGATCTGTTCCAGGAAGTTCCCGACGACCTGGGATTTCCGGTGATCGCTGCGGCCGCGGAGACCATCCGGGTGCATGGGCCATCGCATGCCATCACGGGAGACTCGATCGTCTACCACGTCGCGTTTGAAGATCGGTGGGGTAACCCCGCGGCCCCGCCCGATGGAGCGGTGACACTCGTCGCGGAGGACGGTGCGTCGATCGCGATGGCGCGAGCGACGGAACCCACCGCGACGCTCGCCACCCATGCGCCAGCCCACCCGGGCATCGCGCGCGCGACCGCGAAGTGGGGTGACGAGACGTCCGTTCCGGTCAATCCGCTCGAGATCTCCGCCAATCAGCCGGAGTTTCGCCCGTTTTGGGGCGATCTCCACGGTCAGAGTGGCGAAACGATCGGATCTGGCACGGTCGAGGAGTACTTTGCCTACGCACGCGATGTCGCCGGAGTCGACTTCGCGGCACACCAGGGCAACGACTTCCAGGTGACGCCGGCCATTTGGGCGGAAATACGGCGGCAGACGGCCGCGTTCCACGCTCCCGGCCAGTTCGTCACGTTCCTGGGAATCGAGTGGTCGGCGATTACGGCCGCGGGCGGCGACCACAACGTGCTCTATCGGGGTGACGACGGCCCGCTCCATCGCACCAGTCACTGGCAGGTCGAGGATCGGACCGACGCCACGTCCGACGCATACCCGATCGATGCACTCTACTTGGCGCTGGCCGGGTTTGAAGACGTGATGCTCGTCCCTCACATTGGCGGCCGACGAGCCGATCTGGCGTGGCACGATCCCCACCTCGAACGACTCATCGAGATCCACTCCTGCTGGGGTACGTTCGAGTGGTTCCGTGATGAGGCGATGCGGCGCGGCCTCCGCGTCGGATTCACCGCCGGCAGCGACGATCACAAGGGGCGGCCGGGGGCAGCCGCGCCGGGATCGGGCTCCTTCGCGGTGCGCGGCGGCCTCACTTGTGCCTGGGCGGGTGACCTGACCCGCGAGGCGCTATGGGAGGCGCTCCGGGCGCGGCGGACCTCGTGTACGACGGGCGCGCGCATCATCGCCCGCCTAAGGACCGGCGACGGCTACTGGATGGGAGCAGAGGTCGCGGGGCAGACACACGCGCCGACCCTTCAGGCGCGCGTGATCGGACTGGGGCCGCTCGCCGAGGTCACCATCCAGCGCGGTACAGAGACTGTGTACCGCCACGATCTCGGCACGCGGCCGTCGCACAACGCGATCCGGGTCGCCTGGCGAGGCGCGCGGATCCTGGATCGGAACCGTCAGCAGGTCTGGGACGGTTGGCTGCGGATCGAGGGCGCACTCGTCAGGCAAGCGCGCGGCTACGCGCTCGATGAGCCGAACGAAGCAGTGACGGTGGATGCGGACGGACTCGTCCGGTGGCGATCGCGCACCGCCGGCGACGAGGACGGCGTCGACCTTCTCCTGGATGATGCGTCTCGCGGCACGCTGACCTTCGTCACCGACCTCTGCTCGTTCACCCTCGATCTCGCCAACCTCGTCGATCGTCACGAGCATCGCGCCGGCGGGGTGGATCGAGCCGTGGTGGTCGAACGACTGCCCGCGGCACCGGGGCCCGCCGAGGTCGCGTTCGCCTGGACGGACCCCTCCCCGCTTCCCCAGTGGAATGCCTATCACCTGCGCGCGAAGCAGACCGACGGCCAGATCGCCTGGACGAGCCCGATCTTCGTCGAGATCGCTCCACGCGCGGGTGAGGCGACCTGAGGTCAGCCCTCGAGCGTCGCCTTCAGCAGAATCGACACGCTGCCACGCAGCGCGTTCGAGATCGGACAGCCCTGTTCGCCCTGGCGGGCGAGTGCCTCGAACCGCGCCTGATCGATGCCCGGCACGCGGCCACGGACCTCGAGCCGGCTCTCGCCGACCTTGATTCCGCCCGGTACCGACTCAACCGTCACAACCGCACTCACCTTGAGTCGCGTGGACGGCGTGCCCGCCTCACTGAGCGTGTGAGAGAGCGCCATCGCATAGCAACTCGCGTGCGCCATTGCGATCAGTTCCTCCGGGCTCGTGCGCCCATCGGATCGCTCGACGCGCGAGGCCCAGGTGACCGGCAGTCCGGCCGCGAAGGCGCCGCTCCCTGTCTTCGTCACGCTGCCCTTGCCCTGAACGAGATTCCCCTCCCAGATCACCTCGGCCCGTCGCTCCGCCATTGGCATCGGTCTACTCCTCCGTGTCCTGCGCACCTCACCCGGTGCGTTCGGCATTCGCAAACATTCTCTATCAAAAGCCTGCCGGTCTGCGGCCCCTGGTTACCGCGCGATCTCGTCGATTCTCGCCAGGACGTCATCGGTCAGCGCGGGTCTGGTCAGCGCGGCGAGGTTCTGATCCAGTTGTGCGACCGACGAGACGCCGATAAGCACGCTCGTGATCGTCGGCAGCCGCAGAATCCACTGGATGGCGAGTTGCGTCAGCGATTGCCCGCGTTCGGCGGCGAGCACGTTGAGGCGACGCGCACGGTCGAGTCGTTCGGGCGTGAGCCGGCGCCGCGTAGCCTCCTCACCCCACGATTGCGCCGCACGCGAGTCCGCGGGAATGTCGCCACCCAGGTAGCGATCGGTCAGAACGCCCTGGTCGAGCGGCGAATACACGATCGCGCCGGCGCCGGCGCGATCGAGGTGAGGCAGGAGATCGGCTTCGATCCGCCGGTCGAGGAGGTTGTAGGCCGGCTGATGGATGGTGAGGCGCGAGAGCCCCTCCCGTTCGCAGATCCGGGCGGCCTCCGCGAACTGCGCGCCGTTGAAGTTACTTACACCGGCGTAGAGCGCCTTGCCCTGGTGGAGCAGGAGATCGAGCGCGCCGAGGCTCTCCTCGAGCGGCGTGATCGGGTCGGCGCGGTGCAGGTAGAAGATGTCCAGGTAGCTGACGCCAAGTCGGCGCAGGCTCTGCTCGCAACTGGCGACGATCGACTTCTTACTCAGGTAGTCGCCGTACGGGCCAGGCCACATTCGGAATCCGGCCTTGCTCGATAGGATCAACTCATCGTGCGGGAAGTTCCGCAGGTTACGCCCACAGACGATCTCTGAGTTGCCGAACGGCGTGCCCTAGTTGTTCACGAAATCGAAGTGGGTGATGTCGCGATCGAACGCCCGGCGCAGGATTGCCGCCGAGGCGTCGGCATCGCGATACCCGCCGAGCGTCTCATCGCCACCGAGCGAAATCGCCGGCAGGTGCAGGCCACTGCGCCCGGTGCGCCGATAGGGGATGCGTCTATCGTACCACCCGGGATCGAAAGACTCAGGAATGCCGCCGGCGATCCGTGTCGCCGAAACCTGCGGTGGCTGCTAAGTCATCGTGTGCCTGCGGACACCCATCTTCCACTATGGACACGCCCTCGTCAGACGTGTGCCTGCGCGAAAGCCGGCCGCGCGGGGAGGAAGCGCAAGAGGACCAGCGCCAGTACCATCGCGCCGGCGAACGCGTGGAGCGCGCCTCGGTAGCTGCCCGATGTGTCAAAGACCCACCCCGCGAAGATGGGTCCGGTGAGAGTGCCGATCGTCATCACGGGCGTCATCAGGCCGCCGATTGTGGCGAACGACTGGCGCCCGAAGTAGTCGGCCCGAATCGACAGCATGAGCGTCGCCAGCCCGCCGTACGCCGGTCCATACAGGGCAAGGAAGATCGCGATGAGCGGCAAGGAGTCGGCGCCGGCGAGGACGATGAACGACGCGGCGAGGGCAACGAGGCCTCCGGCGTACACGGTGCGCTGCCCGATCCGATCGGCAAGCGCGCCCATCGCCAGGCGCCCGACGATACTGACGACGCCGAGAACCGCCGTCGCCCACGCCGCGGTCGCGGTGCCGAGGCCGATGTCGATCATCAGAGGGATGAAATGGAGCGAGATCGCTGTGGTCGCCATGATGCGGATGCCAAACGACACAGCGAGGATCCAGAACGCCGCGCTGCGCAGCGCTTGCCGCGCGGTAAGCGTCGGTTCCTCCGGTCGCGCCGCCGTTGCCACCACCCCATCCGGAGCCAGGCCATAACGCTCGGGTCGATGGCGGACCAGCCACACCAGCGGTATCGCCACGCAGAGCACGATCGCGCCGACAAGGACCGCGGCCTGACGCCAGCCGAGTGACTCCACGAGCGCGGATACGCCCGGAACGAACAGTGCGCCGATCCCGATTCCGCACGACATGATGCCCAGCGCGAGCGAGCGCCGGCGCACGAACCAGTTCGCCACCGCAGTCGAACAGGCGTTGAAGAACCCGAGCGAACTGCCCAGCGAGAGCAGGACGACGTAGACGAGATAGTAGGCGAGGAGCGAGTCGACCCGACTGAGCGCGATCCAGCCGACGACGAAGAGCGGGACGCCGATCAGCATGATCCGCCGCGGCCCATGTCGGTCGATCAGCCAGCCCTCCAGGGGGCCGGTCAGCGCGCCTTCGAGACGGGCGAGAGAGATGGCACCGGAGGCCGCGGCGCGAGACCATCCGAAGTCCGCGACCATTGGCGCGAAGAACACGCCGAATCCGAAGACATACACGGCCGATTGAAGGGCGATGAGCGTCGTCGTGATTCCGACGAGCCACCACCCGTACCAGACCTGCGCGAGGCGACCGAACATCACGGGGGAGGGGATCGTAGCCGGGAGCTACCCGGCCGCAGGCCGGTGCTTCCAATCAAGGGCTCGCTCGCTGATCGGGGAGTTGCCCATCAAGGAACTGGTGTTCAGGGGACGTAGCAGCTGCTTCGATCCTCATCTTTGAATATCAGTCGAGCCGACCAAAAACCTCAGTCATCGCGACACGCTACGGCAGGCGTTGTAAGGCCCCGAACTAACGGGCCTGGAGCGCGAACACGATAGCGACCGGCGGCCGCTGCGTTACCCGGCGCTCTTGGTCCGGACTGCCTTGCAACCTCGGCCGGCAGCGCGCGCGACGGTTACTGCGCCGTTGTAGGCTGCGGCGGGCACGTCGCCGTGCCGTACGGGGCACTGTGTTCACATGCCACACGCCGGAGTGGCGACGCGAATCGGACCGTGGCGACAGAAGCTTGAGACGCCGCAGTGTCTGGACATCCAGTATCCTGAAGCGGCGGCGGATGTCGCGCAGGCAATGAGGCACACTGTTCAGGAATGCTGAGCAGCTGACAATTCGCGCCCAGATCAAACACTGATAGGGAGAGCAGATTACACTGGACCGAACCCTCCCAGAAGGACATTGCCACCACCACGCTGGAGAAGCGCCTGTGGGACGCCGCCGATCAGTTCCGCGCCAACTCCGGCCTCAAGGCGCAGGAATACTCCGGCCCCATCCTTGGCCTGATCTTCCTGCGCTTCGCCGACGTGCGCTTCGCCGACGTGCGCTTCGCCGTCCAGCGCGCAAAACTGGACAAGGCCGGCGCCTCCTCCCGCCGCGGCAGCCGCGTCGATGAACCCGCCGCCTACCACGCCGACAACGTCCTCAACCTTGCCCCCGAGGCGCGCTTCGACTTCCTGCTGACCCTGCCCGAGGCGACCGACATCGGCGCCAAGGTCAACGCGGCCATGCGCCAGGTCGAGAAGCACAACCCCAGCTCGCTGGCGTTCTTGAAGAACGGGCAGCCCCTCTTCGACGTCTCGTCGAAACGCTGTCAGACCGAGTGGGCAACCTCCGCCGCACCCGCGACCTGCTGCTGCCGCGCCTGTTGTCCGGCCAGATCGACGTGGAGGCTATCGTATGAAGACCAAGATTGATCTAGGCAATTTGCAGCGGGTGCCGCTGCGAGATGCGTGGAAACACGAGGCGGGCGAATTCACGCCCTGGCTGGCCGAAGCCGACAACCTCTACGCCCTAGCGCAAGCCCTCGGCCTCAGCGAGCTCGAGGCGGTGGCGACCGAGCACTACGTTGGCGACTTCAAGCTCGACATCCTCTGCACCGACGGCGACCAGCGGGTCATCATCGAAAATCAGCTTGCCGAGACCGATCACAAACACCTCGGCCAAATCCTCGCCTACGCGGCGGGTGTCGAGGCGCGCAAGGTGATTTGGGTGGCGAAGTCGTTCCGCCCCGAGCATGCGGCTGCGCTGCGGTTCCTCAACGCGAACACGACCGACGACCTGAGCTTCTTCGGCGTGCAAGTCGAGTTGTGGCGGATCGGTAGTTCGCGCCCGGCCCCCAAGTTCGAAGTGGTCGTCAAGCCCGATGACTGGGTCAAGACAGGCAGGGAACTCGCTCGGGCCGCTTCGTCGGCTTCACCAACCAAGCAGCTGCAGCTCAAGTTCTGGGCGGCGCTGATCGACCGGTTAGCGAGGAATGCACCACAGATTCGGCCGCAGAAACCTCGACCTCAATATTGGTTGGTTAGCTCGATCGGTCGTTCTGGATTCGAACTCAACATCACAGCGAACACTCGCGACGAGCGGCTAGGTGTCGAATTGTGGATGCCGGGCGAGGAGGCTAAAGCTCGCTTTGCTGCGCTACTGACGCAGAAGGACACCATCGAACGTGCTCTCGAGTTTGAGCTCGATTGGCAAGAGCTGCCTGACGCAAAGGCGTGCCGCATTGCTACGTACTATCCCAACGCCTCCATAGAGAATGAAGCGCGTTGGGATGAGTACCTCCAGTGGCTGGAGCAGCGGGTGGTCGTGATGGACAGGGTGTTGCGTCCCATCGTGAAATCGCTGCCATGAGCCCCCACGCTCACACCGAAGACCAGCTCGTCGAGCAACCCGCCATCGGGCTGTTCGCGGCGCTTCGCTGGCAGACGGTGTCGGCGATGGAAGAGACCTTCGGCGCGGGTGGTACGCTCGGGCGCGAGACCAAGGGCGAGGTGGTGCTGGTGGAGCGCCTGCATGCGGCGCTAACCAAGCTCAATCCCGGCCTGCCTGCCGAGGCGATCCAGACCGCCATCGACGAACTCGCCCGCGACCGCTCGGCGATGAGGCCGGGAGGCCGCCAACCGCGAGGTCTACCGGCTGCTCAAAGAGGGCATCCCGGTCTCCATCCCCGACCGCGCGCACGGCGGGCAGAAGACCGAGCGCCTGCGCGTGGTGGATTGGGAACAACCAGAGCAGAACGACTTCCTCCTGGTCAGCCAGTTCAGCGTGGTCGGCAGCCTCTACACCTGCCGGCCCAATCTGGTGGGCTTCGTCAACGGCCTGCCCTTGGTGGTGATCGAACTCAAAAAGCCTGACGTGCCGGCGCGGGCGGCCTTCGACGAAAACCTGACCCACTACAAGCAGCAGATCCCGCAGCTCTTCTGGTTCAACGCCCTGCTGATCGCCTCGAACGGCACCGACAGCCGCGTCGGCTCGCTCACCGCCGACTGGGAGCGGTTCTTCGAGTGGAAGCGCGTCGAACGCGAGGACGAGCCGCGCCGCGTGTCGCCGGAGGTGATGCTGCGCGGCACCTGCGACGGCACCCGCCTGCTCGACCTGGTGGAGAACTTCACCCTGATCTCCGAGCACAAGGCAGGGCTGGTCAAGATCCTGGGCCAGAACCACCAGTCCCTCGGCGTGAATAACGCCATCGCCTCAATGCTGGAGGCCCGCAAGCTGGGCCACGGGCGCGGCGGCGTGTTCTGGCAGACGCAGGGCAGCGGCAAGAGTTTCTCGATGGTCTTCTTCGCCCAGAAGGTGCTGCGCAAGCTAGCCGGCAACTGGACCTTTGTGTTCGTCACCGACCGGGTGGAGCTGGACGAACAGATCGCCAAAACCTTCAAGACGGGTGGCGACACGAATGGTGGCTACGCTGATGGCGGCATTTCGGCAGAGCACCTAGCCCTGCACGCCGCGCACCGCATCAACTGCAACGTTGAGCCTTGTACTCCGGGAAGCCCTAGGGTGCACTCTTCGTTGGGAGGGTCATTGGGTGGTTAGCAATCCGAGATTGGTCGGGAGGCCTCGTGTTTGCTAGCTCCTTGGCGGAGGGAGAGGGATTCGAACCCTCGGGGCTCATCACCCGGCCGTTTTCAAGACGGCTGCTTTCGACCGCTCAGCCATCCCTCCGCCGTCCATCCTAGCAAGCCGGGCGAGGCAGGGCGGGTTTCGGGCTGCGATCACCGCGGAACTGGAGTCATGTCGCGCGGCGGCGGGTTCGACTCGCAGGCGACGCCGTTCCGATCCTGGTCAAGTCGGCTCGGATCACTCGGATAGCGGCGCAAGAACTGCTGTGCCTCAGCCTGGCTGGGGAAATCGGAGCAGTTGTACAGATCGGCGCTAGCGGGATCGCCCGTGGGTGTCGCCGTCCGAGTCGGCGTCCTGGTCGAGGTGCCACCGGACCCGATGACGGGGACCGGCGCCGCGGTTGCGGTGCCCGTGAGGGCGGGTCGCGGGGTAGGTGTCCGCGCGATCGTGGGAGTCGCTCCCGATGGAGAGGTCACGGTCGCGATCGGTGCAGCCGGCGATGGCGTGGTGACGTTGGAGGAGGCAGCAGCGGTCGCCCTTGCTGAAACCTGCGCGGCGGTGGGAAGAGCGACGGTCGGCGGCGCAACCGCCACGTCGGACGCCGCGGACGTCGGCGCAGTAGGCGCCGGGGCAGAACCGACCGGGGTGGTGATCGCGAGCGGGGAGACGCGCGATGGTACGGTCCGCGCGGCTTCGCGGACTGGCGGTGCCACGGCGCGAGGGATGGCGGTGGAGAGGCGCGCCACGGTGGAAGTTGGCAGCGCGAGTTCGGTGCAACCGAAACCGAGGAGGCCCAGAAGCGCCAGAGCGCCCTCGGCGCTCCTCAACTTCACGCCGGGGCGGCCTCCACCCGGGCGAGTCCACCCATGTACGGCCGCAGGACCTCGGGCACCTCGATCGATCCGTCGGCGCGCTGATAGTTCTCGAGGATCGCGATCATCGTCCGTGGGATGCCGAGGCCGGACCCATTCAGTTCGTGGGGGAACTCAGGGCGCGCGCCACCCGCACGACGGTAGCGGAGATTCGCCCGCCGCGACTGGAAGTCGGTCACCGTCGAGCAACTGGAGACCTCTAGCCACTCGCCGACTCCTGGTGCCCAAACCTCCAGGTCGTACGTCTTGGCCGACTGAAAGGCGATGTCCGCGGTGCAGAGGTCCTTCACGCGGTAGACGAGGCCGAGTCGCCTCAGGCAGTTGGCGGCCTCATCGACCATCTCTTCCAGCGCTTCGAGCCCGGTCTCCGGCTCGACGATCCGGAACATCTCCACCTTGTCGAATTGGTGACCGCGCTTGATGCCGCGTGTATCGCGACCGGAGGCGAACTGCTCGCGACGAAAACAGGCGGTGTAGGCGACCATCTTGATCGGAAGCCTGCCCGGTTCGATGATCTCGTCGGCATAGATGTTCGCCAGCGCCGCCTCGGCCGTGGGAATGAGCCAGAGGTCGCTTTCCGAATCGTGGTAGAGGTTGCTGGAGAACCGGGGCAGTTGCGCCGCGCCGACGAGCGCGCTGGGTTTCAGCAGATAGGGAACGTTCATCTCCGTATAGCCGTGCTCGATCGTGTGGAGATCGAGCAGCCAGGAGATGAGCGCTCGCTGCAGACGAGCGAGGCTGCCCCGCATCACGTAGAACCGGGTGCCGGCGAGTTTGACGCCCCGTTCGAAGTCGAGCAAGTCGAGCGCATCGCCCAGTTCCCAGTGGGGCCGAGGTGGAAATCCGAGATCGCGTGGCACGCCGACGGTCCGGATGACGACGTTCTCGTCCTCCGACGCGCCGTCGGGCGTCGTGTCGTGGGGGATGTTGGGGATCTCCAGGAGTCGTGCGCGCAGGCTCGCCTCGAGCGCCGTCAATTCGACCTCGTGCGCCTCGATTCGTGCGCCGACCGCGCGCATCTCCTCTCGCACGCGATCGATCGCCGCCCGGTCGCCACCCTGCCGCCCGATCTGCCGGGAAACGTCGTTGCGCCGCGCTCGCAGCGCCTCCACCTCGGCGAGGAGCAGGCGGCGGCGTTCATCCAGCGCCAGCACTTCCTCCAGAGGCGGCGATTCGTGGCGCCTCGCGATTGCCCTTCGCACGAGGTCGGTCGACTCCCGGATGAACTGGATGCTCAGCAAGGGCGAGCTCCCGTGGCCAGGACGGCGATCACGGCGTGGCCTCCACGTCGCGCAACTGCGGGAACAAGATGACGTCGCGGATGGAGTGTTGGTCGGTGAGCAGCATCACCAGGCGATCGATGCCCACGCCCAGGCCTCCGGCGGGGGGCATGCCATGCTCCATGGCGCTGAGGAAGTCCTCGTCCACTGGATGAGCCTCGTCGTCACCGCCTCGGCCGAGTTCAGCCTGCTCCTCGAAGCGGGCTCGCTGGTCGCGAGGGTCATTCAGTTCGCTGAACGCGTTGCAGATCTCGAACCCTCCGATGAACCCCTCGAACCGCTCGACCGTGGTGTCGCTCCCCCGCGCGCGTTTCGCCAGCGTGGACCCGGGGAATTCGACTGGATAGTCAGTCAGAAACGTCGGTTGGATCAGGCGGGGTTCGACGAAGGTGGAGAGCAGTTCGTCGATGATCTTGCCGCGGTTCCAGTCGGGCGGGATTGGCACGCCGCTGCGTCGGGCCGCGCCGGCCAGCAACTCGGCGGTCGGGTAGCCCTCGACTTCGATCCCTGAATACTCCGCAATCGCATCCAGGATCGGCCAGCGACGCCACGGCGGGCGCAGGGAGATCTCCTCTCCCCGAAACGACACGCTGATCCCGTCCAGAACCGTGGTGGCGACGTGTGCGACCATCTCCTCGACCATCGCCATCACATCCCGGTAGTCTGCGTACGCCTGGTAGGACTCGAGAACCGTGAACTCCGGGTTATGCTTGGTCGAGATCCCCTCATTGCGGAAGTTGTGGCCAATCTCGTAGACGCGATCGAGACCACCGACAAGGAGGCGCTTCAGGTAGAGCTCCGTTGCGATCCGCAGGTAGAGCCGACGATCGAGCGCGTTGTGAAAGGTCTCGAACGGGCGGGCTGCCGCGCCGCCGTACAGAGGCTGGAGGATCGGCGTCTCCACCTCGAGGAAACCGCGGTCGTCGAGAAACCGCCGGATCGCGGCAATGACCCGGGAGCGCGCCACAAACACATCGCGGACCGGCCGGTTGACGAGGAGATCCAGGTATCGCTGGCGGTATCGCTTCTCCACGTCGGTGAGGCCGTGAAACTTCTCGGGCAAGGGGCGCAGCGCCTTAGAGATCGGCGTCAGGCTCACCACGTCCACGCTGATTTCTCCGGTCCGGGTCCTGAAGAGGGGGCCGCGCGCGCAGACGAAGTCCCCCATCTCGAGAAGATCGAGCAGCGCGAATCCTTCGGCGCCGAGAACATCAAAGCGGCAGGCAAGCTGGATGCGGCCCGATCCATCGGCGATGTGGCAGAAGACGAGTTTGCCGAACCGCTTCATCTGGGTCACGATGCGACCGGCGACCGCGACCTCTGCCGGAGACTCGGCGGCCGGGTCGAAGAGGGCCAGGGCCGCGGCGGCATCGTGCGTCCGATCCACACGCGGCGGGTAGGGGTCTACTCCGCGCGACTCCAGTTCGTTCAGCTTGCCGAGACGCACGCGCCGGTGCTCGTCGAGTTCCTCCAGGGGATCGATCGGCACGGCCATGGCTGGAGGCGCGATTCTAGGTCGCAGCGCCCACCGCGGCCGGCGTTTCGGCCGCCGGGCTGAGCGTCGAGTAGTACTTCGCCTCGGGGTGGTGCGCGACAAGCGCCGCTGTGGTCTGCTCGGGGATGAACTGCCAGGCAGAGGTGAGGGAGACGCCGATCCGGTCGGCGGGGAGCAGGCGCATCACCCGCACGTGGTCCTCCAGATCGGGGCAGGCAGGGTATCCCCACGAGTACCGGCGACCCTGCGCCGCGCCGATGCCCAGTTCCTGGCGGATGATGCCGTGCAGGTACTCCGCGGTCGCCTCGGCACACTGGGTGGCGAAACCGTGGAGGTAGTAGCCGGCGGTGTAGTCGCCGGACTGGTTGAGGCGATCGGACAGGTCATCGGCTCGGGCTCCGACCGTGACGATCTGCAAGGGCAGCACGTCGACCTCTCCCGAGCCCGTAGGCGCAAAGTAGTCGGCCAGGCAGAGCCGGTCCCAAGCGGGCTGGCGCGGGAACGTAAACCGTTCGATGGTGCGCGACTCGGAGGGAGCAGTTCCCACCTGCTCGAGGCGAAGCAGGCCGTCATGATCGGTCGGGTCGTACACGATGACATCGTTTCCCTGGCTCTGACAGGGGAAGTACCCATAGATTGCAGCGGGCGCAACGTGCTCCCCGGCGCGCGCCGCGCGCTTGAGTCGATCCAGCTCTGGCAGGTACTCCTCGTTGACAAGGCGATCGAACTCCGCGCCGTCACGGCCGCGCGCTCCCCAGTGCAGGCGGAAGAGCGTCTTGAGATCGAGACATCGGAAGATCTCATCGAGCGGGATCGTGCCGCGAGCGGCATCCGCCGTCGCGCCGCGCCGTGCGCGTGCCGATGTCGAACCGCCCAGGATGCGCCAACCCCAGAATGGCGCCCGGGGAATGGTCGGCGCCCGCTGGACTGACGAGGGCGCGACCGCGGTCGTCGCCGGTACATCGGTCCGCCGACCGTGCCCCCGATGGACATCCGCCCGCGCCTTCGCCTTGATGTCCGCCACGAAAGTGGCGGCCTGCTGCGGGTCGATGAGCCGATCCACTGTCTCAAGGCCCTCGAACGCGTCTTTGCAGTAGAAGACGCCCGGGGCGTACTCGGACTCGTCGCCGACGAACAACGCCCGATAGCCGAAGGAGCGGTTGATCGCCGCGCCGCCGATGAGAACCGGGTAACTTAGGCCACGCCGATGCAGTTCCTGCACGCAGAGCGGCATCTGTTTCGAGGTCGAGACGAGCAGTGCGGAGAGACCGATCGCGGTGGCGTCGATTTCGCGGGCCTTATCGATGATCGTGTTGATGGGAACCTGCTTCCCCAGGTCGTAAACGGTATACCCGTTGTTGCCCAGGATCGTACAGACGAGGTTCTTGCCGATGTCGTGGACGTCGCCAAACACAGTTGCCACGACGACGCGCCCCTTGGTGTACCCCTCCTGTCGATCGAGGAACTGCTCGAGATACGCGACCGACCGCTTCATCACCTCTGCCGACTGGAGGACGAAGGGCAGGATCAACTCGTTGGCGCCGAACTTATCGCCCACATCCTTCATCGCCGGCAGCAGCACCTCGTTGAGGACCGCGACCGCGGAGCGGCGGGTGAGCGCATCATCGATGAGCGCCTCGATGCCGTCCTTCTTGCGGTGGAGGACCTGCTGATGGATCCGTTGCTCCGTAGAAAGTCCCGCGTAGGGATCCACGGCCAAGCCGGTCTCGGCCGGGCCACGACTCTCGAAGTGCTGAATGAACCGGGCGAGGGCGTCAGGCCGACGGTTGTAGAGCAGGTCTTCGGCCAGGACGCGGCTCTCTAGGTCGATGTCGGCATAGGGGGTAACGTGCGCCGGGTTCACGATCGCCAGGTCGAGGCCGTGGCGGACAGCGTGATAGAGGAAGACGCTGTTGAGCACCCCACGCGCCTCGGTGCCGACGCCGAAGGAGACGTTCGACACTCCTAGGATCGTCGAGACGCCGGGCAGCCGCTCCTTGATGAGGCGGATGCCTTCGAAGGTCTCGAGAGCACTGTCGACGAGTTCCTCCTGGCCGGTGACGACCGGGAAGGTCTGAACGTCGAAGATCAACGCATCGGCGGGCAGTTTGTACTCGCCAACGGCGATGTCGTAGATCCGCCGGGCGATCTCATACTTGCGCGGACCAGTCCGCGCCATGCCCTGTTCGTCGATGGTCATCGCGACGACACAGGCTCCGTGCTCGACGGCCAGGGGGAGGACGGTATCGACCTTCGTCGCCCGGTTCTCCAGGTTGATCGAGTTGATCATCGCCCGACCGGGATACTGTTCGAGCGCTGCCTGAACCACCTGCCACTCGGTGGTATCGATCATCAGCGGTGCGTCGACTCCGGCGGCAAGTTTCTTCACCAGGCGACGCATTTGATCGGCTTCGTCAGTACGCTCCGTCGTCGCGACGCAGACATCGAGCGTGTGCGCGCCGCCCTCGACCTGATCGCGCGCGACCTGCAGCACCCCGTCGTAATCGTCCCGCAGGAGCATCCGCTTGACCGCGCGCGAGCCGACCGAATTGACCCGTTCGCCGACCATCATCGGCGCAGGTTCCTGGCGCAACGCGGTCGCACGCATGCCGCTCGACACCATTGGCACGCGGATGACTTCCCGTCGGATCGGGGGGCGCCGGTCGAGGGCAGCCACGACCGCGGCCATGTGGTCGGGCGTCGTGCCGCAGCACCCGCCCACCACCGATACGCCGAAGCCCGCGGCGAACTCGAGGAGAGCTTCGGCGAGCGGCGCGGGCTCCAGCGGGTAGTGGGCACCCGTTGGCGTATTGATCGGCAGTCCAGCGTTCGGGATGACCGAGATCGGCAGAGCACATCGCTCGGCGAGGTAGCGCACTGGCTCGCGCATGTGCTCCGGACCAGTGGAACAGTTGATGCCGATGAGGTCGATCGGCAGCGCCTGGAGTGTGACCGCCGCGACACTAATGTCGGTGCCTAGCAGCATACGACCCGTGGTATCGAGCGTCACCTGCGCCTGGATCGGGACCCGGCGCCCCAGTCGCCGGAACATCCGTTGGATGCCGACGATCGCCGCCTTCAGTTCGAGGATGTCCTGGGCGGTCTCGATGAGGAGGACGTCGACGTCGCCCTCCATGAGCGCGCGAGCCTGCTCACCGAAGGACATCGCAAGTTCATCGAACGTGACGTTTCCGAGGACCGGATCGTCCGACGACGGGAGCATGCCCGATGGGCCCAGCGACCCGGCGACAAAGATGGGGTGATCGAGCGTGGCGTGCGAATCAGCGACCCGACGGGCCAGGCGCGCCGCGGCGAGGTTGATCTCGTCGTGCCGGTCCTGGAGGTCGTATTCGCGCAGTTTGAACAGGGTCGACCCGAACGTATTCGTCTCGAGCACGTCCACACCCACGCGGGCGAAGCCCTTGTGGACCTGCTCCACGACATCCGGACGAGTGACCGACAGGAAGTCGTTGCAGCCTTCCTTACCGCCGAAGTCTTCGGCGGAGAGTGCGAACCTCTGCAGGGACGTCCCCATCGCGCCGTCGAACACGAGGACCCGCTGGGCGAGCGCCTCAAGGTAACGGGATGCCACGTGATCTACTGTAGAGATTGCCACATTGGAGCGCTTCGCGATCGTGCTCTTCCGACTCATCGCCCCGGACGGGAATGGCGGCTTCCTGGACGTGGGTGGCGGCGTCGTCCTCCTCGCGGAACCCCGGCCCGAGAACTGGCACATGCGCTTCAGCGCCATCGCCCGGAAGAGGTTCCGCAGGATCCTCGGCGCCTGCGTCGAGTCTGGTTACGCTACGTTGAATCGGGGCCTGGTCGAAAGCTACTGCCATTTCGAAGAGGGCATCTTCTGGCAGGGAGGAGAGCGCTAAGGGAGTCTCTATACTCGCCGGGCTGTGACGGTCGTGGCGGTCATCGGCGCCCAGTGGGGCGACGAGAGTAAGGGGAAGATCGTAGACGGTCTGGCCGATCGCGCCGATCTCGTCGTTCGCTTCCAGGGGGGCTCCAACGCCGGGCACACCGTCGTCAACGAGCGAGGTAAGTTCGCGCTCCACCTGCTTCCGGTCGGCGTGCTCGATCCGCGGATCACATCTGTCATCGCGAACGGCGTTGTAGTCGATCCCGAGGTCGTGATCGAGGAGATCGACGAACTGGAGCGGCGCGGCATCCCGGTCACCAATCTCAAGATCAGCGATCGGGCGCATGTCGTGCTGCCGTATCACAAGATTCAGGATCAGTTGCAGGAGCAGAGCCGGGGCGAATGGAAACTGGGGACGACGCTGCGCGGCATCGGCCCTGCCTACGCCGACAAAGCATCGCGGGACGGCCTGCGCATGTGCGACATCATCGACCCGGAGAACTTGCACGATCGCCTGAGCTACGTCGTGGGCGAGAAGAACCGGCTCTTCTCAAGCGTCTACGGCGCTGCCCCGATCTCCTTTGCCCAGGTCCTGGAGCGAACCGCGGTCTACGCGCGGCGGTTGAAGCCGTTCGTGTGCGACACAGTCGAACTGCTCCAGGATGCCGTGGCCGCGGGGAAGAACGTGATTCTCGAGGGGGCCCAGGCGACGCTGCTCGATATCGAGTTCGGCACCTATCCCACGGTCACCTCCTCGGCGCCCAGCGTCGGCTCGGCGTGCATCGGCACCGGCCTCCCGCCGAAGGCGATCGACCGCGTCGTGGGCGTGTTCAAGGCGTACTACAGCCGGGTCGGCAATGGCCCGTTCCCGACTGAACTCGATAACGCGCTGGGCGAGACGATCCGCAAGCGAGGCAACGAATACGGTACCACCACGGGTCGGCCGCGACGCGTCGGCTGGTTCGACGCTGTCCTGGGGCGGTACGCGGCGCGACTCAATGGCTTCGACCACTTCGTCATCAACGCCCTGGATGTCCTCGACGAGTTCGAGACGATCCGGATCTGTGTCGGGTACGAGCACGATACCGGTCGATTGGATCGCCTTCCAGCAGACACCAACGTCCTCGCCCGTTGTCGGCCGATCTACGAGGACCTCCCCGGGTGGCGCCGACCGACGACCGCCGCACGGCGGTGGGAGGACCTCCCCCGCGAAGCCCAGCATTATGTAGACCGAATCGGGCAACTGATTGGCTGTCCCCCCGCGATCGTCACGGTCGGCCTCCACCGAAAGTGCACGATCGTCCGAACACCGCTCCTCTGACTCGCGAGGCTGCGCTTAACCGGCCTGGCGCAACTCGCGGTCGAAAAGGATGATCGCGATCTGAGTCAGCGGTTCCCAGACCAAATCGATCTCGAACGGATCGATCCGCCGGCCAGATCGATCTCGATCCAGGCGAATGCGCGGACGGTCGAGCCTCTGCGTGTTGAGGTTCACGACTACTCCGCAGAAGCCGGTGAACGAACCCTCGGTGACGTGGATCGCGCTCCCCACCGGGTACGCCGGAACGATGGAGAGGAAACCGTTGACGACCTCCCGATTCAGGTGGGTGCCCGCCATCGATCGGATCATTTCGACCACCTGGTCGGGCGCCATGCCCGGACGATGCGGTCGGTCGCTGCTCAACGCGTCGTAGACATCGGCCACCGCGGCGATCTCGGCGATGAGCAACATCTCGCCGCGGCCGCTTCGTCCCTCCCGTCCGATCCGGTTCTGACCGGTGAGTCCGCGAGGATAGCCAGTCCCATCCTGGCGCTCGTGGTGCTGATACGCGACGTGGTTGATCAAGTATGCGTCTGGCTGGAAGCCGCGCAGGAAGCGATAGCCCGCCCCCGGATGGCTCTTGACCAGTTCCATCTCCTCTTTCGTCAGCCGGCCAGGCTTATTGAGGATCTGCGGGGCGATGAACATCTTGCCGACATCGTGCAGGATGCAGCCCATCGCCAGCTCCCGGAGGGCGGCACGATCGAAATGGAGCTCGCGCCCGATCATGATCGCCGTGATCGTCACCTCGATCGAGTGGCAGAACGTGTAGTTGTCGTGCGTCTTCAGTTCGGTGAGGCCAGGGAGGTTGTTCGCCTGTAGTACCTCGTCGATCACGCTCTCGACCACCGAGCGCAGGCTGGCGACTCTGGTGATGAGCGCGCGCGCAGCCTCCTCAGACATCGTCCGCTCGGCCGATGCTCCGGAACGTCGATCCAGGCGGGCCGTGGCGACGACGTTGAGGAAGCGATGGACGGAAGCCGTGGCGTTCGCGCGCACATGCTCGCTCACGATCTCGTCCGGTGCCAGATCGTCGTCCGGCCCATCGGCGATGTAGAGACTACGGAATCCACGGTCGCGTAGTGACTCGATGTAGCGCCGATTGAGCAGTGCGCCACGCCTCAGGAGGACATCCCCGCGCTCGTTGAACAGCGTACGTCCGAGCGTGGACCCATCAGAGACCGAATCAAGGAGGAGCCGCTTCAAGCCGTTCGCCTCATCTTGCACCTCAGGCGAGTCTACGGTCGGTCCCACCGGGCCACGATCGTTGTCGCCCCGTTTCGCGTGGGGTAATCAGGCCAGTCGGGCAGTACTTTCGGCGACATCCTGGGCAAAGGCCTCGACGATCTGACGCAGCCGCAACGCGAACGATCGAGCTTCGGCGGGTCCCCGCACGTGGACTCGCCAGGCCCGGCGTTCGGCACCGATCCCCAGAGCGCCGGTTCCGGCGAACGATAGCCAGGCGCGACGCTGCGCGAACCCGACGGCGAGGAGGATCAGGCCGACCGCCGCGCAGACGATGGCCGTCGCCGCGAGATACTGCTCGCAGGCATCCGTGAAGCGGAGCGGCCGTGCGACCGGCACGGCCACAAGTCCCTAGCGTGCCAGGCCCGGCAGGAGTACCGCCGCGACAAGGAAGAGAGGCGCAATCCCCACGAGTCGCCAGTCGGGGCTCTCCGCCACGCGGACCGATCGGACATCCGCAAGTGTGAGATCCCGTACGTCCCGGCCGAGGCCGACGCGATGCAGGACCAGCCGGGATCGGGTCAGACCGATCGAGGTCGATCCCGCGTGCAGTTCCACGTCGAGCGACTCGCCCTCCAGCAGGAACGGCTCGAGGCGGGGCACGACGGCCGCAGTATGGGCAGCCGTCGCATCTCCGCCTCGGCGCGGTGGCGCGTGCTAGCGTGAGGCGGCGATGCTGACGCTCGATCAGGTCACCGTGCTCTTCGGAGACTCCATCATCCTCGACCGTGTCTCTTTCGGCGTGCGCCGAGGTGAGCGGGTGGCTCTGATCGGCGCAAACGGCGCCGGGAAAAGCACGCTCTTGCGTGTGGCGGGCGACCTCCTCGATCCGACGACTGGCGCTGTCCGCCGAGATGGCACGATCGGTTACCTCGAGCAGAGCCTCACGATCGATATCAGCGCGACCGCGTGGGAACAGGCTGGCGCCGCCTTCCAGCGCGTCATGGAGATCGAACGGGAACTCGAGCAGGTCGCGGCCCATCTGGCGCGCGAGGACTCGGGGGACCGTGAGGCGCTGCTGCGCCATCAGGGCGCGCTGCACAGCGAGATGGAGCGACTCGACGGTTACACCATCGAGGCGCGTATTGCCGAGACCCTGGCCGGGCTCGGCTTCACGTCGGAGGCGATGCACCAGCCGATCTCGACGCTCAGCGGTGGCTGGCGCGCTCGTGTCGCCCTGGCGCAACTCCTCCTGCGCGGCGCGGATTACCTGCTGCTGGACGAGCCGACGAATCACCTCGACGATGCCGCAACCGAATGGCTCGAGGAGTATCTGCGCGCGTGGCCCGCAGGAGTCCTCGTCGTCTCGCACGATCGCTTCTTCCTCGACCGCGTGACGACCCGCACGCTGGAACTACGACAGGGTGAGGTCACGGACTTCCCGATGCGGTACTCGCAGTACGTCGTCGAACGGCGCGCGAGAGACGATCGCCAGCGGTTGAGTGCCCAGCGCCAGGCGCGAGACATCGCGCGTCAACAGGCATCGATCGATCGCTTTCGCGCGAAGCCAAGCCGGGCTTCGCTCGCCCACAGCCAGCAGAAGCGGCTCGATCGCATCGAGCGCATCGCCACGCCGCTCGCGGAGCGATCGATCTCACTCGCGTTCCCGCTCTCGCGTCTCAGCGGCCAGCAGGTCCTGGTACTCGATCGTGTCGACAAGGGGTTCGACGGGCGGAGCGTGCTGCGGAACGTCTCCTTGGAGATAGCGCGCGGAGAGAGAGTCGGGATCGTCGGTCCGAACGGAGCGGGGAAGTCGACGATGTTGCGCCTCATCGCCGGGTCGGAGCGACCTGACCGTGGCACTATCACGCACGGCCACGCGATCGATCTCGCGCACTACGAACAACTCGCCTCCGACGCCTTTGCGGGTGAGACCTCGGCCTATTCGATTCTGCTCGGGACCCGGGCCGACCGTGTGAGCGAGACCGAAGCGCGCGGGGCTCTCGGCGCGGTGGGCCTGAGTGGCGACGCGGCGCTCCAGTCCGCGGGCCGCCTCTCCGGCGGCGAGCGCAGCCGCCTGGCACTCGCGCGCCTGGGGTTTCAGTCCGCCAACGTTATTCTCCTCGATGAACCCACCAACCACCTGGACATTCCCTCGCGCGAGATCCTCGAAGAAGCGATCCTCGCGTTTGAAGGGACGGTCTTGATCGCCTCCCACGACCGGTACTTGCTCGAACGGGTCGCGACGCGGATCCTCGCCGTCGGAGATGGCGCGGTGCGCTCCTTTCCCGGGACATACGCGCGGTATCGCGATCGCGCCGCCCGCGGGATACCAGTGGTGCCCGCGCCAGAGCGCGGCGCACCGCGGGTCGCATCCGATGCTCTCACCGCGATGCCCGCCCCGCCGGTCGATTCTGCGGCTCCAGTGAAGGCGGGGAAGGATCGCGCTGACCACGCGCGACTTCGCCGCATAGAGACACGACTGGAGAGTTTGCAGGCAGAACGGGAGGAACTGGAGCAGCGCCTGCTCGATCCGGATCTCTGGAAGGATGTCGGCGGGGCGCGGTTGGTCGTTGAGCGGCTGGCGGCAGTGCAGGGCGCGATCGACGGCGCGAAGCGCGATTGGGATGCCATTGCCGACCGCGCATAATCGTGCGATGCGCCCGTTCGACCCGACCCTGTACCTGATCACCGATGAGCGGCTCTCGCGGGGTCGGTCGTCGGTGGAGATCGCTCGAGCCGCGATCGATGGCGGCGCAACCGCCATTCAACTACGCGACAAGCACCTCAGCGCACGCGAGCAGTACGCAATTGGGCGCGAACTCAGGATTCTGACACGGACGATGGGCGTCCCACTAATCTGTAACGACCGGATCGATCTGGCGCTGGCGATTGACGCCGACGGCGTACATCTGGGTCAGGACGATCTCTCTACGGACACGGCCCGCGCGATCCTGCCTCTGGGGCGCCTCGTCGGCATCTCGGCTGGGAACGCCGCCGAGTTCGCCGCGGGTGGTGGCGCAGGAGCCGATTACCTTGGAGTCGGTCCCTTCGCCACCACCGCATCGAAGTCCGACGCCGGCGCGGCGATCGGTGCGATGGGCATCAGGATCGTGCGTGTGCTGACAGATCGGCCGATCGTCGCGATTGGCGGGATCACGCAAGATCTGATACCCGCAGCCATCGCGGCAGGCGCCGACGGCGTGGCAGTGATCTCCGCGATCGTGGGGGCTCAGGATCCGAGAGCCGCCGCGCGCGCGCTCCGCGAGGCGGTGGAGGCAGCACGACGGATCTCGTAGGTGGTCTCGGTGAGTTCCCCCTGATCGCACGGCTCACCGCAGGTCTCGGTGCGCATCACGACGTCCGCGCGGGGATCGGCGATGACGCGGCGATTGTCTCCCTCGAGCCGGGCCGCGAGGTTGTCCTCACTGTCGATGGCCAGGTGGAGGGAAGCCATTTTCTCCGCGACATCACTCCTCCCGAGGCCGTGGGACATCGCGCGCTGGCGACGAACCTGAGCGATCTGGCGGCGATGGGCGCCCGGCCGCGCTGGGCCCTGGTGGCCCTGACCCTGCCCGCGGACGTGCCGCTCGACTGGATCGATGCCGCGTTCAGTGCGATCCGGGCGCTGGCGGCGCGCTTCGATGCCGCGATCGTGGGCGGGAACATCGCGCGCGGATCGGCGATCGTGATCGACGTCACCGCGGTCGGCGACGTGCCGGCGGCGCATTCTCTGCGCCGCTCGGCAGGTACAGCGGGCGAGACCGTCCTGGTCACCGGCTATCCGGGACGGAGCGCGGCGTATCTGGACCTCGTCCTGAAGGAGGATGCCTCGGCCAAGATCGATTCGTCGGCGCGACAGGCACATCTCTTCCCTGAACCGCGGGTCAACTTTGGACGGGCTCTTCTCGAACGCGGCCTGGCGCGCTGTGCGATCGACATCAGCGATGGATTGACCGCGGATCTCGGACACGTCCTGGCAGCGAGCGAAGTCGGCGCGACGCTGGAGGAATCGGCACTGCCGATCGATGACGAGACGAGGCGGATCGCGTCGTGTCTCGGTTCGTCGGCGCTGGAGTACGTCCTTACTGGCGGTGAGGCGTACGAACTCCTCGTCTCGGCACATCCAGGTCGGGTCGACGAGATCATCGCCGTCGGTGCGGCGCTCGGTCTGCCCGTACATCCGATCGGGTATCTCCACGCCGAGCCCGGACTGCGGCTGCGCGAGGGCGCCACCCTCCGCACGCTCGCACCTCGGGGGCACGATCACTTTCGAAGGAGTGCATCATGAACGCGGTGCGCCCACGGGCGCTGACGATCGCCGGCTCCGATTCGGGGGGCGGCGCCGGAGTTCAAGCCGACATGAAGACCTTCGGTGCCCTCGGAGTCTTCGGCATGACCGCGATCACCGCGATCACGGCGCAGAACACGCGCGCGGTCATCGCGGCGGAAATTCTCTCAAGCGAACTGATCGCCGCGCAGGTGGACGCCGTTGTCGAGGACATCGGCGTCGATGCAGTAAAGACCGGAATGCTGGGAACCGCGCCGACTATCGACCTGGTCGCGGGATTGGCCGATCGGCACGCGTTCTCCCGCCTCGTCGTCGATCCGGTGATGGTGGCGAAGAGCGGCGCTCGCCTGCTGGCCGAGGATGCCGTGAGCGCACTGCGGGGGAGATTGATCCCGCGGGCCCTGGTTGTGACGCCGAACCACCCCGAGGCCGAAGTGATCGTCGGCCACCCGATCGACTCAGATGATGCGGTCCACGCCGCCGCCGGCGAGATTGTGCGCCTGGGTGCCCGCTGGGTGGTGATGAAGGGGGGGCACCGCGGCGGCGATGAGGTAGTCGACCTGCTCCACGATGGCGATCGGTTCTGGGAGTTTCGCGACCGTCGTATCCCCACCACCAGCACCCACGGCACCGGATGCACCTTCGCGGCGGCCATTGCCGCTCGCCTCGCCCACGGGGACGACGTGCCCGATGCGGTCGCATTCGCGAAGACCTATCTCCACGAGGCAATCGTCGCCGCCTGGGGACTCGGGCACGGCCACGGGCCACTGCATCACTATCACCGCTGGTATCGTTGAGGCCTCGCGCGGGGGAGTGACGACCAGGACGCCATGACCTATCTCGGAGCAGTCGAGGGCGGCGGAACGAAGTATCTGTGCGTTCTGGCGCGCGGAAGCGATCCGGCGACAATCGTCGCGTCGGCGCGCATCGATACGACCTCGCCGCGAGAGACGCTCGCGCAGGTCGTCGACTTCTTCCGGGGTCACGCCATCGACGGCCTGGGGGTGGCGAACTTCGGTCCGGTCGAACTCGATCCGACCCAACCGATGTTTGGCTGCGTGCTCGACACGCCAAAGGCCGGTTGGATCGGCGCGCCGGTGCTGGCGACGCTGCTCGACGGCCTCGACTTACCCGCCGATCGGGCACGATGGGAGCTGGATGTGAACGCCGCCGCGATCGGTGAGTACCGAAGCGGATCGGGGCGTGGCCTGAGCCCCTATGTCTACATCACGGTCGGGACCGGTATCGGAGGGGGTGTTCTCATCGATGGTGTCCCCGTCCGGGGGTTGCTGCATCCGGAAATCGGACATATGCCGCTTCCGGCAATCACACTGCCGGATGGAAGCACGGACACCTTCCGCAGCGGAGTCTGCCCGTTTCACGACACCTGCTGGGAGTCTCGCGCGACCGGACCCGCCCTCGCTGCGCGAGCCGGGCGCCCGGGCGCGGACCTGGCAGACGACGATCCGGCGTTGGATGTGGAGGCACGCTACCTCGCGCTCGGTGTGGCCGCGGTCACGCTCGCCCTGTCGCCGCGGCGGATCGCACTCGGCGGAGGCGTCGTCGAATCGCGAGTGGAGTGGCTCCTGCCGCGCGTCCGCCTGTACCTGGTGGAGGCGCTGGGTGGGTACATCCGGCGCGAGGCCATCCTCGACGGGGCCGAGCGCTACCTCGTCGCGCCGAAATGGTGCGATCCCAGTCCGGGCATCGTTGGCGCGCTAGCGCTTGCTGGTGACGCGAGGGGCTGAACGGGATATCCTCGACCTGCGCGCCGCAGGAGGCCACGATGCTCGACCTGAATCGCCTGCACGGGATCGTGCCACCCATCGTCACGCCGCTGGCGGACGATGAGACGATCGATCACCCGTCGCTCCGCCGACTGATCGACCACCTCATCGAGGCAGGAGTCCACGGCATCTGGGTGCTGGGAACGACCGGCGAATTCGCGTCGTTCACGCGGCGGGAGCGGGCCGAAGCGGTCCACACTGCAGTAGAGGCCGTGAACGGCCGGGTTCCCGTGGTCGTCAACATCTCCGACGCGGCGACGCGCCTGGCGATGGACCACGCACGCGATGCCGCCGCCGCGGGTGCCGACGCGATCGCGCTCCTGCCGCCGTATTACTACGCGAACGAGCAGGACGAACTGCTGGATCACTTCCGAAGGGTTCGCGCGGCGGTCGACCTCCCGCTTCTCGCCTACAACATCCCGCAGAACGTCAAGGCCAAGTTCTCCCCCGATACGATCCTCCGGCTGGGGCAGGAGGGCACGATCGTCGGCCTGAAGGACAGCCAGAACGATCTGGATTGGTTCCGTCAGGTGATGAGCGGCGCGCGCAACCGTGGGATCGGACTGCGCGGCTTCCTCGGAACACGCTACCTGATCGACGCCGGGATACTCGCTGGAGCCCACGGCGCCATTCCGGGCATCGCCAACATCGCCGCCCGCGAGTGCGTCGCCTGCTACGACGCCGCGCGCCGAAAGGACTTCGCGGTGGCGGACGCGGCGACGGAGCGCATCATCGATGCGACGCGCATCTCGTCCCACGCGCGGGGAGGCTCGGCCACGGCGGCGAACTTCGCGACGATGAAGGCGGCGCTGAAGGCCCGGGGGATCATCTCCACGAGCATCGTCTCCGCACCACTCCGAAACCTGACACCAGAGGAGGAGGCGAGAGTCGCCGAGTTCGCCCGGCAGTGTTCGCTGGCGCCTGCATCCTGACGGGTTCGGTCGGAATTTCGCGGGGGCGGCGACCCGGCATCAGGCGCGGAACGCCTCGTAATGCGCCAGAGTGCGCGACACGTGGAGGTGCGTCTCCTCGAACGGAGGGATGCCGCCGTGCTCGCGCACGCTACCGGGCCCCGCGTTGTAGGCAGCCAGCGCCAGATCGACTCGGCCAAACATCGCGAGGTTGCGCGCGAGGATGCGCGCGCCGCTCTCAACGTTCTCCTCTGGATCGAACGAGCCGTGGAGCACCTGCATGAGTCCGACCGCGCCGGCAATGCTGAGCGCGTGTGGATCGCCACCGCTCTCGGTCTGCATGAGCGCGGCCAGCAGCGCGGGGTCGAGGTCGTGGGTCCGCGCATGTCGCATGATGAGATCCTCCCATCGTCGAATCCTATCGGGGACCGATGGTCCGAACGGTTGATCGTGGAAGGAGAGAGGCCGGCCAGGCGGAGGCATTGGAGTCGGCAGCTCAGGAGTGGGAGGCGGGCGTCGAGGCGGAACCGCGAGTTCCGCAGCCGCGATCGCGGCGGCATCCACGCGGCCCGTCACAGTGTGAATGATCACGACGGATGAGGGGACTCCGCGGATCCAGCGGCCATCCCCGGTCAGGCCAACGGACTCGCCGGCGGATGGGCCACTCTCGAGGACCGTGCTCCGGTCTGGTACCGAAGAGACCGCCCCTGCGCTCCGCGGGTCGGCGATTCGGGGTGACGCGGTCAGACCCGACACCAGGACGCCGATCAGCACGATCGTGCCGACGAGAACCGCGCTGACGAGGGCGGTCACCGGCGCATCATCCCCTCGTCGCTCGCGACGTCAGTCGCTCCCCGTGCCCGTGACTCGCTGAATCCAGTAGATCACCGCGATGGAGGCGACCACCGCACCGATCATCATGAACAGTTCGAGTGTTTCGCCAATCTCGCCGAAGACCATCGATTCGCTCCTACTTCAACGACTGAAGGTAGTCCGCCAAGACTTCGGCATCCTGCTGAGTGATCGTGGCCAGCTTCGGCATCTGCGTACCCGGCTTGACGGCGGGAGGATTGAGGATCCAGCGGATCAGATTGTCGCGGGTGTTCTGGAGCACACCAGCGATCTGGGGGCTCGAACCAAAGGTCGTGAGCGCGGGACCCACCGTGCCCGACGAGACACCCTTTATCGCGTGGCACGCCGCGCATCCCTTGGAAAGGAAGAGCGCTCGGCCCGGACCACCCGAGGAGTTCGCAGCTCCACCGGCGACCGCGGTGGCCTCCGCCTTCGCGATTGCGTCGGCACTCATCACGGATGTGACGGAGGCGAAATCGCCTCGCTGCACGAAATCGACCAGATTCTCGATGTCCTGACTGTTGAGAGCTCCCCCCTCAGCAATCGACCAGCCAGGCATTGCAGTGTTGGGACGCCCGCGCTCGATCACCTTACGGAGGAAGTCGGCCTTCTGCGCCCTCTCTGCCTGGGATTCAGGACGAAGATCGGCGCGGCCTGCCAGGGGCGGCGCGAACGCGGCCTCTGCAATGTCCGCGGGGACCGGTCCGCCCTGCCCCTGAAGACCATGGCATCCAATGCAGTACTGGCCGTACAGGTTCATCCCGCGGTTGATCGAGTAGTCCATCTGGCGATTCGTCGCGCTCGCGAGTCGCGCCGGTTCGACAAGGGTGTAGATCCCGACGATCACGGCGATGAACGTGATCATCAGTCCGTTAACGATCGCCTGCCGATCGGTGTTCGACATCGCCCGCCGCCAGGGCACGTCGAGCACGTTCGCGACATAGAGCGCCGCCGCCAGCGCGACACCAATGAGGATAAGGACGAGAAATCCAGCCTGGAGAAGATTCTCGTCCAGGTGCATGCCTCCGGACGATGAGGGCGGTGCCGCCGGAGCCCCGCCGGTCAGCAGAACGAGATACTCACCCATCGGCTAGACCGGGAGCGCCTGAGATCGATCGTACGCCGCCCGCGTCGTAGCCTTGCCGGTATCCACGATCAGATTGCCATTCTCGATAGTGATGGGCATGAAGTCCATGGGCCGTGGCGCCGGACCGGCCTTGAGGACTCCGTACCGATCGTAGATCGAGCCGTGACACCCACAGTTGAAGCGGCCCTTCGCCGCCAGGCCATCCTCCGTGGGGTCATCGGGCTTCCAGGGAACCACGCAGCCGAGATGCGGACACTTCTGGAAGAGCGCCAGATACCCATCCGGAACGCGCGTGAGGTAGAACTTGCCCTCGCGCACGTACTTCGTGTCGCCTACTTTCAGGTCCTCCGGCTTGCCGGCGAGCACCCTGCCGCCGAACGTGCCCACGCGGGTGGGATAGTAGAAATGGATGAAGCACCCAATCGCCTGCGTGGCGACCGCGCCCAAGCTTCCAAGAACCGCGAGGCGGAGAAACCACCGCCGGGTGATCCCCCACGGGCCGCCCACAACGTGCGCCCCGGGATGGGCCATCTCATGCGCCAACCGCGGACTCCTGTCAGTGAAGTCCGTGGGTGGTCACGTCCCACGGCCAGAAGAGATGCATACCCTCGCCCCGGAACGCCGTCCCGCTCATGGTCAGGACGATGTAGGTCGCCACGAACCCGCTGAAGAGCGCGATCAGACAGTGGCGAGTATCGGCGCCGGGCCAACGTCGCCGGACCCACACCACCAGCAGGTGCGAGAGAGAGTACATCAACGCCACCGGGATCACGATCTCGATGACGCTCACGGTGATGAAGGACGGCAGAGGCAGGGGCTGTAGGAGGCGGCGAACGCCCACGTACTCGTTGAGCAGGATCATCGCGATATTGAGGACAGTCGCGTAGATCATCGAGAAGATGGTGATCTCGCGCCCCATCGTGCTCGTAAACCAGCGCCCCGTGCCCATCGGCGTGTTGTCGACATACGGGATTGCCGCAAGGAGCAGGAGCGCGCCGCCCGGCACGAGAACCCCGGCGAGCGTGGGATGCATGTGCAGGAGCAGCTCCTGCAGGTTCAGGAAGTACCAGGGCGCCTTCGAGGGGTTCGGAGTCGAGTCGGGATTGGCCAGAAGCGCCAGCGGAGAGTTGACGAAGGTGCCGAGCAGTAGGAGCATGATCGTGAACACGAGCATCGCCACGAACTCGATCGAGACGAGTTGCGGCCAGACCATCACCATGTCCTGTTGCTTGCCCTGGCCAGGGGACGCGGCGGCCGGCTCCCGCCGCTCGGCCCTATGTGCGGCTTCCAGCAGCCGGTTGCCGCTCCCGCCCGTGGCCGCATCCGCTGCCATCGGCATGTGCCACTCGGCGCCTGCTTCCGCCAACTCGATCCCTCCCCTCGTCCGCGATCAGAGCGGCCGCGAGATGCCGCCGTCCTTCCGGATCCTCCAGAAGTGGACGAACATCAGCAGCAGCGCGACCGTCGGCAGACCGATGACATGCAGAGTGTAGAAGCGGATCAGCGCGTTCTGGCCAACCTCATACCCGCCGATCAACTGAAACCGGATCTCCGGGCCGATGAACGGCGCGTAGGTCGCCAGGCCCGTGCCCACGGTGATGGCCCAGAACGACAGTTGATCCCACGGAAGCAGGTAGCCCGAGAACGACAGCAGGAACGTGACCAGGAGCAGGGCCACACCGATGACCCAGTTGAACTCGCGGGGCGGCTTGTACGAGCCGGTGTAGAACACACGGCACATGTGGAGGAACACGGTGATCACCATGCCGTGCGCCGCCCATCGGTGGACGTTGCGCATCAGCATGCCGAAGTTGACGGCCGACTCCAGCGCCTTCATGTCCGTGTAGGCGCGGTTGATGTCAGGTACGTAGTAGAACATAAGGAGGATGCCCGTCAGCGTCAGCATCAGGAACAGGAAGAACGAGAGACCGCCGAGACAGAACGTGTACGTGACCTTGAGCGCGTGCGCGGGCAAGCGGGTCGGGTGCACGTGCAGGAAAAAGTTGTTCATCACGGTCAGGGCCTTGGCCCGTGACGTCTCCGGCCAGCCGTGCCTGAAGAACGATCGCCACACCCGGCTGTTTCGTACCGAGTGGGAGATCTCGTCGAACGTGTACTGACGCAACGGAAACCCCTCAGAAGGGAGTCGCGCCAGATACTATGGGCCACTTTTCAGGGGTGTCAAGCCGCCCGAGGCGGATTGCTTGTCGGACCTTTCCCGACAGCGCTCCCTATGATCACTGCGTGGCTCCGAGGAGGCGCGGTTTGAGCGACCGGCTCCTCCGTCTGCCGATCGCGACGAAGGTTCTGGTGGCGAACACCGTCATCGTCGTCATGGGAGCGGCAATCGGCACGTGGCTGACGGCGACTCTCGTCCGGCTGGATCCGGCAACCGACTACCTCGACCTCGTTCTGGTGCTCGGGTCGATCGGAACGATTCTCAGCGTGGCGGTCAACCACGCCGTTCTCAGAGCGGCCTTCGCACCGCTTCGCGCGCTGGAAAGGACCGTCTCGGCGGTGCGCCGCGGCGACCTTACGACCCGCGCGCGTCGCCTGGCCACGTCCGACCCCTCGATCGACCAGCTTGGCGACACGTTGAACGGCATGCTCGACGAACTGGTGACCTACCGATCGCGGCTGCGCGCGATGTCTTCACAGGTGATCCGGGCTCAGGAAGAAGAGCGCCTACGAATCGCTCGCGAATTGCACGACGAGACCGCACAGGCCCTCACCTCCATCGCCGTCCACCTTCGCGTCCTTCAATCGACCAGCGACCTCGCCCAGGTGCGCGCCGGCCTTTCCACCACCCGAGAGATCACGATGGCGGCGCTCGAGGATGTCCGGAAACTGGCGATCGAGCTGCGGCCGACGCTGCTGGATCACCTCGGCCTCGTCGCGGCGTTGGAGGAGCACTGTCGGGACTGCCAGCAGCGCGCCGGGATCGAAGTCGAGTTCAGCGTGGACAGCGCCAAGGGGAGGCTGCACGAACAGGTTGAACTGGTTATCTACCGCGTCGCTCAGGAAGCCCTGACCAACGTGGCGCGCCACGCCCGTGCCCGGCGTGCGTGTGTACGCCTAGTGTTCGAGCTCGAACAGGTGACCCTGACCGTGGAGGATGATGGGGTCGGATTCCCCGCCGAGCCTGGCGGCGACGATACTCAGCGACTCGGATTGTTCGGAATGCGCGAACGAGTCGAACTCGTCGGCGGATCGATTGCGTTCGGGAGGTCGCCGCTCGGGGGCGCACGAGTCATTGCGCGCGTGCCCCACGAGGCCTGGCAGTCGTCGATACCTACGTCCGAGTATGCGCACAGGCAGGTCATGGTGGCGCAGCCCTCGTGAGCGACACAATTCGCATCGTTCTCGCTGACGATCACGCCGTCCTGCGCTCCGGTTTGCGCGCGTTGCTGAACGCCGAACCGGACATGCTGGTCGTTGGGGAAGCCGGCAACGGTCGCGAGGCCGTGGACGCGGTGATCCGCCTCAAGCCCGACCTCGTGGTGATGGACCTCTCCATGCCGGTGCTGGGAGGCCTAGAGGCAACACGCCAGATCCGAGTGCTGGCGCCGGATGTGCGCGTCGTCGTGCTGACGATGCACGCGGAGCAGCAGTACATCCTACCCGTGCTTCAGGCCGGCAGTGTGGGCTTCGTCCTGAAGCAGGCCGCCGACACCGAGTTGATCGCGGCAATCCGAAGTGCCCACGCGGGCGAAGCCGTCTTGAGCCCGTCGGCGGCGATCCAACTCCTCGATGACTATCGTCGCCGCGCCCTCCAGGATTCGCGTGCGGCCGATGGCCTCTCGGAGCGAGAGAGGGAGGTTCTCAAGCTCACCGCGGAAGGCTACTCGGCCCAGGAGATCGCCGAGCGCCTCATCATCAGCGCCAAGACCGTCGACACGTACCGACAGAGGATCATGGACAAGCTGGACATCCATCACCGCTCACAGCTGATTCAGTACGCCCTGCGCAAGGGTCTGCTCACTGCGACGGGCGCGTAACCATCCTCGCACTTCTCAACCGCGATGCGGTTCTCCTTTGGGCCGCGGGCTTCGCCACTCTCAGCAGCTTCTTCTTGATGCTCGCGGTCGTGCCTTTCCAAGTGGTGCATTTGGGTGGTGCACCCGGCGAGATCGGGCTCACGCTCGGCGTGTTCGCTCTCTCGGCGATGGTGGGGCGACCGTTCGTGGGCGTTCTGCTCGATCGTGAGCGTCATCGCGCCCTCCTCGTAGGCGGCGGCACGGTCTTCGCGACGGCCTCGTTCCTCTACATCGCTGCCGACACGATCGGCGCGCTGATCGCTGTGCGCGCATTCCATGGCATCGGGATGGCACTCACGGCCACGACCGTTCCCCTGCTGGCCGACCGCCTTGCCCCGCCGGGGCGCCGCGGCGAAGCGATTGCCCTCCAGTACAGCGCGCAGGTTCTCGCCGGTGGAGTGGCCCCGGCGATCGGATACGCGCTAGCGCAGTCCGCCGGACCTTCGGCGGTCTTCGCGTGGTCTGGAGCGCTTGGAACTCTGGGTGCGATCGTCGCGGCGCGTATCGCCGTTCCTCGCCGCGACCGCGGGACGGAGGCTTCCGATCCGCCCGTCCGCGGCCCGCTCCCCTGGGATCGGTCGGCGGTCCCGGTGGGAGCGCTGCTGGGTGTCGCCCAGATCGGGTACGGCGCGGTGACCTCGTTTGTGCCAATCCAGGCCGGGGTAGCCGGACTCCAGAACGCCGGCCTGTACTTCACGGCCTTCTCCGCGGCGATGATCGCCGGTCAGATCGCGGGTGGCCGCGCGAGCGACCGGTTCGGGCGGGTTTGGGTGATCGCCCCGGGCCTCGCCTTGGGAGGACTGGGAGTTCTCCTCACACCCTTCCTTCCGGAATGGTCCCTGTTGTTCGGCGCCGCGCTGTTCGGCCTCGGTCTGGGCTCATCGACCACCGCGCTCTTCGCAGCGGCGGTGGACCGTGCCGCACCGGGGCGTGCCGGTGTTGCCATGGGCACGGCGGGGGTGCTCCTCGAGCTCGGCATCGGCGGTGGCTCGATCGCGACCGGTGCTGTCTCTCAGTTCGCTGGACTGCCGACGGCGTTCTTCCTCGCCGGGATCACCGGGTTGATTGGGGCCGCGGTTGCTCCACTCGCTCTCCGACGCCGCCGATGACGGGCACATTGTGGCCGCTCGGACCCGTCGGTCGGCACCTCTTCAACGTGGCTCTCATCCGCGACGCGTTGACTGCCTACACCCGCATTTGTTAGCCTGCCCGGCGATGGCTTCCCGCGGCGTCGCGGGGCGACTGACAACGGCTGTCGTCTGCGCTCTGCTCCTTATCGCCTCCTTGATCGCGCCGGCTTCGGCCGAGACGGGCTACGCAACCTGGTATGGGCCTGGTTTCCACGGCAACGTGATGGCCAATGGCCAGATCTTCGATGAGAACGATCCGACCACGACCGCCTCGAACCAGTATCCGTTCGGCACCTGGCTCAAGGTGATCAACCCGGCGAACGGACGGTTCGTGATCGTCCAGGTACGCGATCGTGGCGGGTTCAGCCACGCGCTCGATCTCTCGCGCGCCGCATTCTTCGCGCTCGATCCCCCGAACTCCTGGGGCTTCGCAGTGGAGTACCACGTCGTGTCGGGACCCGATGGCACGGCCGTAGTTGCGGCGCCTCGACCGCGCCCAGCCGCACCACCCGCGCCACCACGCCCCCTGCCCACGGCAACCCCGGTTCCCAGGCCGACGCCGGAGCCAGTCGAACACGCCGTTGTGGCGGGCGAGACCCTGCATGCCGTCGCGCGTCGCTATGCCGTATCGTTGGCGGACCTGATCGCGCTGAACGAACTCGCCGACCCCGATTTGATCGCGGTGGGGCAGACCCTCCGCCTCCGCTCGCAACGGCTGACCTACGTAGTGAAGCCCGGCGACACGATGCGGAGGATCGCAGAGGCGCACGGTGTCACCGTGGTCGATCTGGCCGCGCTCAACGGGATCGAGGACCCCGATCTCATCGTCATGGGAGTCGAACTGGTCATTCGGGCCTGACGCGCCAGACGGGGAGCCTTGCTACTATCGCCTGGCGCGGGAGGATGTGGTGACGGTCAGCAAGCTCGATCTCTACGATGAACTTGGCCTCCGGCGTGTCATCAACGCCTCGGCGACCCTGACCCGCCTGGGCGGCTCGATCATGCCCGCACCCGTGATCGAGGCGATGGTCAGAGCATCGCGCAGTTTCATCGATGTGCCGGCGCTCCAGGCGGCCGCAGGTCAGCGCGTCGCCCGGATGACCCGTAACGAGGCCGCGTATATCTGCAACGGTGCAGCCGCCGGTCTGACGCTGAGTACTGCCGCGTGCATCACCGGGGCCAATCCCGCCCTCATCGCGCGCCTCCCGAACGATCTGACCAGACTGAAGAACGAGATCGTCGTCCATCGCTGCCAGCGGAACGGCTACGACCATGCGGTGCGACAGACTGGCGTCCGCCTGGTCGAGATCGGCCTGCGGGGGTCCACGTACGCCTGGGAACTCGAGGCCGCTCTCAGCGAGCGGACCGCGGCGGTGGTGTACTTTGCCGGCTACTATTTTGAACAGGGGGCGTTGCCCCTGGCCCGCGTCATCGAGATCGCCCACGCACGCTCTGTCCCCGTAATCGTGGATGGCGCCGCGCAGATCCCGCCGGTATCGAACTTGTGGGCCTATACGGAGGCGGGAGCGGACCTAGCCGTGTTCAGCGGCGGCAAGGGACTGCGCGGCCCACAGTCCTCCGGGCTGATCGTCGGGCGTGCCGACCTCATTGAAGGGGTTCGGCTCAATGGACCGCCGAATAATGGGATCGGTCGCCCAATGAAAGTGGGCAAGGAAGAGATCGCCGGCATCGTCGCCGCAGTGGAGTGGTACCTCGGTCTCGATGAACCGGCCCTCATCGCCCGATACGAGCGACAGGTCGCGCGGGTCGTCGAGACGATGCGGACCGTCCGCGGAGTCTTCGCGCGGCGCGACTTCCCGAGCGAGGCCGGTCAGCCCACGCCTCGCGCGCAGATCGAGATCGACGCCGACGTGGCCGGAATCGATCGCGACACTCTGGTCGCGCGTCTGCGCGAAGGTAATCCCTACGTTGAGGTATCACCCTCGGGTCGGGACGGAATTTACGTCAACCCCCAGACGCTGGAAGAAGGCGAAGAAGCGATCGTGATCGATCGGCTCTTGCAGGCCTTCGCGACAGGCGCCCGGAGCTGACCACGATGCGGTCGATCAAGGTCTTCAGCGGGAGTTCGCATCCCGAACTGGCCGCGGAGATCTGCGGTTACCTCGGTGTCGAGTTGTGTCCCGCGGTGCACCGACGCTTCAGCAACGACAATCTGTACATTCAGCTTCGCGAGAGCGTGCGGGAGCACGATGTCTACATCGTTCAGACGTTCAGCCCGCCGGTCCAGGACCACCTTTTCGAACTCCTGATGATGGTGGACGCGGCCCGCGACGCATCGGCGAGTCGCGTCACCGCCGTGGTGCCGTACTACTCCTACGCCCGCAGTGACAAGAAGGACGAGCCTCGGATCTCGATCGCCGGGCGCATGGTCGCCGATCTGCTGAAGAGCGCTGGCGTGTCCCGCTTCCTGACGATGGATCTGCATTCCGCGCAGGTGCACGGGTTCTTCTCGATGCCGGTGGATCACCTGACGGCCCAACCGGTGCTCGCCGGTCATTTCGGCGTGCAGGAACTCGCCGACACGATCGTCGTGACGCCGGACATCGGCAACGCGAAACGCGCCAGTCAGTTGGCGCGACGCCTGGGCGTGCCGCTTGCGGCGGGCAACAAGCGTCGGGTCGCTGACGACCGCGTCGAGATCGACGAAATCGTGGGAGATGTCGCCCATCGACACGCGATCGTGTTCGACGATGAGATCGCGAATGCGGGCACGATCGTGGAGACGACGCGACTTCTGCGCAAGCGCCACGTCACCGGCATCACCGTGGCCTGCACCCATCCCGTCCTCTCGGGCCCGGCGGTCGAGCGACTCGCCGCACTAGACGTGGACCAGATCATCGCGGCGAACACCGTGCCGATTGCGGCCGAAAAACGGCTGCCGAACCTCCGTGTCCTGTCCATCGCGCCTATCTTTGGCGAGGCGATCCGACGGATAAACCTCGGCGAATCGGTCAGCGCGATCTTCTAGACCCGGAGGACCACCCTGCTCCTCGCGATCGACGTGGGCAACACGCAGGCGGTTCTGGGCGCTTTCTCCGGCACGGACCTCCGGCACACCTGGCGGATCCGCACCGATCCTGACCGTACGGCCGACGAGCACGCTGTGCTCGTCCATTCATTCGTTGCGCAGGCCAGTTTGACTCTGGACTCGTTCGACGCGGTCATCATCGGCAGCGTCGTGCCTCCGCTGACCGCCACACTGGCGGACTTCGCGCGGCGCTACCTCAACCTATCGGCGACGATCGTGGGTCCGGGCATCCGTTCGGGCGTGCGACTGATGGTGGATAACCCCCGCGAGGTCGGAGCCGATCGCATCGCGAACTCCATCGCGGCACATCGCCTTTACGGTGGACCGGCGATTGTGGTCGACTTCGGCACCGCCACGACGTTCGACGTGATCTCCGAAGAGGGTGACTTCCTTGGCGGGGCGATCGCGCCGGGCCTCGAGATCTCGATGGAAGCGCTCTTTTCGCGTGCGGCGAGGCTTTTTCGGGTCGATCTCAGTCGTCCGCGCAGCGCGATCGGAAAGAACACGGCCACCAACGTTCAGTCAGGGCTCCTCTTCGGGTACTGTGGACTCGTGGAGGGCCTCGTTCGACGCATCAAGGAGGAGATCGGGCCCGCGCGGGTGATCGGCACCGGCGGTCTTGTGGATTACGTCGCTCGCGAGACCACCGCGATCGATACTGTCGATAGGCACTTGACTCTACAGGGGCTCCGACTGCTCTGGGAGATCAACCGGTCCGACGGTGCAGCAGCATGATCGCCGGGAGGCGGATCGTTCTCGGAGTCTCTGGCTCGATCGCCGCATTCAAAGGGGTCGCGCTCGCCAGCCAACTCGTAAAGGCAGGCGCGTCGGTCGACGTGGTGATGACGCCGAGCGCGCGCCGCTTTATCGCCCCGCTCTCGTTCCGCGCCATCACGGGGCGGCCCGTGCTTACCGAACTCTGGGACGAGGAGTCGTCGGACGCGATCGGCCACGTCGCGCTCGGGCGGGCCGCCGACCTGATCGTGATCGCGCCAGCGACCGCGGCCACGATTGCCCGACTCGCCCACGGCATGGCCGATGACGCACTGGGAGCCACCGTTCTGGCATCCAGCGCGCCACTCCTTATCGCACCGGCGATGGAACCACACATGTGGGCTGCAGCAGCGACGGTCGAAAACGTGACGATCCTGCGCCGTCGAGGCGCAATCGTCATGGAACCGGGCGAGGGTCGCCTCGCATCGGGTCAGATCGGTAGAGGCCGCCTGCCCGAACCGGAGGAGATCGTGGATGCGATCGCGCGGGAGTTCGAGCGAGAGCAGGATCTGATGGGACGGCACGTTGTCGTCACCGCCGGTGGCACCCGCGAGGCGATCGACCCGGTGCGTTTCATAGGGAATCGGTCCTCGGGCAAGATGGGAGTCGCCGTGGCCGAACAGGCGCGTCGACGCGGCGCGCGGGTGACGCTCATCCACGGCCCACTACAAGTTGCCCTACCCGCGGGAGTGGAGGCCGTCGCAGTGGAGTCGACGCGCGAGATGGAGGAGGCGATTCACTCCGCAGTCCGGACGGCGAGCGCTCTGGTGATGGCCGCGGCGCCGGCGGACTTCCGTCCGAGCGCGATCGCCGGTCAGAAGATCAAGCGGCGTGCGTCCGTCACCCTGGATCTGGTGCCGAACCCGGACATCCTGGCCCGCCTCGCCGACTGGCGGGGCATCAAGGTTGGCTTCGCCGCGGAGACGGATGATGTCATCGAGAACGCCCGCGCGAAGGTCACCGCCAAGAGGGTCGATCTCATCGTCGCCAACGACGTGAGCGAGGAGGGCAGTGGCTTCGGCACGGATACCAATCGGGTCACGTTCGTGTTTCCGGATGGGAGAGTCGAGTCGCGCCCGCTCCAGACCAAGAGCGCGGTCGCGGACGACATCCTCGACCTGATCGTCGGGTTGCTGGCCCTAAAGGAGGTGGTCCAACCCTCGAGCACGTAGTTCGTCGACCACACGGCGCACGTCCTGATGCCGATCGCGGCGGCAGATCAGCAATGCATCGGCCGTATCCACGACAACGAGATCGTCCACCCCGATGAGCGCGATCGTGCGACCTGTTCGCGAATCGACGAACGTACGATGGGTGTCGACCAGGACGCTGTTCGTCGGCACAGCGTTCGCTTCGGCATCCTGCGGCGACGCGCCAAATACGGCGTCCCAGTTGCCGATATCCAGCCAGCCCAGATCGGCCTGAACGACAACACGATCGGGCGCCTTTTCCAGGATGGCATAGTCGACGGAGATCCTGGGCAACGATGCGAACGCGCTCGTTGCGGCGGCCTCATCGATCCCAAGCAGGCTCTCCGTACGATCGAAGATCTCCACCGATCCCGGGACGTGTTCGGCGAAAAGCTCACGCAGATACGCGGCCGACCACGTAAAGACGCCCGCGTTCCAGAGGTAGCCGCCATCGCGGACGAACTCCGTGGCACGCGCGAGATCGGGCTTCTCGACGAAGCGATCAACCCGATAGGCGACGAGCCCTTCCGCCGCTCGCTCGGGCTCTCCGCGCTGGATGTACCCGAGGCCGGGATCGGGATGGGTAGGGGCGATGCCGATACAGACGATCGTGCGGCCGAGGGCAAGCGCGCTGGCCAGGCGCAGTGCCGAGTCGAACGTGGACACGTTGCGGATGAGATGGTCGGCGGGAAACGCGGTAAAGGTGGCCCCGGGGTCTATTCGGCTGAGTCGCGAGGCCGCCAGGCCGATGGCTCCAGCCGAGTCTCGCGGCACGGGTTCGACGAGTATGTTGCGGGGATCGAGTTCGGCCGCGATCGCACGCACGCCCTCAGCGTGGGTCCGCCCTGTCACGACCCAGATCCGATCGATCGGTACCGTTCTCGCGATGCGGTCGATCGTCTCGCGTAGGAGAGGTCGATCGATCAAGAGCGGCAGGAACTGCTTGGGCCGCGCCGCGCGTGTCAACGGCCACAGGCGCGTTCCGGAGCCACCGCACAGGATCACCGCGTGGTACATCTGTCGTGCTCCGCCGGAGGATGGGGAAATCTGGCCGCGCTCGGTGGGCGGCCCGTGGCTGACCGGATGGTAACCATATAATCCGCGTGCCGTGGACCGCTCCGGCGGCCGCGAGCCCTTTCGTGAGGAGCCACCATGGCTCATACTGCGGCGGATTTGGCCCGCCTCAAGGCAGCCGGGGCGCCAATTGCCATGGTCACCGCGTACGACTATCCGACCGCGGCGCTTGCCGAGGCTGCGGGCGTCGATGCCCTTCTGGTCGGCGATACCTTGGGAATGGTCGTTCTCGGTCATACCTCGACCGTGCCCGTCACCCTCGGGGCAATGCGCCACCACGTCGCCGCGGTAACGCGCGCCGCCCAGTCGACGCTCGTGGTTGCCGATATGCCGTTTCTTGCGTACCAGGTCAGCCACAAACAGGCCATGCGCGGCGCGGCTTCGCTGATTCAGCAGGGTGGCGCTGGCGCAGTCAAACTCGAGGGCGGCCGGACCGTGGCCGGAACGATTCGACGCATCGTAGACGCGGGTATCCCGGTGATGGGTCACGTCGGGCTCACGCCCCAATCGGTTCACGCTTTGGGCGGCTATCGGCTCCAGGCGAATTCGGGCGCGGCGGCGCAGCGGTTGCTCGACGACGTGGCGGCACTGGAGGAGGCAGGGGTCTTCGCGATCGTCCTGGAACTGGTGCCAGCGGCGCTGGCGGAGGCAGTGACCGGGCGGCTGACCGTTCCAACGATCGGGATCGGCGCGGGAGCTGGCTGCTCCGGCCAGATCCAGGTGCTCCACGATCTCCTCGGCTTCGTCGCATATCCCGGCCAGACCCACATTCCTCGCCACGCCGGTCGGTACGCCGACATCGCGACGACGATTCGCGAGGCGATCGGGCGGTACGCAACTGACGTGCGCTCGGGGGTGTTTCCCGCGCCCGGACACGCCTTCAACGGGTCCTCGGAACTGCGCGAGTTCGTCTCACAGCTCAGGCCAGAGGCGGTTCCCGCCTGAACCGACCATGACCGAGGTTGTAGCGACGGTCGCCGACCTGCGCGAGCGCCGAGCCGCGCTGCCTGGCCCCGTTGGAGTCGTGCCCACGATGGGTTTCCTCCACGCCGGTCACGCCAGCCTCATACGCCGGGCACGGTCCGAATGCGCCCGTGTGATCCTGACTCTCTTCGTGAATCCGGCTCAGTTTGGCCCATCGGAGGACCTTGCCCGATACCCGCGCGATTTCGCGGCCGACCTAAGCCTGAGTCGGGCCGAGGGCGTGGATCTCCTTTTTCACCCGCCCGTCGAGGAGGTCTACCCACCGGGATTCGACACATCTGTCTCGGTGGGTGGCGTGAGCGAGCGATGGGAGGGCGAGCATCGCCCTGGGCATTTCGCTGGAGTGGCCACGGTCGTCGCGAAACTGCTGATCGCGACCCGTGCCGACATCGCGTATTTGGGCGAGAAGGACTTTCAACAGCTTCAAGTTGTGCGGCGGCTGGCGCGCGATCTCGATCTCCCGACCGCCATCGTTGGGTGCGCGACGATCCGCGATCCGGACGGGCTCGCCCTCTCGTCGCGCAATGCCTATCTGGACGCGCCGGCTCGGCAGCGGGCGGTCGGAATCTCACGCGGGCTTCGCCGGGCTGCCGCGCTCTTTCGCGAGGGCGCACGCGATCCCGACACACTTCGCACCGCCGTTCTTGGTGAGATTGCCGAATGCTGTCTCATCCCGGATTACGTCGCGGTCGTGGATCCGGCCGACTTGACCCCGACGGCGACTCTGACGATGTCGACGCGAGTGTTGGTCGCCGCGCGCGTGGACCGTGTGCGACTCATCGATAACTGTGCGCTCGGGGACCCGCCTCCCTGAGGGACGGTTACCGGGCGCGCACAGCCAGGTGAATCGGCGTCCCGGAGAAGACCTCGCTGCCCGGCGGCGGCTGATGACTGAGGACGTGCCCCACCGGCACCGACGCGAGGATGTACGGCGGCACTTCGGACGGGCCTTGATAGTTCGTGTACGTCGCCGTCAGTTCGATCTGGGCGATTACCGCGCGGGCGTGCGCCTCCGACATACCCGAAAGAGGTGGCACGATCACTCGTCCATTCGGCATACGACCCACGAGACCGGGCAGCGGAGTCGGGGTCGCCGTGGGCACCGGTGATGGGGTGGGGGTCGCACCCAGCGTGCCAACGAGGGTGACGTTCCTCGCTGGTCGGTAGCGATTCGTGAACACATACTGGTCGACGATCTTGCCATCCTGGCTGACCGTTCGATAACCGGTGAGCGTGAACCCATCCTCCGCGTGCTCGACCTCCAGCTGGCGGCCGACCGGCATGGTCGGGTCATCCTGGAAGACCATCTTGGTGTCGGTCTTGACAGTGTCTCGCGCCGTCGGCGGCGCGGCCTCGACTTTCCACCTGGGATTGACGCCGTGTAGAACGAATCCGACGTTCGCGCCATCGAACCAGGAGGACAGACGTATCCAGTCGCCGGTCGTGTTTCTGAACTTCAGATCGACGCCGGGATCGTCCACTGTCGCGTCGTAGCCGAGCCGCCCCGATGGAGGAACGCCGTAGCGTGGGATCCAGTAGATATGGGAGTGCCTCTCGACGAACGGGAGCCCAGCCCAGAACGCCGCCTGGAAGACGGTGGTGGCAATCTGACAGATACCACCGGCGACCGACGGGATCGTCTCCGGGCGATCATCCTTCATCGTGATCCCGTAGCCCTTCTTGTATCCCGTCAGGAGCGTTGTCGAACCGACGGCGTTGTTGAAGCTGAACACCTCTCCCGGAGCGATCCGGGCGCCATCGAGCCGTTTCGCCGCCAGTTCGACATTGTGGGCGCGCTCGGGGATGGATCCGGCGTACGACGTCTGGGCGGCGCCCAGACGGTCCCTGAGGCGAAACTCGTCGTAGATCGCCACGTTCGCTGTGGGCGTGGGCAACGCAACAGTCACCGTGGCACCCGGGGCGGCGATTGTGGGGACCCGCGTGGCAGCGACGGGAAGGAGCGCCGGCGGTTTGGCGCGCTGAACGTCCGCCGTCGGCGTGGGCATCAGTTCGGCTCGCGGTGCCAGGGTAGCGATCGGCGCCGGGACCGACACGATCTCGGGCGGCACGTGTGGCTGTGCCGGCAGCGCTTCACCCGTGGACCCGCGCAGCCCGGGCACGACACCCTGGGTCACGCAGGCTCCCAGAACTCCCAAGATGGCCGCTCCCGCACCCGCGAGGAGGGATCGGCGACTGAAGATGCGGCCGCGCTGGCTGGTCGGAAGTGAGGTCACCGAATCTCCGAAAACGTGCGCTTGCGGGAAAAGGTTACCACAGCCGTGACGACCGGAACGGTAATCGGCACGGCCCGCCAATCACGTCCGAAACCTCCGAATCAGTTGTTCAAGCCAGGTAAGCGACTCGTCATCCCACCGTCGACCCAGACGATCTGACCGGTGATGTACTGTGCGCCGGCGCTCGCCAGGAACACCGCGAGCGGTCCAATGTCGCGGGGCAGGCCAACCCGGCCCGCGGGAATACGGGCGCCCCACTCATCCCGGTTGTATCCGCCGGGAAAGCCAAAGTACCTGTCGACTTCGATGGCCCCCGGGGCGATCGCGTTGACCTGGATGTCGTGTGGCGCGAGTTCGATCGCGCACGCCTTGGTATATAGATTGATGCCGCCCTTGCTCGCCTCGTAGTGGCTGTGGTTCGGCACCGCCGCAAAGCCGTGGACCGAACTGAGATTGATGATTCTGCCGCCGCGTCCGACGCGGATCATCTCCCGTGCGGCCCGCTGCGTACAGAAGAACATGCCACGAAGGTTAATGTTCAGGGTCTTATCCCAATCCTCAGGCGTCATCTCGAGGATCGAGTGGGGTTCGGTGATCCCCGAATTGTTGACTAGGACATCGACCCGACCGAACAGGGCCACGGTTGCATCGAACAGGTTCTGCACCGCGCCGTAAGAGCGCACATCGCAGCCGTGGACCAGGACCTGCGTCCCACGCGCCTGGAGTCGTCGCGCAAGCGCTTCCGCGCCCGTGCTATTGCTGTGGTAGCTGATGACCACCGCCGCGCCCGCCTCGGCATAGGCCTCGGCAATGCCGGCACCGATCCCGGTACCGCTCCCCGTGACCACGGCGACGCGACCCGCCAGCACTCCCGATTCGTTCGCCATATGCCGACCTCCTGGCTGTGTCCGCCCCTATTCTGGACCGACGCTAGGCCGCCTACGTATGGTATTCGGGCTATCGCCGCTCGGCTGCTGCACTTAATTGGCCGATACTGGGGCGGATCCTTCACGGCATCGCTTGCGATCGCCCTCGGCCTGTCAACCGTGGCGCCAATCCTTGCCTGGATGGGCCACGACGCTGCCGCGACCTCGGTCCGAGATCCCTTTCGGTTCGTGTGTCATCAAGATCCTCGCGCGTCGTGGTGGGTCTTTGGCTACCCGATGGCGATCTGCCAGCGCGATGTGGCGATCTACGGCTCGATGCTCGTGACTCTGCTGCTCCTCCAGTGGCGTCGCATTCTGCCCGCCGCGCCCTCCGCGATCGGCTACGCACTCCTGAGCCTGCCGATCCTCGTGGACGGAGGCACAGCGACTCTCGGCCTGCGCGAATCGACGCCATTGTTGCGCACTCTGACAGGCATGCTGTTCGGCGGCGCGACCGTGTGGTTTGTCTATCCTCTGATGAGCCTATCGCTCATTCCAACGGTGCGGACATGCGACCCTCCAGGATCGCGGCCGGACGGAGAGGGAGAACGCTGAGTCCGCGCACGGTTCCGCCAGAGCTCCTTTCCGAACTGATCGTGGAGAATGACCAGAGAATCATCCTGCTGGTGATCGACGGTCTCGGAGGTTTGCCCTCTCCCACAACGGGCCTAACTGAACTCGAGACCGCGCGCACGCCTCACCTCGACGCGCTGGCCGCGCGATCGACGTGCGGTCTCTCCGAACCGGTCGGCGCGGGCATCACACCGGGGAGTGGTCCTGGGCACCTTGCGCTGTTCGGGTACGACCCGATCGCCAGCCTTGTCGGCCGCGGGATCCTCTCCGCGTTGGGGATCGACTTCCCCCTCGAGGCGAGCGATGTCGCGGCGCGTATCAACTTCGCGACGCTCGACGATCGGGGTAACGTGAGCGATCGACGCGCCGGACGCATCTCTACAGAGGAGAATCGCCGCCTCGTCGACCGTTTGCGGTTGGTACAGGTGCCCGGCCTGGAGGTATTCCTGGAGACGGAGAGCGAGCACCGCGCGATGGCCGTCTTCCGGGCCGAGGGACTCTCCGATCATCTCGGCGATACGGATCCCCAGCAGACAGGCGTTCCGGCCCACCGCATCACCGCGATCGACGGCGGCGCAGAGGCGACCGCGCGTCTTCTGAATCACTGGGTCGCTGTGGTCCACGAGGCGCTCCGCGACGAGCGCCCGGCCAATGGACTTCTGCTTCGCGGTTTCGCACGAAGGCCAGCCCTCCCGACCTTTCAGGAGCGATACGGTCTGACTGCCGCCTCCATCGCGATCTATCCGATGTACCGCGGCATGAGCCGACTCGTCGGTATGAGCGTGCTCGATTCCGGCCCGACCCTGCCCGCGCAGATCGAGGTTGCACGCCGCTCGTGGAGCGAGTTCACGTACTTCTACATCCACGTCAAGGCGCCAGATGCCGCGGGTGAGGACGGGGATTTCGAGCGGCGCGTTCATCTGTTCGAGAGCATCGACAGCACGATACCGGCCCTACTCGATCTCGGAGCCGACTGCCTCATGATCACGGGCGATCATTCGACGCCGGCCGTGCTGCGCCAGCACTCGTGGCACCCGGTGCCGTTCCTTTTGCACGCCCGCCACGCGTTCGCCGATCGGTGTCAGGCGTTCGGCGAACGGGCGTGCACCGAGGGGAGCCTTGGAACCTTTCCGGCACAAGCGGCCATGCAGCTCGCCCTCGCGGCGACCGGCAAACTCGCCAAGTACGGCGCCTGACTCGGCTGGAGCGCCGACGATCCAGGGATCCCGACGCTCAGTTCGGAAACACCCACGGATCGGTCGCTCGCTCGTAGGCGTGGAGATCGGACGGTGCGAAATAGAGATCGACTTCGAACGCGGCCGTCTCCGGCGCATCGCTCGCGTGAATGATGTTGCGTCCGACCGTCAGCGCATAGTCACCACGGATGGTCCCCGGAGCCGCCTCGTTGGAGCGCGTCGCCCCGACCATGCGCCGAACGACCTGGATCGCGTCCGGCCCCTCAATCGCGGCGACAGCAACCGGTCCAGAGGTGATGTACGCGACGAGGCCATGGTAGAACGGCTTTCCCTGGTGAACCGCGTAGTGACGCGCCGCCAGATCACGGTCGATGCGGATGAGACGCAGGGCGGCGACGCGCAGTCCGCGAGTCTCGAAGCGGCGCAGAACCTCGCCGACGAGGCCGCGCTGGACCCCATCGGGCTTGACGATGATGAGGGTTCGTTCCAATTGCGGCAACTCCCGCTAACGATCGTGGGATCCGTGGAGGATCGCCGTCAGCGAGTGTAGTCGGGTGCCCGGGGCACCTGGATGCGCCGCTATCGTTCGCCTGTGGATGCGAAGGTGGCCCTCCTGGCGTGGTACGACCGGGAAGCGCGCGACCTCCCCTGGCGCCGCACCCGCGACCCGTACGCCATCGTTGTGGCCGAGTTCATGCTGCAGCAGACTACGGTGCGACGCGTCACGGAGAAGTGGCGGCCCTTCCTGGATCGATTTCCTACCTGGTCGGCCCTGGCCAAGGCAGCGCCCGGTGCGGCGATCGATGCCTGGCGCGGTCTCGGCTACAACCGGCGCGCGCTGCGCCTGCGCGAACTCGCCCTGGAGGTGATGGATCGCGGGGGAACGCTTCCGCAGGAACCAGACGCCCTGCGTCGCCTGCCGGGTGTAGGAACCTATACCGTCAGTGCGATCCGCGCCTTCGTTCTGGGCCACGATGTCGCGACGATCGACGTCAATCTTCGCCGCGTCCTGGGACGGTGGCTCTTCGGCCGGGAGGGAGTCCGCGACCGCGAAGTCGCCGCGGCGGCGCAGGCGATCCTTCCGCCTGGGCAGGCGAAAGAGTGGAACCAGGCACTGATGGACATCGGCGCGACCATCTGCGGCGTGCGGGCTCCTCGCTGCCTCCTCTGCCCGATCCACCCGGAGTGTCGCTGGGCAGCGAGTGAGAAGATCCACCGGGACGACAGAAGTGCCGGCCGACGCCAGGGACGTTTCGCGGGCTCCTCTCGACAGGTTCGCGGCCGGATCGTCGACCTCCTGCGGGATCACTTTCCAGAACCACTCAGTCGGGCAGCCGCGATCGAGCGAGTCAAGGACGCCCTGGTGGTCGACTCGGCGTCGGTCGAGGCGGCACTCCTCTCGCTGGTGCGCGACGGCCTGGTCGAGGACCGAGTCGGACCAGACACGGATCTCCTCGTGCTGCCAGCCGCGCGATCGCCAGAGCGGAAGGCCCAACTCGGGTTCAGGGGACGATGACGATCCGTCCCGCGCTCAGGCCCTTCGTCACTTCGGTCACGGTCTCGGTCACGAGCCCTGTCTGTATATCGACGTCGCGCCGCCGACCGTCCACGAGCGTCTGCACGTAACGGCGCGAACCGAATCGCCGAACTGCGGAGTTCGGAACGAGGATGACATCGTCCTTCTGCTGTGTTACGACCGTCACCTGCGCGAGTTGGCCGACCTGCGCCCCCGCGCCCGGCGGCTCAAAACTGACGCGTATCGCCCGTGGGTTCGTCGTCGACTGCGGCCCGACCGGGGCGGAACCGGTGGTCGGCAGTCGAACCACCTTGCCGCGGATTTCGGTGGTCCCGAACGCGTCGGTCATCACAATGGCTTGCTGCCCGGTGCTCACGCGCGCGAGCGTCGTGCCGTCGAACTCCACGGAGACCTCGAGGATCGTGGGATTGGAGATGATCGCGATCGGGTTGAAGGCCTGGAACTGCTCGCCCTGCTTGCCTGTGATGAACGTGATTACCCCGTCGTACGGCGCACGAATACGTTTGGCCTCGAGTTCCTCCTCAAGGCCGCGCAGGCGCACGCGCGCCGCCTCGAGACGTTTCGCCGCCATCTGCACGTCGAAACTCGCCGTATCGACCCGGGCGTTCGCCGCGGCTGCCTCATACGCCGCCTGCTGATCGGCAAGCGCGGCCTCGGCCCGCGCAACGCCTAGCCGTGCGACCGCCACATCCTCGTTCCGGGCCCCGGCACGGACCTGTTCGAGTCGCGCTTCCGCGGCGCGGTAGGCTTGGAGCGCGGCCTCGGCGGATCGTTCGGCCAGGGTCAGATCCTCGGCAGAGGTACGACGGGAGATGCGGAGCGCGGCCTGCGCCGCGTCGTTGTCGGTCGTCGCCTGTGCGAGCGCGAGCGCGACCGCAGATGCGCCCACGCCCGGGCGCCATGCCACCGCATCGTAGTCTGCCTGTGCCCGCGCGAGTGCGGCCAGCGCGCGCGCGGCGCCTGACTCGGCGGAGATGGTCGCCTCACGCGGCGCGTTCTCGCGTAGGTTCGCGAGATGGGCCGAGGCGCGGTGATAGGTGGAAAGAGCACCGGCGCGCGAGGCGAGCGCCGCATCAAGCTGCTCCGCCGTCGGTCCTTCCTCGAGGCGCGCCAGTTCGACGCGCGCTCGGGTGAGAGCGTTCTGGGCCCCGACGAGCGAGGCACTCGCCGCGGTCAGATCCGACCTCGCCGACGCCGAGTTCGCCACGGTCCGGGCATGCTCGATCTGCGCGATGTCGATCTCGATGCGCGCGCGCTCGATTCGGGGGCCGAGATCCCCCGCGTCCATCTGGGCGAGTAGATCACCTTTCTTCACACTATCAAGGATCGCCACGTTGACCGAGCCGATACGCCCTGCCTCCTTGAAGTACAGCGGTGTCTCCGTCTGAGCGGCGATGCGGCCGAGTCCCTTGATCGTGTCAAAGATGCTGCCGCGCTCGACGACGTAGGTCTGCTTCCCGGCGTCGTCGGCCTGAGGAACTGGCGTCGGCGTAGCCGGCTCCGAGGTGCCGACGACCGCCCCACACCCCACCGTGGCGAGCGCGACCATCAAGGCGAAGGAGAGAAAAGCGCGCCGGCTCACGATCATCGATTCTAGAGAGGATGTCGCCGGCCGGCACTCAGCTAACGTGTGCGTGGTGGATCTGACCGCGGCACTGGAGGGTGCCGATCCCGCGCTGCCGCCACGGGCAGAGTGGATCCGTCGGCCCAGCCGGCCATTCGCTCGCCTGTGCCTGCTGCCGGGATCCTTCAACCCGCCCACCCTAGCGCATGTGGGGCTGGCCCGCTCCGGCAGGGCGGCCGGACTCGACGCGGTCGCGTACGTCCTGTCCGCGCGGACGGTGGACAAAGAGGTGGTGACGGGCATCCCGCTACTCGATCGTCTCGATCTTCTCCTGCGGCTCGCCGCAGATTCCGACGATGGAGTGCTCCTTCTGAATCGAGGCCTCTACGTCGATATCGCTCGGGCAGTAACTGAGGTAACCTCGGCGAGCCTCACGTTTCTGGTGGGATTCGACAAGATCGTGCAGATCCTCGACCCGCGCTACTACGACGATCGCGATGCGGCATTGAGGGACCTGTTCGGTCTCGCACGGATCCTTGTCGCTCCGCGCGCCGACACATCCTTCGCCGACATCGATGACCTGATGGCGCAGCCGGCGAACGTGCGCTACCGGGAGTTCGTCGGGCCGCTCGATCTCGAGCCAGGCCTGCGCGCCATGTCCTCCACCCGCGTCCGCCGAGGCGCGGCGGAAGACACTCCGGCAATCGTGCGCGACTACTTGCGCACCAACCCGATCTTCGCTCAGGGATAGCGCGGGTGGCGGACTGCGCCCCGGCGGTCGAATTCACCCTGGAGAATCTGGAGAGCCTCCAACGACGGCCGGATGTCTCCAACGCCCAGCGGGCACGCCCGCTCACCGCGCGCCGCATGGAGGAAGTCGCGGTCCTGCTCCACAATCGGGTCGGAGACCGAACCCGATCGAGCGCGCGGCACGAGGATGCCGGACGCATCGCGCAGGTCGCCATCGACATACTGGATCGATCGTTCCTCGCCAACCACGAGGTAGTCGTGCACGGCGATGTGCGTGTTGTACGACATCGCGATGGTGACAACCTGGTCCCGCACCGTCCGCAGGAGGATGCCGTAATCGAGTGGAATGCCCAGGGGTTCGTCGCGCTGGGCGATCAACGCCCGCACGGTCTCGACGGACTGCCCCAGGAGCCAGAGCGCGGTGTCGACGGCGTGGCCACCGTGATGCCAGATGAGGTCATCGGTCCACGTGCGGCGGCGCCCCAACCAGTTCACGTTCTCGCGGCGCAGGAAACCGTATCGGGCGATCAGGGCGTGCGGATGGATCTCCCCATCCGCGATGAGACGACGCGCCTCGACCAGCGCTGGGTAGTAGCGCTGCGTGTGGCAAACCATCAGCGTCAGCCCACGCGCGGCCGCGAGCGCCGCCAGCGCATCGGCTTCGGCCAGGGACAGGGCGACCGGTATCTCACAGAGGACGTGCTTGCCGGCGAGAAGCGCGCGTCGGCTCTGCGCTGCGTGGACACTGCTGGGCGAGCAGACGATCGCGGCGTCGATTTCCGCGGATTCGCATGCGCGCTCGAACTCGGCCGTCGCCCGGTCGATCCCATGGTCGCGTGCAAATTGCTCTGCACCGGCCTGCTGTCGTCCCACCACGACCACGACTCGAGGAGCGAGCACCACGTCGCTCTCGGCGATCCGCCGGATGGCCCGCGCGTGGGCGGCGGCGATGGAACCACTGCCGATGAGCGCGATACGCACGCGGGCGCATTTTAGGAACGGGCCGCGAGCAAGTCTCGTTCATTACCCTTGGCCGACTATCACGCCGCCCACGGGGAGACAGGTGTTCGAGGACGTCTATCACATCGGCTATCAGACGCGCGATCGGCATGCCGCGATCGCTTTCTATCGATCCGCATTCGGAGCTGAACTCAAACTGGAGACGCGGAACCCCGACGGAGCACACCTCGTCTTCCTCCGGATCGGCGGCACCGAGATCGAGTTGATCGAACCAGCGGATGTCGCCCCGCTTCGGGCGGGCCCCCTGCTCGTACTCGATCACATCGGCTACGTCGTTTCCGACCTCGACGCCAGCCTGGCCGAACTGGAACGAAAGGGTATGCGGCGTCTCTCGCCCGAGCCGCGCCGCAACGCGGAGGGCGCTCGCCTCATCTACATGGATCCCGCAACCAGCGAGGGCCTCCGCTTCCATCTGACCGAGCGGCCAGGCGCCGTGTGAACCCGTGAAGACGACACCCTCCTCGTCCCCGCTCGCCGCGATCGTTCTGTTTCCGAGCCGGCAGTTGCGGCGGCTCTATGACTGGACTGCCCACTGGGCTCACACACGGTACGCGACGCCTTCGCTGTTCGTCCTCGCTTTCGCCGAGAGTTCGTTCTTCCCCGTTCCGCCGGATGTACTTCTCATCGCGATGACGGTCGTCAATCGATGGCGATGGTGGATGTTCGCCTCGCTCTGCATGGTTGGCTCGGTCGCCGGCGGGCTGTTCGGCTACTTCATCGGAGTCGCGCTGTACGACACGGTCGGCCGACAGATCGTGGCCTTCTACCACCTTGAGGCGTTCTTCGACGTGGTCCAGTCGAGCTACGGTGCGAACGCCTTTCTGGCGGTACTCACTGCCGCGTTTACACCGATCCCGTACAAGGTCTTCACCATAGCGGGTGGAGTCTTTCAGGTCTCGGTGTTCGAATTCGTGGCCGGATCGATCATCGGACGTGGCGGCCGGTTCTTCATGGTCGCGGCGCTACTCAGATTGTTCGGCACGCACATATCGCGTGCCATCGAGAAGTACTTTGACATCCTATCGCTCGCCTTTATGGTGCTCTTGATTGGCGGGTTCGTGGTCCTGCGGATGCTTCGATAGCGCGCAGGCGATCGAGGCGCGCGATCGAACCCATTGCGGGTCGGTGGAGGCGAGGGGATTCGAACCCCTGACCCCTGCGATGCGAACGCAGTGCTCTCCCACTGAGCTACGCCCCCCGGGGACACGCCAGTATAGCAATCGGCTCCGGCACATCCTTCGATGGTTCGGAGCCGATCCGTGAAATCTGGTTGTGGCTCTCCGGAAATCAGCCGCCGGCGGCGGCTCCCGCGCTGGAATCCGTGGGCAAGCCCTCGGGACGTGGCGTTGAGGCGGCCACCTTGCGTTGCGGCTTCGGCTTCGGTGGGATACGGGGAATGTCGTCTGGCGGAGGCGGAAGGACGCCAAAGTCCAACGCTCTGGGCGGCGCATCGAGGGCCGGCACCCGGAAAATGCGGACGCCCTCGCGCGATCGCCGTCGCACCTCGCTGATGATGGTGTCGACTTCTTCGGCATCGAGTTCGAGGCGCTCCAGCAGCGTTTCCGCGACCGCGACGCACTCGTCCCAGTGCTCCAAGAGTAGATCTTTGACTGCCCGATATTGTTCGCGGAGGAGCTTGTCGATCTCGCGCTTGATCGGCGGATCGGGCACCACCTGGCCGAACGCCAGGCCGGAGTAGAACGTGCCATTCATCCCCCAGACGCCGAGGTACAGCCCAGCGAGATAGGTGGCACTTCGGAAGTCGGACGTGACGCCATTGGTGGCCGAATCGCAGAAGAGTTCCTCGGCGGCACGGCTCGCCAGCGAGATCTGAATGTCGTTGAGAAAATACTGTCGGTCGTGCACGAGCCGCTCGTGCGTCGGCCGACCGGAGCTCAGACCCAAGGCCTGACCGTGGCGGATGATCGTCACCTTCGCGAAAGGCTCGTCGTTCAGTGCGCCGAGGTAGTACTGCGCGATCGCGTGACCGACTTCGTGGTACGCCAGCATGCGCCGTTCTTCGACGGTCTGGCTCTTGATTGGTTGGCGCAGGCCCCACTCGTGGACTTCGCGCGCACGGGTGATGTCGAGATAGCGTACCTTGTCGCGGCCATTGAAGTGGGCGTTGACGACGGCCTCGTTGATGATGTGCTTGATCGCCACGGGGGAGTAGCCGATCGTGTCGTTGGAGAAGCGATCGAGATCCATCCCCTCGTGAGTGACCTTGCTGAGGTAGTACTCGATGATCTCCTTGCGGCCATCGAAATCCGGGTAGTCGACGACGATCTTCCGGTCGAACCGGCCCGGGCGCAGCAGCGCGGGATCGAGAACTTCGGCGATGTTGGTCGCGCCCATGGTCAGGACGGCCGGGATCACCGCCTTGCTGGTCTTGAGCCCGAGCTTGCGCAGGAGTTTCGCCTTGAAACTGTCGTCTCGCGGGAGCGGATCCATCTGGTTGAGCAGTTCGTTGAGCGCGCCGCCGCCCCCGCCGAAGAAGCCTCCCATCGAACCCATTCCCATGCCGCCGCCCATGCCACTGCGTGACTTCCCGATGGCATCGATCTCGTCCAGGAACAGGATGCAGGCGCCGTACTTCCGCGCCAGCTTGCGGGCCTTGTTGTACAGGCCCCAGACCCGCAGCACGTCCATACCCCAGAACATGCCCTGGATGGACGGTGCGGACAGATAGCCGAAGGGAACGCCAGCCTCGGTGGAGATGCACTGCGCGAGATAGGACTTCCCGGTACCCGGGGGGCCGATCAGGAGCACGCCGCGGGTGACCTCGCCACCCATCTCGCGGAACTCTTTCACACCACGCAGCAGCGTCACCACTCTGCGCGCCACGTCGAGGACCTCGGGGTTGCCCTTGTAGTCCTTGAATCCGACGCCCGTCTCCCCCGGCATGATCCAGTACATTCGCGGGCGCCCCAGGAACCAGAACAGGGCGACGAACTGGACGATCATGAAGATGATCGCGAAGAAGAGCTGGAACAGCAGCAAGAGGCCGTAGAGCACGTACTGC
>VGOZ01000006.1 GCA_016875715.1 Chloroflexota bacterium | reverse complement strand
ACGATCCTCAGGCGATCGCGCAGGAACTTCAGCAGGTCGCGCTGCGCGATGATGAGGATGGAACTGACTTCAGACATCGTCACGCTCGCGAATGATCTCCAGGTAGGCGTCTTCGAGCGTCGGCATATGGGTGCGGACGAGTGAGAGCGGCGTCTCGATCGCCCGCAGGACCGAGTGCGCCGCCCGCTCGTCGACGGGAACCCGGAGCGGCGCCCCCTCGAGGAAGGGGATCTCGCGCCGCCGCAGTTCGGCGACCAGAGCGGCACGGTCGTCGGCGTCGATCAGGAGGTACTGCTGGGCGAGGTCGGCCTTGACCAGATCGGGCGATCCGTGAATCACCACCCGGCCGTGGTTGATGATACAGACCGCGTCCGCCTCCTCGGCCTCTTCGAGGTAGTGCGTCGTCAGGAACACAGTCGTCCCGCTCTCGGCCCGAACCTGGCGCAGATATTCCCAGAGGTTCCGGCGGCTACCGGGATCGAGCCCGACCGTCGGCTCATCGAGGAACAGCACCGAGGGGCGATGAATCAGGCTCCGGATGATCTCCAGTTTCCGCCGCATCCCGCCGGAGTAGGTCCGGACCGGTCGAAACAGGTCGTCCCCCAGGCCGATGATCGCGGCCAGTTCGTCGACCCGATCGCGATACGCCCGCGGCATAAGAGCCTGGCTCGGGCGCCAGGGGTAGAGGCGGTAGAGGACCGCGTGGAACCGGATGTTCTCCTCGCCGGTCAGGTTCTGATCGAGGCTGGGTCGCTGGAAGATGATGCCGATACGGCGGCGCACCGAAGCGGCCTCGCGCACCACATCGTGACCCGCGATGGTGACCCGGCCGGAGGTCGGGTTAAGCGTCGTGGTAAGGATGGAGATCGTCGTCGTCTTGCCGGCGCCGTTCGGGCCGAGCAAGACGAAGAACGACCCGGCCGCGACGTCGAAGGAGACGCCGTCGACCGCGTTTGCCTCCGCGCCCCGATAGCGCTTGACGAGGTCCTCGACACGGATGATCGGCCCGCGCTCGAGGGCGATACCGCTCCTGGAAGTGGTGGCGAGGGGTGCCGCCACGGTCAGACGCGCTGCACAAGCGTCTCGCGGAATGGCGCATCCCGGTACTTCAGGCCGTATCCCAGGCAGCGATCGATCCCAATGTGCGCCGCCCAGATCGGGCCGAGCGGCAGGAGGAGGGCGATCCCGAGGCCGGCCCCCACGGCGACGATCGCTGCTGGAACGACGAACACGTGCGCGCAGTTGTAGGCCACACTGCCCCATCGCGTCCCGGCCAGATACCCGAGCATGGAGAGGTCGGGCACGAGCAGCAGCGGCACAAGCAGGAGGGCGTCGCCTCCGGCCAGAAAGTAGCCGGCCACGCCGAGCGCGAACAGGGCGAGTCCCTCAAGGCGCAGCGCCAGGCGCACCCCGGTGTCGCCCTGCGGCGCCGTCTCGTCGGCCGCCGCAGAATCGCCCGTGCTCAGAATCGGTACAGTGCGAGCGCGTTCTCGCCCATGATCCGCCGTCGCGTCGTCTCCGGCAGCCAGGTGGGGATCGCCGCATCGGGCGCGTCGAAATCCCAGTGCGGGTAGTCGGTCGCGAACATCATGTGGTCGCTCATCTGCAGGTCCTCCAGGATCTGCGCGAAATCGCGCCGATCGTCCGGTTCCTCGACCGGCTGGGTCGTGAACCAGAAATGCTCGCGAATCACCTCCGATGGCGCGCGCTTCAGGTGCGGAACCTCGCTCTTCAGCAGTTTCCAGGCGCGATCGAGCCGCCACATAAGCGGCGCGAGCCAGGCGAACCCGCCCTCGATGAGGACGAACCGGAGTGTCGGGAAACGCTCGAAGATGCCCTCGCAGACGAGACTGATCACCTGGTCCTGAAAGCTCGTCAACTGCCCGACGTGATACTCGACGTAATAGGAAGGGTGTCCGGCGCCGCTCGAAATCGGCCACCCACCCATGACCCCGAAGTGCATCCCGACGGGCAGGTCCGTCTCCGCGGCGGCCTCGTAGAGCGGCCAGTAGTACCGTTTGCCCAGCGGATGGAGGGTGCGCGCCTCCAGCTCGACCTGGATGAAGCGTCGGTCGCGCGCGCGGCGCCGCACCTCTGCGGCGCCGAGGTCGGCGGCCTCGCCTGGAATGACGATCGATGCACGGAGACGGGGTTCGACGTCGAGCCACTCCGCGGCCTGCCAATCGTTGACCGCGGTCGCGCGCGCCGCGCAGTAGTCGAGATTCATCTGCCGCACCGTGCCGAGCAAGGGCAGGAGTACGCCGTAGCCGATCTCCCACTGGTCGAGCAACTGGCGCTGCAAGAATGCCGGATCGGACCCAGGCGGACCGCCGTTGGGCGGCCACGAGTCGGCCCGCGCCGCGTTCGGTGACATGAACGGGTAGAAGAGGCCGCCGTAGCCGCGCGGGCCATACTCCTCGTGGTGCTGCCGCCAACGTGCCGGAAGGTACTTCGCGAGCACTGCCTCCGAATGGAGGTACGGGTGAATGTCGGTATCGACGATGGTCGTCGCCGCCCGCGCGCGGCCAGCCGGAGCCGTCTCGGTGAGTGTCACGTCCCCTCCTTCGCGAGGCGATACCAGGTTCGCGCATTTTCGCCCAGGATTGCCTCTCGGTGTGTCGCGCGCAGCCACGTCGGGATTGCCTCATCTGGATGCTCGAAGTGCCGGTGGGGAAAGTCGGTCGAGAAGAGCAGCATCTCCGGCGAGCCGAGTTGATCGATCGCCCGCTGGATACGTGCCCCGTCGTCCGGGCCATCGATCGGCTGCAGAGTCAGGCGCACGTGGCGCCGGACGTATTCGGACGGAACGTAACTGTTCCAGGGCACTTCGCGCCGCAGCCCCTTCCAGTCCTTATCGAACCGCCAGAGGAACGCCGGCAGCCAGGTGAACCCGCTCTCAAGGCAGGTCAGGCGCAGGCTCGGAAACCGATCGAACACGCCTTCGACGATGATGCTCATCAACTGACTCTGGAACACCTGGGCCATCCCCGCGTACTCCTCGATGTAGTACGAGGGCCACCCCGAGGATGTCGGCGGATTGCCGGGGAGGCCACCGAATGCCAGCCCGGCGACGAGGTCGTGCCGCTCGATCGCCGCGAAGAGCGGGTGGTAAGCGCGCTTGCCGTACGGCATCGCGGTGCGGGCGGGCAGGAGCGCCTGGACGAAGCCGCGGTGGGCGCCCACGCGATCGATCTCCTTCGCGGCCTCCTCGGGCTGGCGGATCGGCAGCACGATCGACGCGCGCACGCGCGGCTCCTTCTCCAGCCAGTGCTCGATCTGCCAGTCGTTAATCGCGCGCGCCATTGCGACCTCGAGGTCCGGGTTATGGATGGTGTCCACCGCGTAGACGCAGTTCAGGATCGCGATCTCGAGGCCGAGCGGATCGAGGACGTCCTCCCGGACCCGCTCGATCGATCCCCCGGCGACACCGTTCTCAAGGCGCACATGGGGTCGCAGCGAGGTCGGTGCCTTCGGGTACGGCGTATCGGTCACTCCCTTGAAGTGAGATTGGGCGATGTACTCGCGCCAGTGCGCGCTCAGGTACGGGAACAATGCCGACGTGGCCGGCAGGGCGTTGTGAACGTCGGCGTCGATGATGCCAGGCACGGGGAGAGCATACGCGGTCTGCGGCGCTATTCAACCGCTGAAAAGAGCGCGTGTCCCATTTCAGTGAGGGAAATCGCAGGATTGTCATCGAGCGCGCGCACGGCAACCAGATCGTGGCGCCGGCGGATCCCCGGGGATCGCGGGCTTCCAGCCCGAACACGTCACTCCCACCGAGAGGGGCTGCCAGTTCTGCTGGTGGAAGATCTGCGGAATCGCGTTGGTGTTCCGCGATAGCCTCCTCCTAAATCCTGGCGTACCAGGGGAGAAGGGTCTGGAGCGAGCCTGGGAGCTTGTCTACCTGGAATGTCGCGTCACGTAGAGGTGCGCGGCGAGCAATCCCGCGATCGTCTTCGCATCGGGAAATGTGCCTCGCGCCACCGCGTCGACCGCCTCGGCGAACGGCATTGCGACCAACTCGATCCGTTCGTCCTCATCCGCCGGACGCGACTCGGGGCGCAGGTCGCGCGCAAGGAAGAGATGCAGGTACTCCGTGCAGTAGCCCGGCGCGGCGAAGAAGCCGCCGAGCGCATTCCACCTGGACGCCGCGAAACCGGTCTCCTCGGCGAGTTCCCGCTGTGCCCCGAAGAGCGGATCCTCGCCCTCGTTGAGCGACCCGGCGGGGATCTCCACCAGGTCACGGCCCGCCGGAAGCCGGTGTTGCCGGACGAGCAGGACCCGATCTCGGTCGTCGATCGCGACGACGCAGACCGCCGGACCGTGCTCTACCACCTCGCGCCGCGCCATCGTCCCATCCGTGAGCCGGATCTCGTCCACGCGAAGGCGCACGACCCGCCCCTCGTGGATTCGGTGCGACCGGATGACCGTCTCCTCCATCGGCTCAGAGCTCGGCCGCGGCAGGCACGATCTCGCGGCCGAACATCTCCAGGACGCCGGGTTCGTGCGCGTTGGCGATACGGACGATGACCCACGTGATGCCCAGCGCCCGGAGATCGCGCAACCGGGCGACCAACTGGGCCGGCGTCTCCGCGCCGTTCGCGCCATCGGCACGGACGAGCATGGTGATGTTGGTCGTCTTGTCGATCGCGTCGTAGGAGCGTCCTACCTCGTGGCAGTGCTGGCGCAGGACGTCCAGTTTGTGGCGCATCATCGCCAGGTCGGGTGTGCCGATAATGCACGAATCGCCATACCGGGCCACCAGGCGGAGCGTCTTCCGTTCGCCGCCGCCGCCGATCATGATCGCTGGGTGCGGTCGTTGGATGGGCATCGGCGAGCAGAGCGTCTCTGTCAGTCGGTAGTGCTTGCCGGTGAACGCGCCGACTTCGCCGGACCACACCTGTTTCGCGATGAGGATCGCCTCCTCGAGGCGCTCGAACCGCTCCTTCAGCGGGGGAAAGGAGAACCCGAGGCCGAGGTGCTCGCGTTCGAACCACGCTGCGCCGATCCCGAGCCAGGCTCGACCGCCGGAGAGAGCGTCGAGAGTCGTGACCTGCCTGACCAGGAATCCGGGTTCGCGGTAAGTCACGCCAGTCGCGATCGTGCCCAGGCGCAACCGCTCGGTGACGCCGGCGAGGAATCCGAGGGTCGTGTACGCCTCGTTCATCTCCAGCGTCGCATCGGCCGGTGGCCCCATCTGGAAGAAGTGGTCCATCACGTCGATCGCGTAGAACCCGGCCGCTTCGAGGCGTCGCGCGATGGTCGCGAGCGTGCTCCCCATCGCCGGGGTGCCTCCGGGCCATGTGAAGCGATTGCAGCGCATGCCGAGTCTCATGGGGGGCTCCCCTGTGTGGCGTGTTGCCGGGGAGCGTAGCGCGTACGCGGGGCGATGACCCGAAAGTACCAGGAAAGCGGGACTGTTATCCGACTGCAAAGCCCGCACGCGCAGGGGCACGCTATATCCAGATCCGTGGACGACTCGGTCTAGCGGAGGCGAACGGCGCGGCGTGGGCCAGCCTCGTGCAGACGGTCGCCGCAGCAAAGGATCCTGACTTGAGCGATGTAGCTTTTCTCGTCCGATCCCGACCAGGGTTGCTCCGTGTCGTCTAGAACACCGGTTCGAGCGCAAAACGCGCCCGGAAGTCGCTGACCGACGCGCGCGACCATCTCGGCAGCCGAGGCGACAGTGCCGCCATCGCCACCGCCGAAGCCTGGTCAGGATGCCTCGACGACATCCTGCGTCTCACCGAACTGCTCTGCCGCGAGGTCGCACCCGCGGCGTAATGCGGTCTCCGCGCCTCAGCGCGGGACGTTCAGTTCCTTGGCGGCCTGATCGACCGTCGCGCCACCGTGGATCACCTCGCCGAGCGCGGCGATCATGCGATCCGGGCGGGGATGGAGGATCACGTTCCGGCCATAGACGATGCCACGCGCGCCGGCCGCGCAGGCATCCGCGGCCATCTGCAACGCGTCGCGCGGATCGTCCTTCGGCGCGCCGCCGAGGATGAGGATCGGCACGTAGCAATGACTCGTCACCGTCCGGTACTCCTCGACCGGGCCGACGTAGTGCACCTTGACGAAGTCTGCACCGGCCTCTGCGCCGATGCGCGCCGCCTTCGAAACGTTCTCGACAGTGTGCGCGGAGGTCTCCTGGAACGACACGGGGATCGGCTCGGCGAGCAGAGGCATCCCGATCTCATCGCAGCGAGCAGCCAGGCGGCGGAGATCGGCGAGTTTCGTCTCGGTGGGATTACCGGGGAACACCTTCAGTTCGACCGCGTCGGCGCCGAACCGTAGAGCCTGATCGGCACCGTAGTCCGCGATCGGCCCTTCGGAATCCAGGGCGATGATGAGCCCGCGATTGCCCAGCGCCGAGGCAGCCTCCTTCGCGAAACCAATCGTGGTCATCACGCCATCCACACCACCGGCCACGAGCCGGGCGACCGCCTGCCGCGGGTTCTCCAGGCCGCGGGTGCCGCCAATGCGCGAGTGATCCATCGCCACGAGAACGGTCCGGCCGTCGCGCTGGAACAGGTTGTGCATCCGCCGCTTGGCGAACTCAGGCGCCTCGGTCGCGACGGCCTGTGGGGTCAATATCATCGATGTCAGTCCTCCTTGCGATACCACGGCAAGAGCATCTCGTCGAGTTCACGATACTGCGCGTAGAGCGCATCGTACCGCTTTTGTCGAGCCGGGTCTGCCGCGTAGTGCGCGCCCATCTGTACCATCCGCTCCATTCCGGTCCGGAGGTCGAACTCCCCGGCTGCCACACCTGCAAGCATCGCCGCGCCGAGGACCGATGTCTCCGTCACGCGCGGGGTCAGGATGGGTACGCCCGTGACGTCGGCGAGAATCTGCATCCAGAGTGGGCTGCGTGCCGCGCCGCCGGCGGTGATGGCGCGCTGGACCAATCCCTGCCCGCGCTCGTCGAACAGGCGGCGGATCTGTAAGGCCGTGCCTTCGAGGAGGGCGCGGATGAGATGCGCGCGCCCGTGGCGGAGCGTGAGCCCGATGAACGCTCCGCGGGCCTTGGGCTCGGCCCGAGGTCCCCTTTCTCCCATCAAATGGGGAATGCAGATCAACCCTTCCGCTCCAGGCTCGATCGACGCCGCCTCGGTCACGAACCGCTCGTAGCTCGCCCCCGGATCGGTCGGATCTCCCGGACCTACGAGTAGATCACGCGCCCACCGCAGTGCTGCCCCGGTCGTCGAGGTCGAGCCGAAACTGCGCGCGACCGGCGTTCCATCCGGCCCGACCTCCCCGACAAACGCGATCCATGTCGCCGTGCCCATGTAGTTGCACGCGTCGCCCGGCTGCATCGGGCCCACCGCGATACGTGTGCAGTACACATCCGAACCACCCACCGCCACAGGTGTGCCCACGGGCAGGCCAGTCGCGGCGGCGGCCTCCGCGGTCACCGATCCCGCCCGTTCGCCACCGTTGCGCGTCTCCGGGACGAGCGTACGCGGCACCCGCGCCGCGTCGACTGCCTCCCAGTCCCACTCTTCTCGCTCGCGGTCCCACAGGCCCGTCCCACCAGCGTCGGAGCGATCGGTGCCCGCGACGCCACACAGGCGAAACCGGATGTAGTCTTTCGGCAGCATCAGGTGGCGCGCGCGCCGGAATGCCTCCGGCTGGCACTCGCTCAACCAGCGCAATTTCGGCGCCGACACCGTCGTCTGGACCGCGCGCACGGCGCCGGTCGCCGCCGCGTGCGGATCGACGCCCCGCTCGCGATTGATCGCGGCGGCCTGTTCCGCCGAGCGCTGATCCATCCACAATTGCGCCGGGACGACCGGCGTGCCCGCCTCGTCGAGAAGAACCGGCGCGTGCATGAGGCCAGAGACGCCGACGCCCGCGATCGGGCCGTCGTACCCCTCGAGCGTCTCGCGGACGACCCGGGCGATGTTCGTCCACCATCGCTCGGGTGGCACCTCCGCCCACAGGGGGCGCGGGAAGTCGATCGCTCCCTCGCGGTACTCTCCGCGGATCTCCCGGCCGCGCTCGTCGAAGAGGACGCACCGGGCGGTGGTCGTCCCAAGATCGATCCCGACGAGAACTGCCACCGCCGCCGCCGCGTCCGAACGCCGTTACGCGGTGAAGACCATCGACTTGAGACCACGTCGGTTCGCCGTGGTCTCGAACGCCTCCCTCACGTCATCCAGGTCGAAGCGATGGGAGATGAGCGGTATCACGCGGATGATGCCGTGCTGGATCAGTTTGAGCGCGGTCGTGAAGTGGTGCGGCGTGAAGTCGTGGCTGCCGGTGACGACAAGTTGCCGGTAGTGGATGAGGTTCGGATCGGTCGGCAGGTCCACCGGCGGGTAGGTGCCCGCGAACAGTTGTACTCGGCCGTTGATCGCGCCCATCTGCAAGCCCTGTCCGATCGGTTCTGGCGCGCCCACGGCGACGATCACCGCGTCCGCGCCGCGCCCCCGGGTGAGTTCCTTCACCCGTTCAACGGGGTCGACAACGCTGGCATCGATCACGTCGTGTGCGCCGAGTTCTCGGGCGGTCACGAGTCGCGCCGCAATCGGGTCGCTCACGATGACGCGCGCGCCCCGGCGCAGCGCCATCTGCAGGTGGAGCAGGCCGATCGGTCCCGTACCAACGATCGCCACATCATCTCCCACGTCGATGCGCGTGCCGGCGTGGGCGTTCAGGATGCAGGCGAGCGGCTCGCAGAACGATGCCTCCTCGAACGTGACCGAATCGGGGAGCCGCCGCAACTGGCTGATCGGGGCAATGCCGTACTGCGCGAAACCCCCGCGCACGCCGCGCCGCAGGTTCTCGCAGTAATTGAACACACCGCGGCGGCACTGGTAGCAGCGCCCGCAGACGAAGCGCCAGTCGGCGACAACGCGATCGCCAACCGCGAGCGGTGGTTCCCGGTGTGGATCGTCCACGTGGATCGAGGGCGCCCCCTCGTCCGCCATCACGGCGCCGAGCGCCTCGATGACGCCTGCCCACTCGTGCCCGGGTATCCGGGGTAGGCCCGGTCCGCCGGGTCCCCCCGAACGCGACCCAGTGTAGGCGCGCAGGTCGCTCGGGCACACGCCGCAAGCGTGGATGCGGATCAGCGCCTCCTCGGGGCCGGGCTTCGGCGCGTCGATCTCCTCGACGCGCAGATCGCGGACGCCGTAGAGGCGAGCAGCTTTCATGGGGTGGTCACTCCTGTCTGCGGCGAGGATACCACCCGTCCCGGCGCTCGGCGTTACACGGGCGAACCGCCCGGCCGGTGCGTCAGGTCGGCAGGAGCCGCCAGTACGGGCGGGGTTCCCAGGGGTCCGGTAGCGGTGCGATCGAAGCCGCGAGCGCCGCGCAGGCCCGACGCATCCCCGGTGACGCGACGACCTCGGGCCACCGAGGCGTCATCGCCGCGCTGGCGACCTCCAGATCCGCGTGGAGCCCGGCACCGAGCGCCGCAGCGATGGCCGCGCCACGGATGCCACCCTCCACGTCGGCGATCTCAACGGGCGCCCCGAGCAGCGCGGAGAGGATCTCGATCAGCAGACCGTTCTCGGTTCCGCCCCCTGTGGCGATGAACCGGCGCGGTCCCAGACCCGCCTCGCGAGCGCGCGCCGCCAGTCCGGCGATCCCGGCCGCAAGCCCCTCCAGAGCCCGCCGGTAGATGAGGCCGCGCGGAGCGCCTCCCGCGCGCGCCGTGCGGGTATGCGCCGGGACGCTCGCGAGTGGGGGAAGCGGGCGAATCGAGGCCTCACCGCCCGGGAACGGAGGCGCTCCGTGCGCCTCCGCAGTCAGGGCCCGGTGGAACGCGCCGCGACGGGAGGGCGGCGCATTCTCCTCGCCGACCAGGATCGCGGCGGCCTCGTCGAGATAGGCGAGTGCCTGCTCGAACCCGCGCATCCAGGCGAAACGATCGGGCGCGACCATATAGCGGAACCAGCCGGATAGGGGCCCCTGGCGCACGGCCCGAATCGCGACACTCGTGCCCAGGGTGATGCAGACGTCGCCATCCGAAAGCGCGCCGACGCCGAGCGTCGCGGCCGACCCATCGTGGTAGCCGGCGACGACCGGCGGCCTGGTGGTCAACGCGAGCCGGGTCGCCGCCGCGTCGGTGAGCGGCGCCACGATCTCACCGAAGGGGTGGATCGCTGGGAGCGCTCTCTCTGGCAGGCCCGCAAGGGCGGCGACGGCGGGTGGCCACAGCAGGGCGCTGGGTCCGGTCGCCGGGTTCGTCGCCCAGTGCCCGGTCAGGCGCAGAAGCAGCCAGTCGTGGAACGCGCCGATGCGCTGGACGCGGCGCCAGAGAATGGGGTGGTCGCGCCGAACGACCATGGCGCGCCCGGCGAGGATCGGCGCGTACGATCCGGCGGTATCCCCGCTCCAGGTGGTGTGGAGGAACAGCCTGTCGAGGGTGACATCATCGATGCGCCTCGCCCGCTCCGGAATCTCGACTGGCACGTTCTCGCCATCGAGGAGGACTCCCTGACCGATACGGGTCGAGAGGGCAATCGCTGCAGGCGCGCCGAGGCCCTCGGCGCGTCCCCCCTCCATGGCCTCGCGCGAGGCCGCAACAAACGTCTCCCATATCCGTTCCCCATCGGCGGCGCCGAATCCGTGGCCCGGCAGACCGCGACTCGGCGCTCTGCCCGTGGCGAGGAACCGGCCGTTCGTCGCGACGCAGGCAGCCTTACACCACGTCTGACCGAAGTCCACCGCGAGGACATACTCCGGCGCCATCGGCGAGAGCATAGTCTGGCGGCCTGCCCCTATCCTGTGCCCGCGGCGATCGGCTCGGAGGCTCGCGCTCGCGTCCGCCGGTCATGCGGGGTTCGCTATCCGACCGAGACGATCCCCATCATGCCGAGATCCTCGTGTTCGAGGATGTGGCAGTGAAACACAGTCGGGCCTGCAAAATCGCGGAACGGGATGCGCAGAGTCACGCTCTGTCCCTTTCGGATGTTGACGGTGTCTTCCCATCCCGCGGGGGTGACGGTTGCTCCGTCGATCGCCACGATCTGAAACGGATGGACGTGGAGATGAAACGGGTGATCCATGTCAGTTCCATTGCGGATCGTCCACTCTTCGATCGTGCCCAGGGTGGTGTGGACACCGACCCGGTCCGGTGAGAACTCCTTGCCGTCGATTAAGAAACGGGCGCCGCCCGGCACCATCGTTTCGCCCAGTTCGAGGGTGCGCCGCCGTGCCACCGGTCCGTCCGGCGAGGCGACAGCGCCGACGAGCGCCGTGGGGAGTGCCATCGCGACGGGGTCACCCGCCACCGTGATGTCGACGAGCGGGATGTCGGCGCGAGCTGGGCTCGCGTGATGAGCCATGCCTCCACCCATCATCATTGTCATCGCGCCGCGGTCGTAGTGAGCTGCCGTCAGGCCGAACCGTCCCTTCCGGGCGCCGAGACCAGGAGTTCGATCCGCTTGCCCGGTGGGAGCAATGCGATCGAGGGGCGCTCCGCACGCCGGCCCGGGACGGCCTCGCGCTTGTGATCCGGCCTCCACCATCTCGGCACGACCCGGCGATAATCGGGGAGGGCATCTCGCCGCGGCCTGTTACCGAGCTGGCGAAAATCCCGCACGCCGAGTTCCCGCAAGCCTCGATTGCGGCGCTACATCAGCGCCTGGTTCACCACGAGGTGGACCACGATGCTCGCGACGTATCCGAGCGCGATCGCCCACGACCACCTCAGGTGGGACTTGAACGTGTACACGCCGCGCGCTTGACCCATCAGCGCTACACCGGCGGCGCTCCCGACGGAGAGAAGCGAGCCACCGACGCCGACGGTGAGCGTCACAAGCAACCACTCCCCCCGGCTCATGTCCAGCCCCATTTCCAGGACTGAATACATGACTGGCACGTTGTCGATCACGGCCGAGAGGAGCCCGATGAGGATGATCGCGGTGGTCGCGCCCAGACCGCCATAGAGGGCGGACGAGAGGGCAGCCAGATAGCCGAGCGTCCCCAGGCCGCCGACGCAAAGGATGATGCCGTAGAAGAACATCAGGGTATCCCACTCCACCCGTTCCATCTGCCGGAACGTGTGGAGCGGGATCGTCTCGGCGCGGCGGCGTACGACCCGGCGGGAGTCTGTGTGTGCAGGCGTCAGTTCCCCGTTTTCGATGGCGGCCGCCTGAGGACTCGAGAACACATCGTCCGGAGTATTCACGCGCAATGGCACTCCGGAAGAGGATCGATTGAACGCATACGCGAACAACTGGAGCGCTCCGAGGCCGAACATCATCCCCACGGCCGACGGGAGACGGAAGAGGTTATGGGCGGTGACGGTCAGGGCGATGGTGCCGAGAAAGAGGAGGACGATCTCGATCGCGCCGCGTTCGAGGATCGCCGCCGCATCAACCTTCGGCGGTTTCTCGCGCTCGACGCCAAACATCAGGATCGAGGCGGGGACCATCCAGTTCACCAGCGACGGCAGCAGCAGCGCGAAGAAGCCCTCGAACGGGACGATGCCGCGTTGCCACACCATCAGCGTCGTGATGTCGCCGAAGGGGCTGAAGGCACCCCCCGCGTTCGCCGCGACCACGATGTTGATGCACGAGACAGCCACGAAGCGCGGGAATCCCTGGCCGATCGCGACAGCGATCGAGCCCATCACCAGCGCGGTGGTCAGATTGTCAGCGATCGGTGAGAGCAGGAAGGCGAGGAGTCCCGTGAGCCAGAACAGGGCGCGTAGCGAGAGTCCGCTCGACACAAGCGCCGCGCGAATCGCGTCGAACACGCCGCGCTCCTGGAGCGTGTTCACGTAGGTCATCGCGACGATGACGAAGAGCATGAGTTCGGCGTACTCGAGGAGGTTGTGCTCGACCGCGTCCCTGATCTGGTGACCTCTTCCCAGGGTGTGGAGATTTATTGCGACCAGAACCCACACGATACCGGCGCCGAAGAGAACCGGGACCGACTTGGGTAGGTTGAGCCTGTCCTCCAACATCACGATCGCGTAGGCGATCAGGAAAACGATGAGCGCCGCTAGAACGGTCCAGTGTCCGAGCAGTTCCAACGCCACCGACTCCCACTCACGCGTGGTGAGCGACAATGAAGAGTTCAGGGCACTTTATCGCCGGCGCAGCGGAGTTCGGACACCCCTTGGCGTTCGCGGCCTAAGGGTGCACGACGACTAGATCTCCGACCGCCAGGTCGATTCGTTGCACGATCGACATATCAGCCGTTGGCCGCGGACGACCAGCGTGTGATGGCCGCACCGAGGGCAGGTTCGTACGGTCGTGGGGATACGGTCGATCTGAGGGGCACTGTTCTTCATCGAACCTCTCAGAAGTACCAATTGGTACATAGCGCAGTGTATCCGCATGTCACCGGCCACGCAATCATCCGGGAAGGGGTATTCCCCGATCTTTCGGCCGCCTCTTTGAGAATCGCCCCGGCGTACGAGCGCGGCGGCACCACGCTACCGCGAACCCCGCCGCCGTCTCCAACGTGGTGTCGCGGCACGACGCTGCCGGGTGTGGGGTGGTCCCACAGGATTGATGTCTTCTTCTTCCATCCCGGCGCGTGCCTGGCGCGCACGTCGGTGCGCGGGCGAGTCGCGGCGCGGCCACCTGCCCCGAGAGGCGTCGCCGTACGGTACTCTCGGCGCGCCACCCTTGGGCGGTAGGAGGCTTCCGGCATGTGGCGAAACTGAAGGTGGGTCTGGTCGGTCTGGGCAGCCTGGCCCAACGCGGCATCCTACCCCATACCTTCCAGGATGACGCCCGCGCCCTCATCGAGGCGGTCGCGGTGTGCGACGCCGTCCCCGGCCGTGCCGAGGCGGTCGCGGAGAAGTGGGTCTGGCGCGACGCCTACACCGATTACGACGAGATGGTCGAGAAGGCGGACATCGAGGCGGTCCTCATCGCCACGCCCATCCCCCTCCACCATCGCCAGATCACGCGCGCGCTCGAGGCTGGCAAGCATGTGTACACGCAGAAGTCGATGACCACTCGGTTGGACGAGGCGAACGAGATCGTCGAGATGGCCGCACGGAAAGGACTGACCGTCTGCGCGTCGCCGGGCGAGATGCTGCGCCCCCCGTACCCGCAGATGAAGGAGGCGATCCAGAAGGGCCTGATCGGCCGCCCGTACTGGTCGCTCGCCGGGATGCAGGGTGCCGGGCACGAGTACGAATCGTTCCGCACCGAGAACGACGTCCTCGCCAACGTCGACCCCACCTGGTACTACAAGCCGGGCGGCGGACCCGTCTACGACATGACCGTCTATTGCCTGCACGAGATGACCGGCATCCTCGGGCCGGTCAAGCGCGTCCAGGCCATGTCAGGCATCGGTCTCCCGGTGCGCCGATGGAAGGACAAAGAGATCCTCGTCGAGATGGATGACAACACCCACATCACGCTCGACTTCGGCGAGAGTTTGTTTGGGTTCGCCTACGGAGCCAATTGCCGCTCTGGACCCGTGCCGCGGATCGCGATCTTCGGCAGCGAGGGGTGCGTCTATGCCGACCCTCCCGGTGGTCCCGGCGGACCGCGCGCGGTGATTTCCGGGCCAAAGGTGCCCGATGGCGAGCAGGCGCTCGATCTACCGGAGATGCCGTATCGCGTCGGGCCGCACAGAGAGATCGGCGAGGCGCACGGCTACGCCGACATCATGCACTTCGTGGAGTGCCTGCGCGACGGGCGGAAGCCAATCCCCAGCGCCGAACACGCGCGCCACGTCGTCGAGATCATCGAAAAGGGGTATCAGTCGTCCCGCGAGGGGCGCGCTCTGGAGATCACGTCGACTTTCTGAGGCGGGCGGAGAGGCTGCCGTTCGTGACGTCGGTTCCGCAGTATCCGTGAGCGTGCACCTCCGTGAGTCCGGCGACGCGGAAAATCGGCGGCTGGCGGGCCTCGTCACTCGCACGTATCTGGCGAACCCCGCGACTTAGGAGCCGCTGAGAGGCCCCGATCGCTCTCTCGCGATGAGAGGACGTCGGGCCTACGTGGTCCTGCCTTCTCGGCGACGCCGAAAGCGTGCATCGCCGCGCATGAAGTCGCCCGATCTCGCCTTCACCCCGTTGTAGTGCGCCACGTGCCTGGGCACTCGCCCTCTGCCTGCCAGTAGCCCATCGACAGGCTGGCGTGCATCGCGGTGGCGGCGGCGCGCGCCCGGCCCGCCTCGATCAAACGCGTCCCGAAGTCCGTGCCGTCCTCCAACGTGACGGTGACGTAGCGGAGGCCACGCCCGTCCGAACCGCCTCGTGAGTCGAGTGTGATCCAGGTCCGGGCGTTCGTCGGAGCGAGGGACCGCGCATATGCGACTGCGCTCAGAGCGCACGCTCCGGAGAACTTCTCGATCCCAATGGCGCGCACGCTGCCGAGTTCGCGCGTGTGGATCGTTCCCCCATCGCCCACCGAGCCAACGGTGGCTCGGAGTTTTCGCTCGTGACCGGTGCGGCACTCCATCTCCCAGGGAAAGCGGCGATCGTTAGGACGCTGAACCAGTCCGACCGGCCCGAGTAGCCAGGTCGGTCCGCCGTCGGTGAAGGCGACGATCCCTTCGCACTGCCGGAGGACGAGCAGCCCACCGCCTCCGTGCCAGGCGGCTGTCCTCTGCTCGAGATCTCCGGAACCTGCCGTCTTCGTCGCGTTCTCGACGCACGGCCCCACGGTTTCTGCGATCTGACCGGTAAGGGCCTGGAATTCAGGGGTAATGGCGCAATTGGCAGACGCCTGTGCCTCACGTGCGGACAAGAGGATGGTGCTGATGAGGAGCACCGACGCGACAATGGCAGGCCCTGCGATACCCAGTGGATTCCGCAGACGCGTCGTCGCGCTCATCGAGACCTGTCGAGATGAGCGCGCATCCGGCGCATGTAGTCCTCTCTGGCTTCACGACTCGACATCGGTCTGGCGGTCGCCGCCCTCCGATCGCGGTCGATCTCATCGATGAGTTCGGCGGCGACGGCGCTCTCGGCCAGTGAATATGCCAGACTGGTGTGGCGCCGATGAAGTGGCGAACGCAGCCTGGTTCGGATTGGCACTCGCGCCACCGAATCATGGAGGCAGTATCAGTGGCGGTGCTCTCTTCTGGAAGAGGACGGGAGCATCGAGAGCTCCCCGAGGGCAGCCTGCGCCGCGCGTCAGCCGAGGATGCGCCGGGCGATCTCCGAGGCGCGATCGAGGCCCGCGACACGGGCGCCCGCGACGCGCGCGTCGATGTCCAGAACCATGCCCCGCAGGTGGGCGAGCGCGATCGACGCCCGGTAGCGGTGGAGCGGGTGGTCGGTCAGACCGGTCGACACCGCCGCGAGAAGGTCGAGCGCACTCTCGACATCCTCCTCCGCGGCCGCGATCGCCGCGATCGCGATCAGGGAGAGCCCATCCTGTCTCCGACTCCCCGAAACGCTCAGCGCCGGCGCGGCCTCGCGCAGCAGCTGCCGCCCGCGCGCAAGATCGCCGCTCGCAATCGCGGCGTCGGCAACCTGGCGGGCCGTCTGTGCGAGGACGAGCGGCCCCGCGCCGCGAGCTCGGGACATCGCGTATCCGGCCTCGAGATCGACGGGCACGAGATGGAATGCGAGCGCGCCATCCTCCGCGATCGCGAAGGAGGCGTAGCCCGGATGGGCGTCCGGCACGCCGACCGCTCCCGGGTTGAGGATGCGGGTGGACGTGTCCACCCCGGCGACCGGTCCCGGGCGCGGCACGCGCGCGACGATGTCGGCATCGTCCGGCACCGCGGCGTGCACATCGTGGGGAAGGTGGAAGTGCCCGACCAGCGTCGGTCCGCCGACGGTCCGGGCAAGGTCCTCCGCCACCGGGAGCGGCGCGGTCGGCCCATCCCGTCGGAGCGCAGCGATATCGTGGACAAGCGTGATGCCATCGCGCGAGAGCCGCGCCGGGACACGATCGAGCCAGCCGCGCTGCTCCTCGCTCAGCAGCGACCTGGTCCAGGGGTTGGACTCCCCGAGCAGGGGAACACGATCGAACTCGGGTCCCGGGCGACCCACCGCCGCGACGTCGTGATTGCCCATCACTAGGATCGCCGCGGCATCGCGTAGCGTCGCGACGCACTCGTCCGGCCAGGGTCCGAGGCCAACGACATCGCCAAGGCACCAGATCTCGTCTACCCGTGTGGCCGTGTCGAGAACGGCGCGGAGGGCGGGGAGGTGACCGTGAACATCGGAGAGGATCAGGCGGCGCATCGAACCGGAACAGTAGCCGACCTGCCGCGCGCGGTGCGCCGATGCGATACTTCGGGCAACCAAGGAGTCAGCACCCATACCAGAGACTCTGCGCGTCGGCCTCTCCAGCGACCACATCTGGGCCATGGCCGATGGCCTCGCCGCTCAGCCCGCCGTCAAGATCGTTACCGCGGCCGAGAAGTACGAGGAGTTGCGCAAACAGGCGACCGAGCGCTGGAAGCTCGCCTCGACGCACGCGACGCTGGATGCGATGTTCGCAGCCGAGCAGGTCGACGCGATCCTCATATGCGCCGACAATGGATCGAAGGCCGAGATCGTCGAGAAGGCCGCCGCGCGGAAGATCCACGTCTATTCCGACAAGCCGATTGCAGCCACGCTGGCGCAGGCGGAGCGGATCGCCTCGGCCGTCCGCGCTTCCGGCATCACCTACATGTGTGCCTACCACGCAGCGTACAACCCTGTTTACGAGCAGGTGCGCGGTCTGGTCGCCGAGGGGGCAATCGGGAAGGTCTATCTCGCCCGTGGCGTTATCGGGCATGGCGGACCGAAGGAGTTCGGCTGCTCGGAGTACTTCTGCGAGTGGCTCTTCGATAAGGCGAAGAACGGCGGCGGGACGTTCATCGATGAGGCCTGCTACATCCTCGACGCTTTCGTCGACATCGTCGGGCCCATTTCCGAGGTGAGCGCGTTCACCGCAAACATGGGCCACCGGCCCTACCTCCCGCCGGGAGTCGAGGACAACTCCGTCGCAATCGTGCGCTTCCGCGACGGCGCGCTCGGCGTCATCGATGCGAAGTGGGGTCAGGTTGGGCCCGTACCCGTGAGGACGAGCTACCACGGCACGCACGGCACGATCGTGATAGGCCCGGCCGGTACCGAAATCTACTCGACGGCGAACGCGCGGGTACCCGCATCGTGGCAGACGATCGATCTGAGCAGCCGGCCTGCGTTCGGCCGGGTTCCCGAGGGGTTGAGAGGGTGGCGCGCGCCGGACGTGCCGCGATCCCAGACCGGATCGAACGGACCGGAGCAGGCCCACTTCGTAGAGTGCGTGCGGAAGGGTGTGGCGGTGCCCGGTCCGGCCGGACTCGCCACCGCTCGCGATGTGCAGCAAGCGATCGACGCGGTCTACCGCGCGGCCGAGACCGGTCAGGTCGTGAAGATCGCGGCGCGATGACGGTCCTCGAGTGGAGGCGGTACGATCTCGCGATCGCCGCCGTTCCAGGCCCCGTCGAGGCGATCCCCACGCTGCTTCTGCAGCGCACCGATCTGCCCGGGCCGCGTCCGGGGATCGTCTACTACCACGGCGTCGTCCAGAACAAAGAGGCGTACATCGATACCCATCCCCTGGCGCGCCGCCTCGCCGATGCTGGTTACGCGGTCGCGATTCCCGACGCGCCCGGTCACGGCACTCGCCCGGCGGGGGCGACGTTGATCGGCCGTCTGCGCCAGAGTCTGGCAGCTGAGTTCTGCAGCGATATCGACCGGGCTGGCGATGAGGCAGGCCCGCTGCTGGGCTGGCTGGGCGCCGAAGCGGGTGTCGACGGGAACCGCCTCGGTGTGTGCGGCATCTCGATGGGGGGATTCACCACCGCCGTCGTTGCCGCGCGCCATCGATCGCGCATCGGCGCGGCGGTCTGCATCGCCGGTTCGGCCGACCTGCGCACCTGTATGGCGGAGACCGACTCGATTGCCCCGGGCCGCTGGGGTCCGCCGGACCGCGCGCTCTCCGTCGAGACCTCCGCGCGCATCGACCGGATCGATCCGTTGCACCACGCCGCGGCGTACGCGCCTCTGCCCCTGCTCCTGCTCCACGGCGAGCGCGATACGTGGAACCCTGCGCGTACCTCGCAACGGTTTTACGCGGCTCTCGAAGGGCACTACTCCGGCGCCGCGCCGGGCAATCTCCAGTTGACGGTGGTCCCGGAAGCGGTGCACTGGCCGCCGACCAAGCCGTTCGTCGATGCGACGGTGGCGTGGTTCGATCGGTTCCTGCGCCAGACCTGAGCGGTCAGGCCACCGGCCCCGGCGCCGCCGTCGGGCGAAACCACCCCGACTGAGGCGCGTCCGATGGACCGACGAGCGCGATCTCGATGAGTCCGCCGCTTCTGGCGCCGTCGCGCAGGCGGCGCAGCACTCTGGCGCGCAACGCCCGATCGAGGGGGTATCCGTCCATGGCCAGCGCCGCCACCACGGCGTCGGCAGACGCCGCGTGACGCGCGAACCCATAGGCCGACTCAGCGAGAACGCGGGCTGTCGCCGCGTCGATGGCCGCATCGTCCGGGCGTCGCACCCGTGGCACCGTTCGATCCTATCAGGTGCTCTCGCGGAGTGGCGTTCGCCGGTTTCCCCGCGTCTGTGCTGGAGTTCCTCCGGGGCATCGCTGCCAATAACAGCCGACCGTGGTACGAGGCGCATCGCTCGACCTTCGAATCAGCCTGGCTGGACCCTGCCCGTGATTTCGTCGTCGAGGTCGCCGATGCGCTGCGGCCAGACGTGCCCGAGATCGGCGCCGAACCGAAGGTCAACGGGTCGATCATCCGGCTCCAGCGGGACACACGTTTCTCCCACGATAAGCGGCCCTACAAGGACCATCTCGATCTGTGGTGGTGGGTGGGCGGCGCGACCGAGCGGCGCGCTCCGGGGTTCTTCGTCCGTCTGATCGCAGAGCACCTCTACCTCGGCGGTGGCTCACACGGGTTCGAGGATGCGCTGCTCCTTCGCTACCGGCGCGCGATCGGGGATGGAGAGGAGGGCGAGCGACTGGCGGGTCTGCTCGCGGAGTTGCGGCGAGAAGGCGGCTGGCACATCGCCGAGCCGGTGCTGAAGCGCGTGCCAGCGCCCTATGCAGTGGACCATCCGCAGCCGATCTTCTGCGCTATCGGTCGATGTTCGCGCTGGTCGACCTGGCCCATCCGCGCGAACCTACGAGCGCCAGCCTGGTCGATCTCTGTGTAGAGCGGTTCCTTCGGGTGGCGCCGCTCGTCGGCTGGCTCGTCGACGTCTCGCGCGATCACACCGGTTAGAGCGGCTCGACTTCCGAGGGTTCGAACCAACTGCGCTTGGCGAGAGCAGGACGGATGATCCGGCGGCGAGCCACCGGAGAGGAATCAGCGCGTGCTGGCGAGCGCCGGCATAGGAAGGTAGAGCGCGATCTTTCCGTCGAAGGACGCGGGAAGGCGATCGGGGCGTTCGAGGACCACGTCGCATCCAGGCGCATCGACCCGGCGGTAAGTCCCCGCGGGTACGAACGTACCTGCCTGGAAGAGACTCCCCGCGATGCCGATCTCCGCACCATCAATCACGGCCGTTCACTCTCCGAGCCTTGCTCATCTGCGGAGCCAATGTTTTCACGTGGCCAACCTCGTGCCATCCGCCGTTCGGAGAGCGGTAACCTGTACCGAAGTGTGGTTGCCGCACTGGACGGGCGGCCCCGCCGCGGCCCTCCTGGTGCAGAATCCGCGCTCATCGACGCGGAGGGAAACTGAGTATGCGCGCTGTGATCGTCGATCGGGCGGAACCGAGCGGTGTCCGCATCGGCACCGTGCCAGAACCGGAACCCGCGCCGCACCAGGCACTCATCCGCGTGCGGGCCACCTCGCTCAATCCCGCCGAGTGCCGTCGCGTCGCGCGTGAGGAGACTGGTTTCCGCCCGGGATGGGACTTTGCCGGCGATGTCCTCCGGCCGGCCGCCGATGGCTCGGGTCCGCCCCAGGGCGCGCGGGTGTTCGGCAATATCTCTGGCGGGTCCTGGTCGGAACTGGTGGTGCATCGCGCGGATTGGCTGGCGCCGATCCCCGAGGGACTCGGTTACGAGCAGGTCGCAGTGCTCCCGATCGCGGGGCTCACACCGCTGCGCGCGCTGGAGCGAGGTGGTTTCCTGCTCGGTCGCAGAGTCCTCGTCACAGGCGCCTCCGGGGTCGTCGGCTCGATCGCGATCCAGTTGGCACGTTTGTCCGGCGCCCTCGTGGTCGCCATCGTCCGCCGCGCCGAGCGCGCGCACGTCGCCGAGGAGGCCGGGGCCACAGCGTTCGTGGGTGATGATTGTCGCGTCGCGGCCGAACGCGGGCCGTTCGATCTCATTCTCGACGGACAGTCTGGCGCGTATCTCTCCACCGCGCTCGACCTGCTGGCGAAGGACGGCATCTGCGTGTTCTTCGGCACCTCGGCGAGCAACGAGATCCATTGGGATCCGCGCAACTTCTATCTCAAGGGCGGCGGCACGCTCTACGGCCTGGCGCTCGGGCACGAACTCACGAAGCGTGGTCCGCGGGACGATCTGGTCCGCCTGGCCGATCTCGTTCGGGCAGGACGCCTCGCTGTCCGCGTTGACGCGACCACGTCGTGGCGCGTGGTGAGTGACCTCGTCCGCCGCCAACTGGCGCGGGAGACGATCGGCAAGATCGTGATGCAGGTGGACTGAACCTCTGCCCGCTGCGCGCCGACTCCCACCGCGTGCAGCCCGGTCACCACGGTGAGACTCGCCTTCTCGTCGAGCGGCGTCCCGCTTGGCGCTCACGATGACCGCCTCATCCCCGCCTTCTCCATGGTTGCGGAAGGGGTTTCGCGCCCGATGCGTGCGCTGGTTCGGTGTTGTGGCGCGGCCCGACGCTCCCGGGTGTGGGGTGTCCAACACGTGGAAGCTCTCCTTTGTGGACGGGCGGCTCGTGCGATCACGACCGCCGGTCCGGCACTGATAGGATGCCCGGACACGGGAGGGCATCCAGCCATGGAACGTCAGGAACTGGGCAAGAGGTCGGGATCCTTTGCTAAGGCCGTAGTTATCCGGGGAGCGGGCCGAATCGTATTCGTCTCCGGGTGCGTCGGCGACGACGGCCATGGAGGCGTGGTTGGCAAAGGCGACGTCGAGGAGCAGTCGCGGCAGGCGTTCGCGCACATGGCCGCGCTCCTGGCCGAAGCCGGCGGCTCGCTGGCGAACGTCGTGAAGCTGACCTGTTTCATCGTGCCGATGGCCGACTACCGGGCCTACGCGAAGGTCCGTCAGGAGTTGTTCGCACCGAACTTCCCGGCCAGCTCAACGGTCGGCGTCAACGCTCTGGCGAGCCCGGACTACTTGATCGAGATCGAGGCCGTGGCGGCACTGCCATGAGCGAGCGGTTCGATCGTGTCGGCGTCCTGGTCGAGGCGGAGATGGCACGCCTGGGCGTCCCCGGGGTCGCGCTCGGGGTGCTGGACGGCGGCCTCGGCGAGGTCCGCGGCTTCGGCGTGAACAACCGCGAGCACCCGCTGCCGGTCGACGGTCGGACGCTATTCCGGATCGCTTCGATCTCGAAGACCTTCGTCGCGATGGCGATCCTCCGCCTGGTCGAGGCTGGTGTTCTCGATCTCGATCGACCGATCAAACGGTACCTGCCCGACTTTCGGTTGCGCGACCTGGAGGCGCAGGAGAACGCCACGCTGCGGCACTGCCTTCAACACACCGGCGGATGGCGCGGTGACGTGTTCGACGATCCTCAGGATCCCGCGTCATCGGGCCGCGGCAATGATGCGCTCGCACGCTACGTCGCGGGCCTGGCCCATGCGCCCCAACTGACGTCGCTCGGTACGGTCTGGTCGTACAACAACGCCGGGTTCGGCATCGCCGGTCGTGTGCTGGAGGTCACGAGCGGGCGTCCGTTCGAGAGTGCGATCGAAGACCTGCTCCTGGAACCGCTCGGCATGCGCCACACCTTCTTCTTCGCCGAGCGGTTGGTCACGCACCGGGTGGCGGCCGGACACGTTGCCCTGCCTGATGGCATCTACGTCACCCGGCCCTGGGACATCGGCCGCGCCGGCCATCCGCTCGGCGGCATGATCTCCTGCGTCGAGGATCTCCTGACATGGGCGCGCTTCATCCTCGGCGACGGGCGCGCCGCGGCCGGTGTCCGGCTGCTGAAGCGAGAGACGATCGACCACGCGCTGGCGCCGCTGGCACCGGCGGGTTCGCTCGCCGATGCGATCGGCCTCGCCTGGCAGACGACCGATGTGGGCGGCGTCCGCACCGTCGGGCACGGCGGTGTCTGGCTCAATCAGATGTCGAGCCTGCGTCTGGCGCCCGACCTGGGCTTCGCCGTCGTCTGCTTGACGAACGGCAACCGCGGGACCGAGCTGCACGGCGCAGTGACCGGCCGCGCGCTGGAGGAGTACCTCGGCGCGCGTGCCACGGAGAGCGCGCCGCTGGCGATGAGCGCCGATGCGCTCGCGGACTTCACTGGCACCTACACAGCCGCGCTCGATGATGTTCGCCTGGATCTGGTTGCCGGGGAGCTCGTCCTCTCGGTCGCGCGGCGGGAGCGGCTCTTCGGCATCACGCCGGATGCGCCGATGTCAGCCCCGACCCGGCTCGTGTTCCGTGCGCCCGATCGCGTGGTAGGGCGCGACGAGCCGTTCAAGGGGGCGCGCGGCGAGTTCCTTCGCGATGCACGGGGGGAGATTACCTGGTTCCGGTGGGGCGGACGCATCCACGCGCGCGTGTAGCGTCCGCCGTCAGTCTCTCCCCAGCAGCAACAGTTCGGGCTCGCTCTCCCGACCGCCGACGTCGGATGCCCTACCGTTCGCCTCGAGATCGATGATCGGCGCGGGCAGACGCTCGATGGCCGTTTCGTCGCACTGGGGGCAGTGGAGGCACAGCAGACGGAGAGAGAGGTTGGCGAAGCCCTGGACACCGTCGCAGAACGGGCAGCGAATCAGATCCGGGGGTGGCCCGAAGGTGCCGATCCTCTCGAGGTCGATCGCGCGGACGAAGTCGCGATTGCAGCGCGCGCAGGCGAGCCGAACGATGAGTTCCGTCGCCGTGCCGCCGATCCGACTCCCTCGGCCCGGTTCCCGCAGGCGGGCGACTCTGTGGCCACTGGCGCAAGTGAGCTGTCTCTCGCTGCTATGACTCATCGCCCGTCCCTTTCCGTTTGATCAAAATCGCTCCCGGCACCGGGAGCGACCGACGCCGCACCGAGCGCATCGCAACTGAGCATCGTCATCGCCAGTTGCCCATCGCTGATGCGCTCCACGTCGCGCTCCGACGCTGCGGTGTAGACATCCTTGCCGATAACGATCAACCGCACGTTCTGCAGGTCGCCGCGCCGCTCGTCGAGGACTCGCAGGCACTTGCGGATCGTCCCCAACGCAACACCCTGGGTGCGGAGCGCCAGCAGTGCCCGAATCTTGATCGCGTCGTGGTCGCTATACAGACGGCGCGGTTCCACCTCGTGCCCCGGCACGATCAGGCCGCTCCAGTGCCAGTGATCGAGCATGCGCGCAGAGGCACCGGTCCGCCGTCGCACCTCGCCGGACGTCAGATACGACATACAACACGCATGTTGTCGGTGGTGACATAAGAGCGAACGTTCAACCGGACATAAGCCGGCTTAAGCCGGCGTTGAAACGTGACATAAGCCGGCAACGTTTGTGCGATCGGTGGTGCGCGCCTCATGGGTCGGCGGCGAGGCAACACCACGGATAGGCCCGGCGCAAGCTGTCGCGATGGTCCCGGCTGGCCTCTACGATGCCTTGCGCATGGTTCCTAACCGGTGGGCGATCTGGGCGGTCATCGGCGTGGGGACCTTCGTGAACGTCCTCGACAACCACATGCTCAATGTCTCGATCCCGACGATCCGCGCCGACTTCCGTGTCGACGTCGCAACCGTACAGTGGCTTACTTCGGGGTACATGCTCGTCATCGGATCGCTACTCCTGACGGCGAGCAGGCTGGCAGATGTGTATGGGCGGAAGCGTCTCTACCTGATTGGGATGGCGTTGTTCATCGGCGCGTCGGTCCTGGCGGCGCTGGCCCCGACCACCTACGCACTCATCGCCTGCCGCCTTCTCCAGGGCATCGGTTCGGCGCTCGTTCAGGGTGTCGGCATGGCCATCATCGTGACGGTGTTCCCACAGCACGAGCGGGGACGCGCGCTGGGCCTCAACGTCGCCACCGTGGCATTGGGCGCGTTCACCGGGCCGATTCTCGGTGGCATCATCTCCGAACTGTTCGGCTGGCGCTGGATCTTCTGGTTCCGCATCCCCATCGCGATCGCGTGCTGGATCGCCACCGTGCGCCTCGTGCCACCTGACCCGGTGGCGACGGCGCGGCGGCGATTCGACTTCGCCGGGGGGACGCTCGTCTTCCTCGCCCTGGGATCGTTGCTCCTCGCGCTGAGCCAGGGTCGATTCTGGGGGTGGACCTCGCCCGAGGTCATCGGCCTGGTCAGCCTCTCGATCGTGCTGTGGATTCTGTTCTTCATAGTCGAGGTCCGCGTGCCCGAGCCGATGGTGCCCCTGGCGGTGTTCCGCAACCGCATGTTCTCGAGCGCGAGCGCCAGCGCGTTCTTCTCATTCAGCGCGACCTCGAGTTCGATGTTCCTGATGCCCTTCTTCCTCATCGAGGGCCTCGGCCTTCCCCCCTCACAGGCCGGCTTCGTGCTCGTACCTGCCGCGGCGATGATGTCGGTATCCGGGCCGCTCAGCGGCCTGCTCTCGGATCGGTTCGGCTCGCGCTGGCTCAGCCCGCTGGGCCTTTTCTGTGTCGCTTCGGCGCTGGCCGCGCTCTCACGCCTGGGACCAGACGCGGCGATTGGCGATGTCATCTGGCGCAGCGCGCTCATGGGGTTCGGGATGGGTACATTCCAATCGCCGAACAACAACTCGATCGTGAGCGCAGTGCCCCGCGAGCAGGTGGGTCTCGCCTCCGGGACGGCGAACGCGGTACGCAATCTCGGCAACGTCGTCGGCATCGCCGCCGCCGCGACGATCGTCGCGAATCGACAGGTCGATCACGCGGCGACTCTTAGCGCCGCCGGTCTGGCGGGGGCAGTCCTGGAGGCGCACGCGCTGATCATCTCGATCAGCGACGCGTTCGTCGTGGCCGCCTGCCTCGCTGCCCTCGGCTTCCTCGTCGCGACTCTGCGTGGCGAGGCGCGACCGATACCGGACCCGGCCCGCAGAATGGGCTGAGAGAGGGCCAGCTTTCGGGTCAGTCTATCGGCGTGACCTCGACTTCCCGCCCCGCTGCGATAGACGCATAGATCGCATCGATCGCGGCCTGTGTCTGGAGCATCTCCCGTGGTCGTACGATCGACGGGATGCCGTCCCGCGCCGCGGCGACGAATTCTCGCGCGACATCCAGGTAGTAGTGCCGCTCCGGATCCTCCATTTCGTCGGTGGGCGTCCGGTCCTCGATCACGCCCTCGCGATCGTGCGTAATGCGCAGCGGGTGCATCTCAATCACACCACCGGTCGCAAGGAACCGGGTGCTCCCGTGCCGCTCTCCGGGGTGCGCCAGCCAGGTGGTCTCGAGAGAGAGCGCGCTGCCATCGCTGAAACGAAACAGTGCGGTCGCGAAGTCTTCAACCGTGCTCCCGGCGACGATCCCGGCGCCGTCCTTCCACGCGTCAAAGGGTGGTGGCGGACCATTCAGGCATGGGGCCTTGGCGAAGCCGAATGCCGAGACCGTCCGCAGGTCGGGGCTGCCGAGCATCCAGAGGACCGCGTCGATGATGTGCACCGCGGTGGCTGCGACCACGCCGCCACCACCGAGTTCCTGGTTCAGGAAATGAGGCGAGGGCGGCAACCTCCACGTGTGGCCGGCCCAGACGCGCGTGTAGAAGACGGTTCCGAGCGCGCCGGACGCGATCGCCTCGCGGATGGCACGGACCTGACGCTGATGCCGCAGCTGGAGTCCCATCGCCAGCACCCGCCCCGCGCTCTCGGCCGCCCGAACCATCTCACGGGCCTCCGCGAGCGAACGGGCCAGAGGCTTCTCGCAGAGGACGTGTGCACCGGACGCGAAGGCGGCCAAAGCCTGCTTGCTGTGGAAGAGCGGTGGGGTCGCCAGCGCGACGGCATCTGGCCGCGCTTCGGCGAGCATAGTCGCATAGTCCGCGAAGGGGCGCGCCTCCGGTGCCAGCACCGCCGCGGCCGTCAGGTTCGCCGGGTTCGGATCGACCAGCGCCACGACCCGGAGCCGCTCGCCAGCGGCGATCAACTGTCGATAGGCCTCGAGGTGACCGCGCCGACCGTGATCCCCACACCCGACAAGAGCAAGCCGAAGCACGCCCGGGACGGTATCAGGCGCCGGGGTTGCCTTGCCGCCGCCGGCGCGACGATCGCGCGGACCGTGACCCGGCGGGGCTGCCCACGATCGCGCGGCGTCGGACCTCGGCGACGAGATCCGCGTACAACCGGTTGAAGTCGCGCACCCGTGCCCGACCGCGATAGAAGATCTCCGCGAGGTCTCGCACCCTCCGAAAGCTCTGCTCGTTCGCCAGAGTGTTCAGCATCTCCGAGGACTCGATGTGTCCCAGCACCCAGCTGGTCAAAGCCTCGTGACACGACTCGCATCCGCGCGGCACGTGCACCGCGGCCAGATCCTCGCGAAGACTCCGGAAGTAGGTCGAGGTCTCGCGCGCATAGACCCGCGACTGGGCGATCACTACCTCGATGCTGCCGAGTCGCGCATCCTCCATCGGCGCGCCGACCCGGTTCACCCAGGCAGTCCGCCCCGCGACAGCCCGCCGGACTAGGGGTCGGAGGTAGAGCAGGTAGATGGCGATGTCGCGCGCCGGGCTGATCCCCCAACGCTCGGCATTGAGGTCGACCATAGCGGCAACGGTGATCCTAGGGGCGGAAGGTTTCGTGAACCTGTCAGAACTCTCTCATCTGGTACCGCTCAGCGTTCCGGTGGGAAACATCGGTGTGTGATAGCGCGAACGCGACGGATTGGACCGCCACGAATCCAGCGCTCGTTCCCGGGAGTCGCTGCCGAGCGAGCGGCTCTTGCTGTTGGTCAACTACCGACCTGAGTAGCGCCAAGACTGGGGCTCGAAGATCCTACTACGCCCAGCTCCTGCTCGACGCTTGCCGCCCGAGAGCTCACTCGTTTTCTAAGCGTCCTGACGTGAGCCGCGCGATCCGGAGTGCGAGCTGCAGCCTGAAACGCTCCTCAGGGTCGCGCAGGTCGCGACCGCTCAGCTCGCTCGCACGCCGCACGCGGTACTCTACGGTGTTGGCGTGCACAACCAGCACTTTCGCCGACTCGGCCAGGCTGCCGCCGTTATCCAGGTACACCTCAAGCGTGCGGACGAGGTCCGACGCGTGTGCACGGTCGTAGTCACGTAGCCGCCCGAGCGTCTGATCGACGAACTGCCACAGTCGGTCCTTACTGGCGCTGTCGAACAAGGCTTCGTACACGTCAAGCTCATCGATATCGACCACCGACGCGCGCCGCCCGAGCGACCGCACGATGCGCAGCGCCTTGACGGCGCGCTCGCAGGCGCCCGGGTAGTCGGCGGCGCCGCGGCAAGTGCCGCCTAGGCCGACCGATACCGGGGAGTGTGGGAAATGCTGCGCCACGGCCGCGTGAACGCGCTCGGCCAGGCCCCGCGCGTCCAGACCGGGCGCCTTCGTCGTACCGGCCAGGACGATGATCCCCTCGGGACGGTACGCCACCAGCGTATCGGGCAAGGCGGCCTGCGTCGTCGTCCGGACGATCTCGAACAGCTCCTGCATCGCCTGCATCGGAACCTCGGCGACGTCGACGGTGCCGTCGCGGGGGTCGGGCGCGACCACGAGGACCACGTGGGAAGCGCGCAGATCGAACCCGATGATCGCGGCGTCACGTGCGAGCGCGCGTGGGTCGCGCTGCCCCTGCAGCAGCGCCCCAACGAAGTCGCCGCGCAAGCGCGTCTCCGCTTCGAGCACGGCGCGCTCGCGCAGCATCCCCAAGGCGACGGCCCGCGCGGTCTGCTCCAGGACGACGAAGTCGATCTCGACCAGCCGGCGAGCGCGCTCGACGACCCAGACGTGGCCTAGTACTTGCCCGGCTGCGAACACGGGCGACACCACGCGCGGCCACAGCAGCCCATCCTCGGGCGAAGGCTTGACCACAGAGACGCGCCGCCGACCACCGATGGCGGTGCCGATCGCGTTTTCGATGCCACCCACGGTGCTCATCGTCCTACGCGCGACTGACTCGGCGAAGTGCGCGTCGACCCGATCCTCGTGGCATTGCCAGGCGATCACACTGAGGTACCGGTCGGTGATCAACACTGGGTTGTCGACCATCGTTGCGAGCGCGGCCGCGATCTGATCCAGGCCACCACCTGCGAGAAGCAGCTCGGTAAGCCGTTCGTGCGCGTCGAGAGTGCGCTGGAGCGCCACCCGCTCCGCAGAGAGGCTGCGCTGGAGCTGCTCGATGCTGTTGACCGCCGCACTGTGGTCCTGGTAAAGCCAGGCGCTCTCGATCGCGACGGCGAACTGGCTGCCGGCCGCGGCCAGCGCGGTCTCAATACCGGGCTCCAGCGCTTGACGCCGACGGCCGACCAGTAGCACCCCCCGCACCTGGCGGCGGGACACCAGCGGAACGGCCGCCACCGCCGTCAGACCGCTGTCAGCAAGGACGCGGGCGTCGGGTCGCGGATCCTCGGCGCTCGAAGCGGCGATCACGAGCGGCGCGCCGGTCGCCGCGACGCCACCGACCAGGCCCTCGCCCATCCTCCGGGCATACAAAGTTGCCCACGTGGCCTCACCGAGGCCCCGACCGGCGGCCAGCAGCAGCGCGCGCGACCGTCGCTCGACCACCCATATCGCGCCGACGCTCAGCCCCAGCACCTGCAGCAGTTCGTCGAGCGCACCGGAGAGGAAGCCGAGCATCCCGACGGGGAGTGCCTCCTGCGGCCCCTCCTCGGCCATGCCGGCGACGCCGCACTCGAGGGAAGCGGCGCGCAACCACGTCCGCCGGTGCCAGTCGTCGACCGGGGCGTCGATACCCGGGATTGGCCTCACCGACTGCGTCAGCGTCATGGCCGAACCTGCCTGTGCCGAATGACGTTGTCATCATACGGCAGGGCGCCTATGCGGGGAGCTGTGTTGGCCCACAGCGCCCTCGACCCCTCGCGGTGCGCGAACGGGCCGGAAGTTTGATCCGCAGCACATAGTGTTTGGCCGCGGCGGTCCGTATCTTGCAGCAGGGCCGGCGACGCGTGCCGCGGCACGCCAGTCGAGTCCAACGCACCACGGAGTAGAGGGAAGAGAGATGATGCCGTACCGGTTCACGTCACGGCGGATGAGCCGTCGGTTCCTGCTATCGGGGGCGGCGCTCGCCGCCAGTTCCCTGGCGCTGCAGGCCTGCGTGGCCGCGACGCCAACCGCCGCGCCAACGGCGGTTCCGGCGAAACCCGCCGACAAGCCCTCGGACAAACCCGTGACGGCGCCGGCGGCCGCCGGCCCCGCGCAGCCGGCCACCAGAGCTTTGGTACGCATCGCCATCGGCGGCCAGAACCCGAACTCCGGACAGCTCGAGTTGGCCAAGACGTTTATGGAGAAGAAGCCAAACGTCAGTGTCGAGTACCAGGGCTACCAGTCGACCGACCACGGCGACTTCTACGGGAAGGTGCTCACGACACTTGCCTCGGGCCAGCAGATTGACTGCATCGGCGTCTGCACCGAGGGCACGTTCCTGTGGGCGGGCAAGGACGTGCTCATCCCGCTCGACGATTACGTCAAAAGGGACCGCCAGGTGCTCCAGGAGTATTTCGACGACGTTTCCCCGAACCTGATTCGCCCAATGTACTACCAGGGCAAACTGTACGAGCTACCCTGGGGATACAACAGCCAGACCATCTACTACAACAAGAAGATGTGGGCCGAGGCCGGCCTCAAACGCAACGAGAAGTGGACCCAGAACGACTTCCTCGATGCGGTGACCAAGTTGAACAAGGGCACCGGCACCGAGGCGACCGCCGGGCGGGTCTTCGGCTGGTCGACCGGCCGGTCGAACCGCTTCTGGGGCATCTCGATCCCCTGGATGTTCGCGAACAGCTCGGACCTGTTGGCGCCTGACTGGAAGACGTCGACCGCCAACGATCCGAAGAACGTCGAGGCGATGCAGTTCATGCAGGACCTCATCCACAAGCACAAGGTCGCGCTCGGGCCGGGGGCCATCGACGAGCAAAACTTCTTCGGCTCCGGGAAGCTGGCGATGTTCGGCTCCGGCCGCCACGGGCTCCGTGCGGTGCTCAACACCGGGTTCAAGAAGGACGACTTCGACATCATCTACTGGCCGGGCTGGAAGCAGCAGCGCCACCAGTTCGGGACCTGCGGCTGGTCGAATATGAAGCAGGCCAAAGACCACGACCTGATCTGGGAGTTCAACCGCCACAGCATCACCAAGGAGTCGGTGACGAGCATCAACCACCACCAACAGGGCACGAGCACGCCCGCCCGCCGCTCGGTCGCCCACGACCCGAAGCTGCACGAAGACGGCCCCGAGAACTTCAAGGTCTACTACAACTCGCTCGACTTCGCCGAAGGCTCCGACGCGATCCCGGCGCCGGCCGAGTTCGCCGACATCGAGCGGATCTGGCTCAAATACCAGGGCCTCATCCTGGCCAACGAGACGACGGCGAAGGAAGGCCTCGACAACACCCACAAGGAGTTCGCCGAGGTCCTCAAGAACGCCAAAGGCGGCAAGCTGGCGTACGGCTCAAAGCTTCCGGGTATATCCAGCTAGACCGAGTCACGGCCCGCCGCGGGGAGAACCCAGGCTGCGGCGGGCGGCGCATCCCTCTGGCAAGGAGCGAGCCCGTGCTGTCCCATCAACTCCCTAACGCGGCACCTCCGCAGACGGTCTCCCACGGAGCGACGCTGCGCTCGCTGCGCTTCCAGGAGGCACTCACGGCCTACGTCTTCCTCGTGCCGGTGTTCGTGGGCTATGCCCTCTTCGTCGCTGGTCCGCTGCTGTTCTCGCTCGGCTTGTCGCTCTTTGAGTGGGACATCCTGCGGCCGCCCGAGTTCGTCGGAACGGCCAACTTCGAGCGGCTGCTCGGCGACAACACGGTCCATCGGTCGTTCCAGAACACGCTCGTCTTCGTCGTCTGCCTGGTCGGCCTCAACGCGATCATCGCGCTCGCGCTCGTGGCGCTGATGCAGCGGCCGATGTGGACGGCGCTGAGCTACTTCTATCGCAGCGTGTACTTCCTGCCGGTGATCACGTCGACGGCTTCGATCGCGATCGTGTGGGCCTTCCTCTTCCATTTCGAGCTCGGGATCATCAACTATTACCTCGGCCGGCTCGGGATCGAGCCGGTCCGCTGGCTGCAGTCCTCGCAGTGGGCCCTCTGGTCGATCGTCATCGCCAGCGTTTGGAAGTCGGTGGGGTTCGACTTCGTCATCTTCCTGGCCGGCGTGCAGAACATCCCCCGCCACCTCTACGAGGCGGCGGCGATCGACGGCGCCAACGGATGGCAGCAGTTCTGGAAGATCACGCTACCGATGCTCACACCGACCGTCTTCTTCGCGGTCGTGGTCGGCACGATCTGGGCGCTGCAGGTCTTCGACCAGCCGTACATCATGACGCAGGGTGGGCCCGGCGACGCGTCGCGCACGGTCGTGCTGAAGCTCTACGAGGAGAGCTTCCGCGCGCTCCGTTTCGGCTACGGTTCCGCGATCGCCCTCGCACTCTTCGCGGTCATCATGGTCGTGACCGCAGTCCAGTTCCGATCTTCCGGGCGTTGGGTCCATTACCAGTGATCTCGACGACGAGCGGCCCCGCACTGAGCTCAGGCGAGCGCTTCCGCGTCCGGGTACGGGACCGTTGGCTCCGTACCGTCCTCGACGGGCTCTCCTTCTTCTTCCTCTCGGCGGTCGCCCTCCTGATGCTTGTGCCCTTCTGGTGGCTACTGGTGACGAGCCTGCGAACCCCTGCCCAGTCGTTCCACCTCCCGCCCGTCTGGTTCCCATCTGAACTGATCCTCGCGAACTACGCCGAGGTCTTCACGCGGATCCCCTTCGGGCTACTGGCGCTGAACTCGCTGAAGATCACGGTCCTCATCGTCGCCGGCCAGCTGGTGACCTGCTCGCTGGCGGCCTACGCCTTCGCGCGGCTGAGGTTCCCGGGCAAGAGCTTCTTGTTCGGCGCCCTGATGGCCTCGCTCATGGTGCCGATCACGTTGACCATCATCCCGGTCTTCATGATCGTCCGGTTCCTTGGGCTCTCCGACACCCACACGGCGCTCATCCTGCCACCGGCCCTGACGTCGGCGTTCGGCGTCTTCCTGCTCCGCCAGTTCTACCTGACGATCCCGACCGAACTCGAGGACGCGGCCAAGATCGACGGCGCCAGCCCGCTGCAAGTCTTCCTGCGGGTCATCGTACCGCTGACGCTCGCGCCGCTATCCGTGCTGGCGATCTTCGCCTTCAACGGGTACTGGAATGAGTTCTTTCGGCCTCTGATCTTCTTGCAGACGACCGAGAAGTTCACCCTTCCGTTGGGCCTGGTCGCCCTCCGCGGCATGTACGGGCAGGGCAGCATTTCGGTCATCCTGGCCGGCGTCTTCATCTCACTCCTGCCGGTGCTGCTCGTCTACGTGGTCGCCCAGCGGCACCTGGTCGAGGGCATAACGCTCACGGGCATCAAGGGCTAGACCATGCACTTCCAGCCACCGGGGATGGTTGCCTACGACTTCTTCGCGCTGCACGCGGAAGGCCAGTACCACATGCTGTACCTGCAGCACCACCGGGTCCCGGACGACGACGACCCCGACGAGCACTCGATCGGGCACGCCGTCTCGAACGACCTCGTGCGTTGGCGGGTCGAGCCGATCGCCCTGCGCAAGGGCCCTGAGGGCGCCTGGGATGACCGCACGCTCTGGACGATGAGCATCGTTCGGCGCGACGGCCTGTACCACATGCTCTACACCGGCCTCTCGAGCCGCGACGACCGCCGCGTGCAACGGATCGGGCTGGCGACCTCGCCGGACCTCTACCGGTGGGAGAAGCACCCGGGCAACCCGGTGCTGGAGGCCGACCCCTGCTGGTACGAGACGCGGGTCGAGGCCTCGGTGCAGGGCCGCGTTTCGTGGCGCGACCCGTTCATCCACCACGACGAGCCCTCGGGATGGTATTACGCGCTCGTCACCGCGCGCGTCAACGCCGGCGAGGCCGGCCGCCGAGGCTGCGTCGGCGCGGCGCGCTCGCGCGACTTGGTCCGGTGGGAGGCGCTCCCCCCGGTCTACGCCCCGGGGAAGTACAACGACCACATCGTGCCGGAGGTGTTCCGGCACGGCGGTCGTTACTATCTGCTCTACTCGGCCCACCACCTCGTCGGCACGCACTACGCGGTCTCTGACCGGCTGCTGGGCGGCTACGCGGAGCCGGCGAATCACTGGCTGCTCGGCGCCGGGGGCCGGAACGCCTGGATCGGCCGCACCGTGGTCGGCGCGGACGATCGCCGCTACCTCCTGCACTGGAACTACGAGCGGGAAGGCGGCACCGACCTGGGCATGGCGTGCCACGGCAAGATCGCGACGCCGAAGGCCGTCCGGACCGACGAGTCTGGGCTCCTCCACCTGGAATGGTCCGATGATCTCGACTTCTACGCCGGCGACGCGCAGTTCGACGGCGTGCCGCCGTCGCTGGCCGAGGGCGTCCCAGCCGAGCTCGACGCCTGGTGGACGACCGACGGCGGCTGCGTCCGCGGTGAGCGGCTCGACGGGCTGAGCATCCTTCCGTTCGACGAAGAAGGGGACGATGTCGTCTTCGACGCGCGCGTTCAGCTCGACGGGGGCCGTGCCGCCGGGGTCATGCTCCGGGGCGACGGCGAAGGGCACTGCGGCTACGCCGTGCTGTTCGACGCCGACCGGCACGCGGTGGACCTGCGCGAGCTTCCGTACCTAGACGTGATCGAGAGCAAGCACCTGCCGACCATCACGGCCGGCTCGGTTCACGCGCTGCGCGTCGCCGCGATTGGGGAATTCCTCGAGGTCTACGTCGACGGGGAGTTCGCGATCCCGGCGACGCGTTACGCCTTTCGGCGCGGCGCGTTCGGACTCGTCGTCGAGGGCGCGCGTGCGACGTTCTCGGGGCTGCGCGCCCGGCCGGTTGGCGCGGCGATGGCATGAAGGCCGGCCCATGACTGTGCCATTTGATCGCCGGACCTGGATCGCCTGGGGAACTGTTCTTTGCCTGGTGGGGGGACTGCTCGCCTGCGACCCGGCGGCACGCGCTGCGGGCCCCGAGCCGACAGTGAGTCCGACCCGCGTTGCGGTCGTGCTCGTGAACGGCCAGCCCGCGCCGAGACCGGGCGCCGAGCCGGACGGACAGACGACCTCGGGGTGCTTCTGCTTTGACAAGTGAGATGCTTGTACGCGACCTGCGGCGCAACATCGTCGAGCAGAACCGCCGCAACCGCGCGGTCGCGCGCGATGGCGCCTGGGCCGGACACGCCGCCGCCAGCCGGGAGATGATCCTGGCCGGTCGGGCACGGCTCGGCGCCCCCTCGCCGCGCGTCCTCGTCCTCGGCGCCGGGGCGTGCTTGGACGTGCCCCTCCGCGAGCTGTGCGAGGGGGGAGGGCGCGTCCGGCTCGTCGACATGGATGGCCCGGCGCTGAGTCAGGCGGTCGAACGTCTGCCGCCGGGGTTGCGCCGGCGGGTCGACGTTCGGCGACTCGATCTGACCGGCGGCCTCGAACGCCTGGGCGCGACGGTCGCGCCGTCGGTCGAGACTGCCTCGGCGACCGGCCTCGCAGCCCTGCCTAACCAACTGGCCTCCTTCCACTTCGAGCGGCCGGCTTTTGCAGAGCTTCCGTCGGCGGGCTGGGACATGGTCGTCTCTTCCGCCGTGCTCTCACAGCTCATCGCCTTCCCATCCGATGCCATCCTCGCCCGCTGGGTCGCGCAAGCGCGTGAGCACGCACCCCGGCTGCTCGACCCGACGATGGAGGATCGGATCGCCGACCAACTGGCGCGGCTCGAGACGGAGAGCGTCACTGCCCACGTCACCCTGCTCGCCGAGCTCGTCACCCCGGCCGGGGTGGTGTACCTGTCGACGGAGTTGCTCGGTCCGCCGGCCGCGGCGCGGACGTTCGCCGAGGCGCGCGCGGCGCTGGAGCGTCGGCTAGTGGCCGATGTCCCGGACGGACCGGACATCCTGCCGGCCGCCAGGACCGCGTCGGCCGCCGTCGCGGCGCCGTTCTCGATCCTCGACCGGCGGACTTGGCTGTGGGACTTCCTGAGGCCGGGCGTGGCAGTCGGCGTCGCGCCGCAGGTCTTCGCCATGATCGGCTGGCTCCTCGCCCCGCGCGCTCCCACGGGCCAATCGGACGCGTTACCCCACCCTGCAACTGGAGAGGTCGCAGTATGACGCTACGCGCAGCCATCGTCGGAGCCGGCGGGATCGCCCGCCAGCACGCACGGGCCTGTCGGGAAGTCCCCGGCGTCGATCTAGTGGCCGTCTGCGACCTGCGGCCCGAAGCGGCCGAGCGGTTCGCAGCGGAGTTCGCCGTGCCGCGCCGGTACACGGAGCTGGAGGCGCTTCTGGCTGAGGAGCGCCTCGACCTCGCGATCGTCGCCACATGGGGTGACTCGCACGCGTCGGTGACGACGACCGTGGCGCGGTCTGGCAAGGTCCGCGGGATTCTCTGCGAGAAGCCGTTCAGCCTGACCGCGGCCGAGGCCGAGACCATGCAGCGCGAGGCCGCGGCGCACGGCGTGCTGCTCGCCGAGGCGTTCAAGTTCCGCCACCACCCGGCCCACCTGAAGGCGGAGGCGTTAGTCGCGGCCGGGTGCCTGGGCGTCGTCTCGCACGTGCGCAGCCTCTTCACCACCTTCGCGCCGGCGGAGAGGCGCGATCCGGCCCTGAACTGGCGCTTCAACCCGCAGCGCGGCGGCGGCGCCGTCTACGACCTTGCCTGCTACTGCACCCACCACGCCCGCTGGGTCATGGCGGCCGACCCGCTGCGCGTCCACGCCGTCGGGCGCTGGGGTGAGAGCTCGGGCGTCGACGAGTACGTCGCGGCGACGCTGGAGTTCCCCGGGGGCAGGACCGCCCAGTGGTGGGTCAGCTTCGGCCACGTGCCCACCCAGGAGATTGAGATCTTCGGGACGAGGGGCCGGATTCGCATTGACCGGGCCTGGAACAACGAGGACCAGCCGACGACTCTCGAACTCGTCGAGGGCAACGGACCCGTGCAGCGCGTCGACTTCGCGCCGGTCTTCCAATTCGCGCTCCAACTCGCGCACATGCGCGAGTGCCTGGTGACGGGGGAACCGCACCGCATCCCGACCGCCGATAGCGTTGAGCAGATGCGCACGCTGGACGCGGTCTACCAATCTCTGCGCACCGGCTCTGTGGCCTCGCTCACGGCCGACCTCGCTGGCGTCCGATGATGACGAACGATTGGAGATAGACATCGATGGTTCGACTGAGCACGGCGACGCTTTCCTTCCGCCACTGGCTGCCAGGTGGCAGCGGCGACATGTACGCCGAGACGATCGAGCACCTGCCTCGGCTCGGTCAGCGTCACGTCGACCTGAACCTGTGGGACGCGGCGCTGTTTACCAATGCAGCCTGGCTGCGCGATCTGAAGCAGCGGCTCGACGACGCCGGGCTGGTCGTCTCGTCGCTGCAAGGCGCCGGGCGCTTCGGCGATCCCGACCCGGCCGAGGCCGAACGGCAGGTCGAGCTACGCAAGTGGGGCATCGAAGCGGCCCAGATCCTCTGCTGCGGCGTGATCGCGGCCAGCGGTCCGCGGCGAGGGGGCAGCCGAATCGAGGACGTGATCTCGTTCCTCGAGCGTTTCGCGCCGGTCGCCGAGGCGTCGGGCGTCCAGCATGCGCTGGAGCCGCATTGGAACAACCGGATCGAAGACGTCGAGGATTACCGCGCTATCTTCACGGCCGTGCCGTCGCCGGTCTACGGGATCGCACTTGACACCGGTCACCTCTACGCCGCAGGTGCCTCGATCGACGCGGTAATGGACGTTTTTATGGGCCGGATTCAGGTGCTGCACCTGAAGGACGCCGATCGGCCGGCGACGCACGATTTCGCACCGTTCGGACTGGGGAAGATCGATAACCGCGGCATCATCCGCCGGTGCGCAGCGGCTGGCTTCGACGGCTTCGCGGTCCTCGAGCTCGAGGTTCCCGACATGGCGAACTGCCTCGCTTACCTCGCCGAGGCGTACGAGCACTTCTCCGACTGCACGACGGTGGACCAGTTACCCGTATCGTCCGGGTAGTGGGTCTGTCGTCCATGTCCTAGTGATCAACCGACCTCAGCCGCCACGGCCCGAACGACCTCGCGGGCTGTCGCCGCCACGCTCAACCGCCGTCTCGCAAGACGCTCGCCTGGAAGACGCCAGCAGAAGCCCTGGACGATCTCCTACGCTACCACCAAGTCGGCGTTGCGATGCCCCCATGAACCCGCGCAGCGTTCCGGTGGCGAAAAACATCGGTGTGTGATAGGGCGAACGCGACGGATTGGACCGCCACGAACTCATCGCTCGTTCCCGGACATAAGCCCCGGCCGCCAGGTTGACCGCCGATTACTCCGACATAACAGTTGCTCGCCCGGCCCCTGCGTCCAAAGTGCCAGCTAGACAGAATCGCGTCGCACCTCTCTCGACCGGACCGTTATTCCGTCATAACGTGGTCTGCACTCGATCGCCGCGGGATCGTCCGACGGCCGAGGCTGCCGGCATAGCCGGGCCGTCACCTCGGGACCGCGACGGCACCGACTGCGGTTTCGCCGCGTCGGCCTATCAGAACGACGAACTGACCTCCTGGACCTGGCCGCTCCGCGCCGCCCGGTAGCCCGCCTCGATCACCTCGATGACGTGTGCAGCGTGGGCCGCCGAATGGATCGGCGAGAGTCCGTCGGCGACGCAGTCGGCGAAATGTGCCAGATCGGCGACGGTATGCTTCATCCGGGGTTGCAGTCGATCGGGACGCAGCCAGCCTTTGACGCCATCGTGGGCGCCGTGAATCTCCAGAGGCACGCCGGGCCGCGCCCAACCCCCGATCTGCAGGACACCTTCCGTCAGGTAGATCTCGACCTGGGGAGTGTTGCGCGCGACCTGACAGTAGGTGCCATTGACTTCGGCGAACACGTTGCTCCCGAAGTCGAGGAGCATGAGCGTGCTGTCATCCATCTGGATGTCGATCGGGTGGCCGCGGTAAGTCCGGTTCGGGTTCGCGACCCCCGAGAGCGCCGTGACCCGTCGCACGGGCCCGATCAGCCCTGTGAGCGAGTGTAGCGGGTAAACGGCCACGTCCATCACCGGGCCTCCGCCCGGACGGTAGTACCAGGTGGGGTCGATGCCATAGGTATCGACGTTCTCGTGGCCGGGATGGCTCCCCTGGCCGCGCGCGAACTGGACGCGTCCCAGGGAGCCAGACGCGATGATCTCCTTCGCACGCGCGTGGCCCGGATCGAGGAGTTGCCCCGGCGAGGCGCAGAGGAGGACGTTCTTGCGCGTCGCCCGGTGAATGAGGTCGGCCGCCTCGGTATAGGTGGTTGTCATCGTCTTCTGGATGTAGGTGTGGCGCCCCGATTCGAGCGCGGCGATGCCCTGCCGTTAATGGAACGGGATGGGCGTCAGCAGCACAATCGCCTCCGCCTGCGTCCGGGTCAGCATCTCGTCGTAATCGGCCCAGACCTCGGGGGCACCGTACTGCGCGGCGACCGCCGCGCGCGATCGATTGCGATGTCGCAGACCGCGACCAGTTCCACCCGATCGCGCAGATCCGGCGTGGCAAGCGCGGGGAAATAGTCGGTGAGCGCTACCCAGCCGCAACCGGCGATCGCGATCTTGACGCGTCGTGATGCCACCTGGTGGACCTCCGGCCGACAGAGTACCGCGCCTGGCACGTCGGCGGAGTCGGCCCGGGCGATCGTCAGTCCGGGCACAAACCGTCAGAAGTCGGAACTCATGATGTCCGTCATCGTGCCGGTGACCTCGAACACGATCCGCTCGCAGATGTTCGTCACTCGGTCGGCGGTGCGCTCCAGGTTGTGCGCGACCCACAGAAGCCAAGTCGCGCGGTCGATCGTCCTTGGATCGTTCAGCATGTAGGTGAGCAGTTCGCGGTAGATCTGTTCGTAGAGCAGGTCGACCTCGTCGTCACGAAGGGCGACGCGGCGCGCGGCCTGAACATCGCCGACGATGAACGCGTCGAGTGCCTCGCGGAGCATCTGGCGGGAGACGTCCGCCATGCGTGGGATGTCGACCAGAGGCTTCAGGAGTTCTCTATCCTGATGGCGCAGAACGATGCGCGACGTGCCCACCGCGTAGTCGCCGATTCGCTCGAGATCCACGATGCTGTAGAGGACGGCCACGATCGAGCGCAGGTCGGACGCGATCGGTTGCTGGGTGGCGATGAGCCGGATTGCTGTGTTCTCGATGCTATATCGGCGATCGTTGATCACCCGGTCGTGATCGATCACCTCCTGCGCGAGGCCGAAGTCCAGTCGTCGGAGGCCGTCCACCGCCTTCTCGGTGGCCTTGTCGACCATGCTGCCCAGGATCAAGACCTCGTCGTGGAGAGCCTTGAGATCTCGCCGGAAACTCTCGCGGTTTGGCATCAGCCGAACCGCCCGGTGATGTAGTCCTCGGTGCGCTTGTCACGCGGATTGGTGAATACCGCCTCGGTCTCGCCGAACTCGATCAAGCGGCCGATCCGCTCCTCACCGGCGAGGAAGAACGCGGTGAAGTCGGATACCCGCGAAGCCTGCTGCATGTTGTGGGTGACGATCGCGATCGTGTAGCGCTGCTTGAGTTCCCGGATCAGTTCTTCGATCCGATAGGTGGCGATGGGGTCGAGCGCGGAACATGGCTCGTCCATCAGGATCACCTCTGGCTCGACCGCGAGGGTCCGCGCGATGCACAGGCGCTGTTGCTGGCCGCCGGACAGCGAGGCACCCGATTGGCGCAGTTTGTCCCGCACTTCACCCCAGAGGCCCACCGCCTCGAGGGCGCCCTGCACGAGTCCATCAGCGCGCGAGCCGTTGCGTGCCTGCCCCGTCAGTCGAAGGCCAGCGATCACGTTGTCGTAGATCGACATCATCGGAAACGGATTGGGCTTCTGAAACACCATGCCGATGCGGCTGCGGACTCGGACAGGATCGACCCGGGGATCGTAAATGTCCTCGCCATGCAGGTACACGTGCCCCTCGACCCGTGCGCCGCGGATGACCTCATGCATCCGGTTGAGGCAGCGTATCGCGGTCGACTTCCCACATCCGGATGGGCCGATGATCGCCGTCACCTTGTGGCGGGCGATATCCATCGTCACGCCACCGATCGCTGGCCGGGTCCCCGTGTACCAGGCGGTGAGATTCTCGACACGCAGTGCCGGCTCCACGCGCTGGACCACGATCTCGGGGAGAGGGTTGGTCGCTTGCACAGCCTACTCCTGGAAAGACTCAGTACATCCGCGCGCCGCGCGTCGCCAGCCGCGTCAGAAGGCTCAGGGTACCGATGACGAGAATGAGGATCAGCGCGCTCCCCCAGGCCTTGGTGTGCCAGTCATCGAAGGGAGCAACCGCGTAGGAATAGATCTGCACCGGCAGCGATGCCATCGGGCGCAGCAGGTCGAAGCTCAGGAACTGATTGCCCAGCGCCGTCAGCAGCAGCGGCGCGGTCTCACCACCGGCGCGCGCCAGCGAGAGCATGACCCCCGTGATGACGCCCGCGCGAGCCGTCGGCAAGATGACGAAGAGCACCGTCCGCCAGTACGGCGCGCCGAGTGCGAGCGAGGCCTCACGCAGGTGGTTTGGGACAAGTCGCAGGATCTCCTCGACCGTCCGGGTGACGATCGGAATCATGATGATCGCGAGCGCGACCGCGCCGGCCAGCGCGGAGAAGGTGCCGATTACCTGTCGCACCAGAAGCGCCCAAACGAATACGCCGACGACGATCGAGGGCATTCCGGCCAGCACGTCGAGCACGAAGCGGACCGCTCGGGGAAATGTCCCGCGCCCGAACTCCGACAGATAGATCGCGGTGGCAAGGCCCGCCGGGATCGCGATCGCGGCGGCCAGGATGAGCATGACCATGGTTCCGGCTATGGCCGGCAGAACGCCCCCGCCAACCTCCCCGTACGGCAATGGCCGCTCCGTGAAGAACGGGATGTTCCAGGCGGGCAGGCCTTTTATCACGACGTACCCGAGTATCACGGCCAGAATCGCTACACCGAGCACAGCCGATCCGACGATCAGTGTCGTGGCGATGCCATCGACGATCCGTCGGCCGAGTTCGCCGGGTTGAGTCCGGTGGAGCGAGAGGGCGGGGCGCGCGTCCGACGCCGCGCTCACGCCGCGTCCGAAAACTTCGAGGTGATGCGCGCGACCAGAACGCGCGAGAGGAGATTCACGATGGTCGCCACCACCAGGAGCATCAGCGCGACCTGTACGATCGCCGCGAAGTAGATCTCCTTATCAGCCTCGGTGAACTGATTCGCGATCGCGCTCGCCATCGTGTAACCGGGCGTGAGAAGCGAGGCACTGATCGCCGAGGAACTGTTGCCGATCACCATCGTCACGGCCATCGTCTCACCCATCGCCCGGGCCAGGCCCAGACCCATCGCACCGGCGAGTCCGCCGCGCGCGTACGGCAGGACGGCGTTGGAGATCATCTCCCAGCGCGTCGCCCCGAGCGCGAGCATGCCTTCCCGCTGGGTGTCCGGCACCGCGCGGAAGATCTCACGCGAGATCGACATGATCGTCGGTAGGATCATGATCGCGAGAATGACGCCGGCCGTGAAGTAGTCCCGCCCGATCGTCGGCCCGACGAACAGCCCGCCGATCACAGGGAGCGGCCCAATTGCTGCCTTGAGCGCTGGCTCGATTGTGAACCGCACTATCGGCGTGAGGATGAAGAAGGCCCATAGACCGAAGATGACGCTGGGAATGACCGCGAGCAGTTCGATGACAAATCCGATCGGGTCGCCGAGCCAGCGTGGTGCATATTCGGCGACAAAGAGCGCGGTCGCGATCCCAACCGGGGTCGCCAGGATGAGTGCCAGGATCGAGGTCACGAGCGTCCCGTAGGCGTAGTGCGCGGCCCCGAACTCTTCGAAGACTGGATCCCACTTCGTCGTGACGAAGAAGTTCGGACCGTAACGGGAAAGCGACGGGAGAGAGTCGTGGATCAGGAGAACCGCCAGCCCCACCAGCAGCACGATGGAGCCGCCGGCGATGACCGCGGTTCCCCGGCTGAAGAGCAGGTCGGAGTTGCGCGAGAGGGCGCTGCCGCTGGCCGCGTCCTCTAAGAGCGAGGGGTGAGAATCGGACCTCACGAGTGCGGGAACGCCCGCCTATCGTTCACGTGGATGGACAGAATCTTGTCGGCTGCCTTCTCGACGATAGGATCCGGGATCGGCACGTAACCGAGATCGCCGGCGAACTTCTGGCCATCGTGGATCGACCACCACATTACCCTGGTGAGCGCCTGAGCCCTGGCGAGGTCCTTCATCGTTCGGTACGCGAGCAACCAGGTGAACCCGGAGATCGGGTAGGCACGCGGACCGGGCGCGTTGACGATCGAGGCGCGCAGGTCGGGCGCGATGTTCGCCGCTGCACCGGCCGCGGCCGCACTGACCGACTCCAGCGTCGGCTCGATGAAGGCGCCGGACTGGTTCTGCATCCAGGCGAATCCCAGTCTGTTCTTCGCCGCGTAGACGTACTCGACGTAGCCGATCGAGTAGAGATTGCTCTTCACCTCGCCTGCCACGCCCTCGTTCCCTTTCGCGCCAAGGCCATGGGGCCAGTTCACCGAGGTGGCAACGCCGATCCTGTCCTTCCAGGTCTTGCTCACCGCACTGAGGTAGTCGACGAAGACGAAGGTCGTCCCCGAACCGTCGGAGCGGTGGACGGTCGTGATGTCCTTGTTGACAGCGGCGAGATCCGGGTTGTCGGCCACGAGCCTCGCATCGTTCCACATGGTGATGTCACCCAGAAAGATCCCTGCCAGGGTGTCTGAAGTGAGCTTCATCGGTGTCTTGAGTTCGGGGATGTTGTAGGTGGGAACCACTGCGCCGAGCGCCATAGGTATGTGCAAGATCTCGCCGCCCCTGGCCGCTTTCATCTGCTCGTCGGTCATCGGCCCGTCGGTGGCGCCGAAGTCCACCGTCTGATCGGAGATACCTTTGATGCCGCCACCCGAGCCAATCGACTGGTAGTTGACCTTCACGCCCGTGAGCTTGAAGTACTCGTCGTACCACTTCGAATACAGAACAGCCGGGAACGTCGCGCCGGCACCATCGAGCACCGCCGCCTCGCCCTGGTACTTCGCAGTGATGAGGCCAACCCCCGTGGGGCGGGCCCCTGGTGCCGCTGGTGCCGGCGGAACGACCGGTGCCGCGTGTTGTTTCGCGGGAGTTGCCGTCGGCGTCGGTGCTGCGCACGCGGCCAAGGCGGCGCCCGCCGCACCGAAACACAGAACCGTCAGGAATCGCCGCCGGGACGCGGCTCGAAAACTCGCGCGTTCCATCTCTCTCCGGAGTCGCGCAAAGGCTAGTCAGCGGTTGTAAACGACCGTTTAACGTCTGGTGAATCCACGGTTAAGGTGCGCGCTGCTCACCGGGGTGAGACGGTTCTGGAGCCCTCTGACCGGCTCGCATCGCCGCCTTCACTTGCGCCGCACACGCGAGTGCGGACGGTGCGACGCGCTCAGCGTCGTCGGCCAACGACCGTCATAGCCGGACTGTTCGCCGCGTCGCACCCGATCGCGCTGCCCATGAAAGACAGCACAGATCCATCGGACGCACGCCGCACGCCGGCGGTTCCCTCGTGCGAATGGCGCGAAGCTGTTGGCTGCCTATGATATGTAGATGGCGCGTGTCCTCATCGTGGACGACGAGCCGACGCTGATCGCCACGCTCGACTACAACCTCCGCCGCGACGGGCACGATGTCCTTGTCGCGCGGGATGGGGTTGCCGCGGTAGACCAGGCACGCGCGCATCGACCGGATGTCATCGTCCTCGACGTCATGCTGCCACGCATGGATGGCCTTGAGGCGTGTCGCGCGATCCGCAGGTTCTCACCAGCGCCGATTCTGCTCCTGACCGCGCGCGACGCGGAGATTGACAAAGTGGTCGGCCTGGAGATCGGCGCCGACGACTACATCACCAAGCCGTTCAGTATGCGGGAGTTGCTCGCCCGCGTGAAAGCGCAGGTGCGTCGCAGCGCTCGCGTGGGGGCGACCGCCGAGAAGCTCGCACCACAACCCGAGCAACTGGTGGTCGTCGGTCCGATCGAGATCGATCCTCGCACGCGGACCGTGCGCCGGGATGGAGTCCCCGTCCACTTCAAACCGAAGGAATTCGCGCTGCTCCTGTTCCTCGCCACCAACCGGGGACAGGTCTTCACTCGGGAGCAACTGCTCGAACGCGTGTGGGGCTACCCCTATACCGGGGATACTCGCACTGTGGACGTCCATGTCCGCTGGATTCGCGAGCACATTGAGCAGACACCGGGTGCGCCGCGCATCATTCAGACGATTCGGGGCGTTGGCTACCGCATGGTCGACTGACGTGGCACGACAGGTCGGGATTCGGTTCGCCCTGGCGTCGCGTCTGGCCGCGGCGACGGCGATCGCGATCGCTGCCGGCACGATCCTGGCAATCCTCCTCGGGCGCGCCTACCCGGAAGCAGGTGCCGGCGCCGCCGTCGTGATCGCGCTCGGTGCCGCCATCGTCGGAGGCGGCGCGATCTGGCGCTATGGGCGGCGAACCGCGACTGAGATCGACCGTCTCGCTGCGATCGCACGGGCGTTCGGACGGGCGGAGGGGCGGGCGATCCATCTCGAGGGGTCCGATCGCGAGGTCAGCGATCTGGCGTCAGCACTCCACGATTCGATGGAGCGCTCGGCGCGGCAGATCGCCGCGCTTCAGGTCGATCGCGACCGCCTTCAAGCGATCCTCATGGTGATGGACGACGGGGTCATCGTGGTCGGTTTGCACCTAGAGGTGATCCTGATGAACCGGGCCGCCGCCTCGCTCCTCGATGCTACGCCCGCGCCCGGGCAGTACCTGATCGAGGTCGTGCACGATCACGAGGTGTTTGAAGTGGTGCGCCAGGCCGCGGTACAGCGCATCGGGCGCGCCGAGCCGGTGCGCCTCAGTTCGAGCGGCCGCGAGTTGATGATCTCCGCCGCACCGATGACTGGGGGAGGGTCGGCCCTTCTCATCGTCCGCGACATCACGGATGTGCGTCGCGCCGAGACGATCCGACGCGACTTCGCCACCAATGTCTCCCACGAACTGAAGACGCCGATCGCCTCGTTGAAAGCGCTGGTCGAGACGCTGGAGGAAGGCGCTTTCGAGGACCCGACCGCAGCTCGCGACTTCCTGGCGCGGATGCACGTCGAAGTCGACCAACTCGCCCAGATGGTGCAGGAGATCCTCGATCTCGCCCGGATCGAGTCGGGACGCGCGCAGATGGTCTTTGCCCCGCGGCCGCCCGAATCGCTCGTGGCGAGCGCCGTCCACCGGCTCGCGCAGCAAGCCGTGCGCGCCGGGATCGACCTCCGTGTCGCGCCGACTCCCAACCTGCCAGAGGTGCGTGTCGACACCACGCGCCTTGAGGGAGCGCTCGTCAATCTCATCCACAATGCACTCAAGTTCACCGAGCCCGGGGGCCGCGTCGTGGTCTCCGCGGCAAGCGCGTCGGGAGAGAAACCATCGATGATCCGATTCTCTGTCGAGGATTCGGGATGCGGCATCGCCGCGGCGGACCTCCCTCGGATCTGGGAGCGTTTCTACAAGGCCGATCGCTCTCGGTCCTCCAGCGGCACGGGGCTTGGCCTGGCGATCGTGAAGCACGTCGCCCAGGCGCATGGGGGCACAGTGGGCGTGCGCAGCGCAGTTGGCGAGGGCTCCACGTTCTGGATCGACGTTCCCGCTCGCGAGCACGCCGAGAGCAGAACGCCGCCGATCGCGGTCACATGATGTCATCCAGCCACATCGTCGACTCGCTCTTCTTCGGAGACCAGTACTCGACCGCGGAGATGCGCGAACTCTTCTCCGATCGGGCGATGCTCCAGGGTTGGCTCGATGCCGAGGCCGCGCTGGCGGAAGCCGAGGCGGCGGTGGGCATGGTGCCGCCGGAGGCCGCCACGGCGATCCGGCGGGCGGCTCGAGCGGATCGCATTGACTTCGACGCGGTGCGATCCGGCATCGACCGCACCTTCCACCCGATCGTGCCGATGGTGCGCGAACTCTCCCGCGTTGCGGATAGTGAGTTCCCGGGCGCCGGCCGCTTCGTCCACTGGGGCGCCACCACGCAGGACATCATGGATACCGGCGCGATCCTCCAGGTTGTCCGCGCCACCATGGTTATCCGTGCGAGCGCCGCGCGCATCGATACGACGCTCGCTCGCCTCGCCGCGGCTCACGCCGATACACCCATGGCCGGGCGCACGCACGGGCAGCATGCCCTGCCCATCACCTTCGGATTCAAGGTCGCTATCTGGCTCGCGGAGTGGCGGCGTCACGAAGCGCGACTCGCGGTATCGCTTCCGCGCGTTTTCGTCGGCCAGCTCGCCGGAGCCGTCGGCACGCTGGCGGGCTTCGGTCCCCACGCACGCGAGGTCCATGCTCGGTACTGCGCGATCCTCGGCCTCGGCCGCCCGCCCATCGCCTGGCATACGGCGCGGGACGGGCTGGCCGAGATGGCGTTCTGTCTCGGCCTCTACGGCGCTACCTGCGGCAAGATCGCCCGCGAGGTGATCCTCCTTCAGAAGACCGAGGTCGCCGAGGTCGAGGAGCCTTGGAACGAGGGGAAGGTCGGTTCTTCGACCATGCCGCACAAGCGGAACCCGATGATCTGCGAGTTGATCGACGGACTCTCCCGCCTCACGCGAAGCGAGGTGACCACCGCGCTGCACGGTATGGTGGTGGAGCACGAGCGGGATATGGGCGCCTGGCAGGCCGAGTGGGAGTGGCTTCCCCGCCTGTTCCATCTCACCGCTGCCGCGCTCCATTACACCGGCCGCGTTCTCGATGGCCTGGTCGTCTATCCCGAACGGATGCGACGCAACCTAGACCTCACCGGCGGCTCCATTCTGTCCGAGGCGGTCATGTTGCGTCTGGCGGAGCACCTCGGCCGCCAGGAAGCGCACGAAGTGGTGTATGAGGTGGCGATGCACGCGCACGCTACCGGCCAGCGGTTCGCTGACGCCCTCGCTGCTGACACCCGCGTCCGCGCCGTGCTGGACGAGGCCGCGATTGCCGGTCTCCTCGATCCCGCGGCGTACCTCGGTGAGGCGGCATGGTTCGCCCGCGCCGTCGCGAACGAGAAGCCGTAAGGGACTCGGCGATTCAGCAACCATCCAGACCGCCGGGGTGTTCGATCGCGCCGCGATCCGGTCCTCGTCCCGCCGGCACCGTCGTGCCCGAGAAGTCGGTGGGCGCCAGGCGTGCCCCCTGGACCGACGCGAGATTGATCCCCGTATCGCGGAGTGGCGAGCCGGGCCCGGGGCGAACCGCCACGGCTATCGCCGAGATATCCGGATCGGCGAAGGAGACGATCTGCGTACCGCACAGGTGCGGATTTCCCGTCTCGGCCAGGATCTGCCCGCCGAAACGTTCCTGATCTGCGCCCTCCACGAACCGGGCGATTCCCTCGAATCCTTCGTGCCCCCACGCGATCAGGTAGCGATCGGTCGCGTCGAAGTAGTGGTTGCCGTGGAACACGGGGGCTTCGATCGAGGTGGGATCGACCAGCAGCAGGGGGCCCTCGCCGACGCCGAACAGATTGTTCCGGACCGACACCTCGCGCGGGATACCCGCGCTCGCCTCGCCCTGAGCAACGAGGGCCGGTCCCCGCGCCACGAATACCGTGTTGTGGTGGATCTGGTAGTCGCCCTGGCCGCCGCCGAGCCGGATGCCCCCATCCGAACTGGAGCGACGCGCGTCGTTCAGGCTGACGTTGCGCTGCACTGTCGCGCGGCGACCCGATTCGGCGTTGTCGATCGTGATACCCGGTCCATCGTTCCGATGGGTGTAGTTGCGCTCGACGACCAGCGTCCGACCGCTGACGGTGATGCCGCCGCCCTGCCACGGGCAGTCGGGCGCGACCCGCTGGCCGATCACTTCTGCGCCGCGGATCTCGATGTCGATACCGTCGATCGCGATGCCGCTCGTGCCGCCGCCGCTGACGCCCGCATCGATGCAACTGTTCTGTCCGCCGTTGTCCGCAACCGTGATGCGCTCGACGCGCACGCCCTGGGCCATCGCGATGAAGACGCCGCTGCCGCTGAATTTCGCGCCCGATTCGGCGCGCGGTACGCCGGGACTTCCCGCCGCACGGCCGCCCACGATCCGCACATCGACCAGGTGGAGCGAGCCATCTGGATCGGGTTCATCGCCCAGAAGGACGATGCCCGCGGCACGATTGTCAGTCGCGCGCACTTCGGTCAGGTGGAGGCCGTCGAGGCGAGAGGGTCGCGCAATCCGCGCCACGACACCGACGCAGTAGCCGCTGATGTCGATCTGACTCAGGGTGATCGCGGCGTAGCGTTGCCCCCGCTCGTACAGGAGGTTGATCCCGTGGGCGCCGTCGAAGCCAGATCCGTCGCAGGACGGAGCGTTCCCAATCAGTCGCAACCGCTCGATCGTCAGACCGGAGACGCTCTCGATCTGCACCGCCGGCCTGGCGTCGCTCACGATCTCGACCGGGCGGCCGTCCGACGACCCGATCAAGATGGGCCGATCAGCAGTCCCACGAAAACGCTCGGGCACGATCTCCAGGTTGCCGCGGAACGTTGCTCCTCCTTCCAGAAGGATACGGTCGCCCGGGCCGAAGGTCGTGCCGTTGATCCGATCGAGCGATCCCCACGCCGCGTCCGGGGCGAGGCCGGAGGCATTGTCATCGCCGTTGGTCGAAACGTAGTAGGTCTCCCCATCCCCTCGGGCCGCGCCGGCGGTCAGGTTCGTGGGAACGGTCGCCTTCGGGCGGGGGCCTCCTATTGGCAGGAGTTCGGGTGCCTCGCAACCGAAGAGCAAAAGACCACAGACGAAAAGAAGGACTCGGAACACCGGGAGTCACCATAACGAAGGGGTTGCCCCGTGACAATCGGGGCAACCCTTATCGTCGTCACGCGTATCGTGCCACGGGAGGTCTCGCGGCAGATGACCCGCACCGGGCGTCGAGGCGCGCCGCCAGAGCCACGAACGCGTCGGCGAGCGTCGCACGCAGACCGGGCGCGCCAGGCTCGCGCGCCGCGCGAGCGACCGCCGCCGCTCGGAGGATCTCCGACGAGCGGCGTGTTGCCTCGTGGGCCAGGTGGTACCAGGTGTCGTTCATCGTCGTCCTCCTCTCCGTGTGCTTCTCTTCTGAGACACACGATCGCGCGCTTCTGTGAGATTCTTTGCTGCTCCTGCCCCGTCGATCGGCCCGATCGGCCGACTGAGGTACTCGCGCAGCATCTCCGTGACCCGATCGATCGCTTCGCCGCGCAGGCTGTACCGCTTGAGCGAGCTCCCATCGGCGTGATTCCGCAAGAGGCCGGCGACCCTCACCGCGAGCACGTGGTGGTGAACCGTGCTGAGCGCAAGACCGGTCTCCCGCGCGAGGTCGCCGAGGTTCCGTGGCCCTTCGCTCAGGATGCGCAGGATGCGGAGCCGACTCGGATCGTTCAAGGCACGGAGCAGGCGAATGAGTGAGCGCGGTGGGTCGTCCGATGACCCCGTCGGCAGGTCGATCGCGTACAGGATTACGATCTCGCCGTGCTCCCGCTCGACCAGGTGGAACGGGGCCATATGCACCTGCGGGACAAGCCGCGCGCCCACCACGTCGAACGTTCCCGGTTCGAACGTGAGGCCAGTAGCGAAGCGATCGATGAGGGCGTCGACGCCGAGCGCCTCCGCAGCCTGACGCGCGTCTTCCGCGCGGGCGGCCAGCAAATCCAGCAGGGTGGGGTCGAGGTGGTGGAAGTAGCCTTCGTTCCACGGCCGCAGCCAGCGCAGCCACGACGCGCGCACCGCGCCCAGATCGCGCGGCAGCGGCTCGCCATTGTCGGGCGCGGCCCGTGCCAGGTGTTCGTAGAGTTCGCCCACCGGCGCGCTCGCCAGCCAGGCCAGGAAGCTATCCGCGCTGCCGTCGCCGGGACAGGCGTCGACCAGAGTCAGGAGCCATCCTCCCTCGAATTGCTCGATCCGGTCGGCCGCGCGCAGCGCCTCATCGTGAATCTCCGGGCCCAGAGCCTGTCGGGCGCGCCTGCCGAGGCTCGGTTCGAAATCGAAGTCGCGGTGGAGCCTGGGATGGCAGACGGCGTCGAGGCTGACGACGAGTTCGTACGCCGGCGTCCATACCACCCGCGCCCGTCTCCGACTTGCGTCGTCCATGTGCAATTTTTCGATATCCATTGAATAAGCCCGTTGACGCGATGATCGTGGAGTACCTCCGAGATGTCAATGATTGCCGGCATCCGGCGGCACGACCGGAATCGTCGCCACGGGCCCGTCTGGAGGCGGGGGCAAGGCCGGCTACCGCGCCGGTTCTCCGTCCTCCGGAGTGCTGCTCAGCGTCTGCGCCAGCGTTGTCCATGCCAGCGTCGCGCACCCCACGCGTCGCGGGTACTTCCGGACCGCCCGAAGCGCGATCGCGTCGCCCAGGGTCGCGTCATCGGCCACGCCATCGCCGCTGATCATCCGCCGAAACGCCTCGCCCGATCGCTGGACCTCCGCAAGCGAGCGCCCGCGGATGAGGTCCGCCATCATCGAGCTCGACGCCTGGCTGATCGCGCAACCCCGCCCACCCACCGCGACGTCGGTGACGACATCGTCGACGATCCGAAGCGAGAGCCGGATCTCATCGCCGCAGAGATGATTCCACCCCTCACCCGTGTGGGTCGCGTCGGCAATCTGGCGCCGGTTGGACCGCTCCCGGGCGTGTTCCAGAACGACCTCGCGGTAGAGGTCGTCGATCTGGTCCAGCGCGCCGTCGCTCACCGCAAGAACGTCTTTCGCGCCGCGTGGAGCCCATCAATCAGCGCGTCTACGTCGCTCTCGTCGTTGTACAAATAGAAGCTCGCCCGCGCGGTGGCGGGCACGTCGAGTCGGCGCATGAGCGGCTGGCAGCAGTGATTCCCGACGCGGATCGCGATGCCCCGCGCATCGAGCAGCGTCCCGACATCGTGCGGGTGGATGAGGCTCTCCGCATCACGCGGATCGGCGAACACGTTGAAGGCGACGACGCCGGAGCGATCGGTCGGGTCCGCAGGCCCATACACTCGGACCCACGGCAGCGCGACGAGTCGCGCCATCGTCTCGGCCACGAGCGCCCGTTCGTGCGCGCGGATCGCCGCGCGACCCGTCCCCTCGAGATAATCGAGCGCCGCCACGAACGCGACCGCGTCGGCGATGTTTGGCGTCCCGGCCTCAAGGCGGGCCGGGATCTCCGCCCAAGTCGATCGGTCCGGCCAGACCTCGTGGATCATCGAACCGCCGCCCAGGAAGGGTGGCGCATCGGCGAGGATCTCCGGCCTGGCCCAGAGCACGCCGATTCCGGTGGGGCCGCACATCTTGTGCGCCGAGAATGCCACGACGTCGACGCCGAGTTTCGCCACATCCAGCGGCAAGTGGGGCGCCGACTGCGCCGTGTCCGCGAGCACGAGCGCGCCTCGATCGTGGGCGTGGTGCACCACCCGCTCCAGATCGTGGATCGCCCCGGTCACGTTCGAGCAGTGTGTGACGGCGACGAGCTTTGTCCGAGCGCCGATCGCCTCACAAAGCCGATCGAGGTCGAGCACGCCGTCTTCGCCCACGGGGACGACCCGTAGCACTGCACCGGTTGCCGCGGCGCACATCTGCCAGGGCACGAGATTGGAGTGGTGCTCCAGTTCGGTCGTGACAATCTCATCGCCAGGCCGCAGGTGGGCGCGGCCCCACGTGCGGGCGAAGAGGTTGATGGCCTCGGTGGTGTTCCGTGTGAAGATGACCGACCGACGAGTGGGCGCACCGATGAAGCGAGCCACTCGTTCTCGCGCGCCTTCGTATGCATCGGTGGCGCGGTCGCCGAGGGTGTGCACGCCGCGGTGCACGTTGGCGTTGATCTCCCGATAGAAACGCGAGATCGCATCGATCACCGACACCGGCTTTTGCGAGGTCGCGGCGCTGTCCAGGTACACCAGGCGATGGCCATGGACGGTCTGCTCGAGAATCGGAAAGTCCGCCCGGAGTGCGGTCGCATCCAGACGCACGAGGGACATGGTGCTCCCAATCTTAGGTTCGTGCGCACGCGTGCTGGGAGGATTCGCCGGCAGCGAATGGCGGGCCTCATTGCCGAGCCTCGATCTGGCGCAGGATGGCGTGCCAGCGATGCGCCGCGCTCGGGTCGTCGCGGTGCCACGGCGCGAAACCGAGGCGGAGGTAGATCGCGATCGCGGGGAGTCGATGATCGTCTGTCCGCAGAAAGATCGTGCGGTAGACGAATGCCCTTGCCCGCGCCAGCACCTCCGCGCAGACGAGTCCGCCGAGGCCACGGCCGCGGTGTGCCGGGTCGACGGCCACCCAGCCGAGTTCCGGGATCGGCGCATAGTCGTCATCCGCGTGCAGCGTGAGTTGCGCGGTCGCCACGACTCGTTCCTCCCAGAGCACCAGCACGCTCGCCTCGAGCGCGATCCTCCCTCGCGCGAAGCTGCGCTCCGCGCGTTCGGCGGTCCATGCGCCGAGTTCGCCGTTCGCGTTCATCAGCGACATCCATCGCTCGCAATCGTCGCCGTGCAGCGCCCGCACGGCGTATCCGTCGGGAGGCGACGGTACTTCCGGGAGTCGGTTCAGCGCGCGAAGCATGTGCAGTTGCGGAGGCGGGTCTACCATCGGCGTGAGTCGGGCACTGCGACGGGCGCTCCACCTCGGAAGATGGACTCTTCGGAGGTCAGCCCGGGAAGGGTGAAGTCCATAGCCCGATCGATGTCGATCGGGTTGGCGATCTCACCCCGCGCGGCGCGGACGAAAGCCCGCGCCGCGAAGTAATCGGCGCCGCCGTGGCCGGAACTGATCGCTTCCCCGCCGAACCGACGCCACTCTTCGGGGAGGAACTCCGCCGCGTACGCCTCGAGCGGCTCCCATTCATCGCGCCGCGGAGATCGGTCCATCAGCCAGACGAGCGGTTCCTCTCCGCTCCTTCGAGGATTCAAGAAGGCGCCTCGCGTGCCCTGGAGGGCGAAGTCGGCCATATTGTGCGGCCGCGCGGACTGCATATCCAGGCGGATCTCGATAAGCCGGCCGCGGGCGGTCTGGCCGAGCATTGCGGTGACATCGTCCTGAACGTGGCGCGGATCGGAATGGACGCCCGAGCCGAGGCAGCTGACCGTCGCGACGCGATCGTCCATCCAGGTGAGCGCCGGCCCCACCGAGTGGGTGCCGTACGTGATGCCGCGGTGGCCGACCTGCCAGACCGTGCGCCATGTCGGTGTGCCGTCCTCGCCGTACTGCACGAGGTGACAATCGTGAATGTAGGCTCCCTCAACGAAGGTGACTTCTCCGAACATGCCGCGTCGAGCCAGCCTTTCGACCAATTGGGCGGTACGGGAGAAGCAGTAGTTCTCGGACATCATGTACGTGGCGCTGCTCCGGCGCGCCGCGGCGACCAGCGCACGGCATTCCTCGATGCTCGTCGCGGCCGTGACCTCGGACAGGACGTGGACGCCGCGATCCAGCGCGGAGATCGCCTGCGTCGCGTGATCCTGCATCGGCGTGCCGACGACGACCGCGTCGAGTCCCAGACCCAGGAAGGACTCGAACTCGGTCAGGCAGGGGCCGTCGATCCCGAACCTCTGCCCGATCCGCGCGCCCGCCACTGGGTCTCGTTCGCACACCGCGGCGATCGTGACGCCGCCGCAGCTGCGAAGCCCGGGAATGAATGCAGCGCCCCGCTTACCCACAATCCCGATGCGCATGTACCGGATCGTAGGCCCTGGCGGGTGCGGGAGGCCGGCCCCTCCCGCACCCGCCGCGATCCCTACTTCTTGATCTGGGTGTTCGGGTTGTTCCCCCACTCTGCCCAGGAGCCGTCGTAGTTCTGAACCTGCTTGTACCCGAGCAGCCGGAGGGTGAAGAGCGTGTGCGCGGCGCGCACCGCCGTCTGGCAGTAGGTGATGACGTTCTTGTCGCGAGTGACGCCGGCCGCCTCGTACATCTGGTTCAATTCAGCGGCGCTCTTCCAGGCCCTTACGTCGTCGTTGGTGACGTTTTTCTGCCAGTCGATGTTGACCGCGTTGGGGACGTGTCCACCCCGCGCGGCGCGCACGTCGGTGCCGTTGTATTCGCCCTCGGAGCGCGCGTCGACGATGACATAACTGGTGTCGGCGCTTGCCTTCTCGACGACGTCGAGCGCGCAGATGACGCCAGGGTTGATCGTCGCCTTGAAGCCGGCGCCGGAGACGGTCGTTGGCTCGTTGCTCGTGGGTCGACTCTCCTTCGCCCACTTGTTCCAGCCGCCATTGAGGATCTGGGCATTCGTGTGCCCGTAGTAGTCGAGCACCCACCACAGGCGCGCCGGGCCCAGTCCTCCGTTATCGTCGTAGGCGATCACCTTGGTGGTCGGTCCCACGCCAAGATCGGTCATATCCTTGGCGAAAGTCTCCGGCTTCACGACGTACAGCTTCTCGGCGGCGTCCTTCAGCTTCGCGGTGTCGTACCGGACGGCTCCCGGTAGATGGCTCGCGTTGTACTTCTCGGCCGTGCGCATGTCGATAATGCGGATGTCCGCGTCCTTCAGGTGATCGGCGAGCCAGGCGGTCTCGGCGAGCATTTCCGGCTTCGCGTACTGATCCTTCCGCGCGCCCGATGCCGCGGGTGCGGCCGCCGGCGGGGCCACGGTGGGTGCCGCCGGCGCGCACGACGCCGCGAGCGACGCCGCTCCGGTCATCGCCAGGAATGAACGTCGATTCATGGGCATCCTGTGCTCCTTCGCTTCTCTCGTAATCGTTCGCCAGATGTCGGGTGCTTCAGCCATGCCCGAGATCCCTGAGCTGCGCCGAGATCTTCTCGAGCGCGGCCGCGCGATCCAGAACCCCTTCGTGACGCGTGAGGGTGATGCGCCATTCGCCTCGCCCGGCCTCGACGATCTCCGCGTCGTAACCGGCCTTGGCCCCCTCCCACGGCACCGTCGAAAGCGCCGGGGCGTGGTCGGTCAGGACCGTGAGCGCTCCGGTCTTCAGTTTCGCGAGCGCCTCTTTCGCCTTCATTGCCGGGTAGGGACACATCTCGCCGCGTACGTCCAGTTTCACCGTGGCTCTCCTTCCTTCGATTCGTTCAGGGCAGCCGACGGATCACGATGGTGCCGATCCACGCCCCGACCGCTAGCGCCGCGGCGAAGACCCAGCCGCTGACCGCGAGTGACGGCACGGCCGAGAAGAACGCGCCGATCGTGCACCCGATCGCGATGCCCGCGCCGTACCCCATCAACACGCCCCCGCCGATCGCCTGTACGTAGCGTGAACGGTGCCGCGGCACCCGGATGCGAAACTCGCCCGATGCCTGCGCCGCGCCAAAGGATCCAACGATCAGACCGAGATCGAGCGCGAGCGTCGCGGTCAGCAACCCCTCGTCACCAAGCGTGAGATTGCACCCATCGAACTGATCCGTGCCGATGAGCGTCCCCGCACCCATCCCGAACAGGCCGGTGATCCGCTCCGCCCAGGCCGAGAGTTCGCCGGTGACACCCAGGGCGTGGTCGTAGGTGAACGACATGATGTTGAGGATGGCCAGTGCTATGCCGCCGACCACGTAGGGCCAGGCCTGCCTCAGGAACCGTCGCTGGATCGCGGTGAGATGCTCGCCGAAGGTGATCGCTGGAGCGCCCGGACGGCTCGACATCGGCGGGAAGTCCGGGGCGTCGCGTGTCTCCCACCAGAGCACGGCCAGGTAGAGCAGGGCGAGAACGCCGATCACCAGCACGATCGACCACCCGTAACCGATGAGCCGTGGGAACCAGAGCGCCTGCATCGCGCCGATGTGTACCTGCCACCACCAGTTCCAGCTGTGCGCGGCCAGGCTCAATCCGGCGAGAATGCCCCCCAGCGCGACGAGCGAGCCGACGTAGCCCTCGCCGATCCGGAACAGGGTCCCCGACACACACCCGCCGGCCACGACCATCCCGATTCCGAACAGGATTCCACCGACCACGAGATGGAGGCCCACCGGGAGAATGTGCGCTCCGGACGGCAGATCGCCGAACGAAGGGTCGGGCACCAGCCGCGCCATCAGCAGGGTGAACCCCGGCGTGGCGATGAGGAGGCCGGTGATCGCCGCACGAAGCAAGCGCCCGTCGCGGAGCAGGAACAGATCCCGGAACGCCCCGGCGAAACAGAAACGGCTTCGCTGCAGGATCACCCCCAGCGCGAGGCCCACGCCCCACCAGACGATGATGCTCGCCCCGGCCCGCCCAAACGCGTAGGTGGCAATCGCCAACGCCACGATCAGCGGAATGCCGACCGACACGAAGCGGGAATTACGCCCGAACGACGCGGGGAGCGCGTGCGCCACTTGCCTGAATCGTTACCTGACTAAAGAGATCGAGTTACTCGTCATTATCGGTCGGGCCTGGCAAGAAGTCAAGCAGAAGCGGTCCCCGCACCGTGACTGCCTCGATAGGGAGTGCTGGCTGGTCTTCGGTCGCGCACGCCGGCGGGATGCAGCGGCGGCGGAGCCTCCGAGACCACGGCGCTCAACTCGACACCTCGACGAAGGATATCCTGAATTCCTGCGGGTGCCGGACGATGACCTACAGAACCTGATCCAGACCGCGGCCCACTGGTGTGTAGGCCGTCACACCACCCGCGCCTCACAAGCCCGGACGGCGCGCGTGACCGCCTTGGGCTCATCGCGACTCACCCTCGTCGCGCGCACGTGCCGCCTGTCTACGCTTCCGGCTGCAGCGAGTCGATCCGGCGTTCAATCGCCTGATCGTGGGTACGTCGTTCCCTCCTGCACGCGCGGCCGCGCCGGGATCTTCCGCACGATCTTGGCCCGAACCGTCTAGGCCGACGGTTAGCACGAGGCTCTTCGACGCCGTCGATCGGTACGAGGCGGCGCTCGCCACAGTCCCCCCGCGTGTCGGTTCGCTCAAGAGGAATCCACGCAGTCCCGGTGTCTGCTCGGGTAGGGCTGCGCGGACTGGGCACACCGGAGCTTGTTTCGCCCGCCCCCGGTGGATAGCCGTCGCCCGATCAGCGCCAGGCGCTGTCCCGATCCAGTTCTGCCAGCGCGTCGGCCTCGAGGTGAAGGTCGGTCGCGTCGAGCAACTCTTTTACTTGCGCCGGGGTGGTCGCGCTGGCGATCGGCGCGGTCATTCCCGGGCGCTGAATGATCCAGGCGAGGGAGACCTGGGCCGGCGTTGCACCGTGGGCGGCGCCGACCCGGACGATCGCGTCCAGGATCTTCCAGCCCCGCTCGTTGAAGTACTGGCGCTCGACTCCGGTCGCGCGGTGCGACGCGGGCATCGATTGTCCGCGCCGGTACTTGCCGGTCAGGAACCCGCTTGCCAGCGAGGAGTATGTGATGACGCCGAGGCCCCGCGCGCGGCACAGATCTTCAAGATCCCGTTCGTACTCCTCGCGCGAGTACAGGTTGTAGAGGGGCTGGAGCGACTCGAAAGCGACGCAGTCGTGGTACTTACTCTCGCCGAGGGCTTCGGCGAGGCGCCACGCGACATAGTTCGAGGCGCCGATGTAGCGCACCTTCCCTTGCCGGACGAGATCGTCGAACGCGCGGAGCATCTCCTCCATCTTCGTGTCGCGATCGTCGCGATGCGCCTGGTAGAGATCGATGTGATCGGTCTGCAGCCGCCGGAGCGACGCCTCGACTCCGTCCATGATGTGCTGTCGCGAGAGTCCCCGTTCGTTCGGCGCGTCCCCCATCGGCAGGCCCACCTTGGTGGCGACGACGACGGAATGCCGGTTGTTCCTCTCGCAAATCCAGTTGCCGAGGACAATCTCGGACTCGCCGCGTGTGTAGACATCGGCGGTGTCGATGAAGTTGCCGCCGCCCTCGACGAAAGCATCGAGCACCGCGTTCGAGGCGGCCTGGTCAGAGGTGCGCCCGAAGGTGTTCGTACCCAGGCAGAGGGCCGAAACCTTCAGACCGGTCCGGCCCAGATTGCGGATCTGCACGGCGTCGCCTCCTTCCATCCACGGCTTGTTCGCCGATTCGCGTGGCGGCGCGACGTCGGACCGTCAGAGCGAGCACAGTCACTTTAGGTCGCCGCGTCTATGCCTGGCATGCCCATCGGGGGCGTCACCGATGCGTCCCGCCACGCCGGGGCGTAGTGTGAAGTGGGATCGCCCCAGCGCGGGGCGAGGAGAGGTGGGCGACCCGGAGGTAAACGGGATGACTGAGAAGACGAAGGCCCCGGCGCGGCGTATGTGGCTCGATCCGTTCGATGTCCTCCTGGAGCCGACCAGAAATTGGGGCCTCACCTGGCCGTTCTCCATGTGGCCGAACCGTCCGGGCAACGGTCCAGGGGCGTGGGCTCCTCCCGTCGACCTGTTCGAAAAGAACGGACACTACGTCGTGAAGGTGGAGCTTCCGGGGATGAAGAAGGAGGAGATCACCATCACGGTTGAGCCGGACGGCCTAGTGCTCGCGGGGATGCGTAAGGAAGAGAAGGAGGTCGCCGAGGAGAGCTTCCACCGGATGGAGATCACTTGCGGCTCCTTCCATCGCTTCGTGGCGCTGCCCGAGGACGCCGACCTCGCCCATGCCGAAACGGTCTACACCGATGGCGTGCCCGAGGTCACTCTGCCGAGGGTGGCACGGACCACACCAAAGGCGAAGACCCTTCCGATCGGCTGACCCGGTCGGGGCGGTGGGCGGCCCGCCGTACGATTAATCGCGATGGCCCACGCCCAGGTTCGGGAGTATCGTGAACGGAGCCTCATCGACCGACCCCCCCTCCCGCCTCTTTGGGAGAGGGTCGGGTTGAGGGCGTCCCCATCCTGCGCCCGAGCATCACGCGCCAGGTCCACCACCGGCGGCGCGACGCGAGATCATCACTTCCCCGAGATCGTCCTGGACGAGGCGGACTGGCCGAACGGCGCTACCCTGTCCGGCCGCTCTCCTCCTCCGCGCGCCGCAGCATCGCCCGCATGTAGCCGATCGTGTAGGCCGCGCCGAGACGCGGATCTTCCCCCATCTGCGGCACGTGGTCCGGGATCGCCACGCCCCGGAAGCCCGATTCGTGGAGCGCCTTCATCACGAGGTACATATCCTGGTAGCCATCGTCGACGAACGTCTCGACGAAGTGCGGCATGGGCTTGTCGACGTTGCGGAAGTGGACCTTGAACAGCTTGTTCTCGGCCGCGAAATAGCGGATCGCGGTGATCGCGTCGGTACCCCACTGGCCGGAGCCACCCTCGAGCCAGCAGCCGACGCACAGACAGCTCCCCACGTTGGGGCTGTTGGCCAGCGCGAACGCTCTTTTGTATCCCTCGAACGTGCTGAAGATGCGCGGCACGCCGCCGAGTGGCGAGATGGGCGGATCGTCGGGGTGGATGCCGATCATCACGTTCTCGTTCTCCGCGACCGGCGCCACCTGCCGGATGAAGTGCGCGAAGTTCTCCCAGACCTCGTCGTCGGTGTAGACGCGCCCGTTCGTGAGCGGCAAGTGGAATTCGGTCGTGTGCCAGCGGCCGAAGGTCGCCTTCGCCAGGTCAAACGCGCGGGCGCTCGCGCCGCCGCGCGTCGTCTCCCGGTCGGTGCTCCAGATGCC
>VGOZ01000005.1 GCA_016875715.1 Chloroflexota bacterium | reverse complement strand
CGCGGCGCGTCACGTGCTGCCGATCGAGGTGTTCGAGGATCGCAAGGGCGTACTTTCGACTGGTTCCCAGCAGATCGCGCGCCCCGGCCACTGTGATCGTCCCGCGATCGCGCAGGTGCTCCTCAATCGCGCTCCGAACTCGGTCGAAAGCGCTGCGGGCGAACGCGAGGTCGGCCGCCACGAGCACGATGCGTCCCTGCGCGTGGAGGGCATGTGCCAGATCCGCGTCGGGTACGCAATCGGTGGGAAGCTCTCCGAACCCGGGCGGAGTGAGTCCCGCCTCCATCAGCACCCTCTCCAGGCGCGCCGCCCGATCCGCGGCCTCCCCGTCGATCGTCGGGGCGAAGCCCGGCCTGCTGACGGTTCCTCGGTCGTCGACGATGATACCCGCGCCGACCAGTCGGGCCAGGGCAGCCCCGAACGCGCGCAAGGAGAGACCCACACGTGTCCGGAGGACTTCGCGGGCCATTCCTGGTCGCAGGGGGTGCTCGTGGTGAAAGGCCTCGAGGTCGCCCTTCGCCCTGCCGGTGAGTTCATCCCACCGCGCCGGCGAGAGGATCACGTCACCCAGGGAAATCAGATCGCCGTCGCGGCTCAGTCGCTCGACGAGAGATTCGAACGCAGCCCGGTCGAGACCGGTGCGGCTCATTAGCTCTCGCTCTTCCAGATTTCCCCTCCTGGCCACCTCGGCCCGGATGGTGTCCGCGGGAGAGCCTTCGCGCAGAACAGTGAGAGCCGAAGCGAGATCGCGCTCGCGGCGGCGATGACGCCGAGCCTGGGGATCGACGACCTCGCCGCCACCGAGCGTCGCATCCGGAGAACGGATCACGAACAGATCGCCCCGCACGAGGGCCGCGGGCTCGCTGAACCGGAGTTGGCCCCATCCTCTCTCGCCCGGACCGAGACTGTCCCGCTCGAGCAGCAGAACGCGAGCCTCAATCTCGGCCGCCCCAGTGTGGAAGGTCACCATCATCCCGTGCTGGAGTGGGTGCGCCGCCTCTCGGACGATGCGCAGATCGACATCCGCGGCCAGAGTCGAGTCGAGCCAGCCTGGCACGGTCACGATCAGACCCCGCGGCGCCTCCTCGCGGGTGACTCCGGCGAGATTCACCGCGACGCGATGACCCGGTAGGGCGCGATTCACTCTCTCTCGGTGTACCTGGATGCCTCGCGCGCGCGCCCGAACGCCGCCGGGTACGATCGTCAGTTCCTGTCCGACCTCGATCGATCCCCCAGCCAGCGTACCCGTGATCACGGTGCCGAAGCCAGGCATCGTGAACGACCGGTCGATGGGGATGCGCGGGCGGCCGAAGTCGGGTCGCGCGGCGATCTGAGTCAGCGCGTCGTCCAGCGCCTCACAGAGCGTCCCGATTCCTTCGCCGGTGAGCGACGACACCGGAACGATGGGTGCATCGGAGATGCCCGTGGCACCCAGGAAGTCTCCGACCTCAGATTGCACGAGTTCCCGCCAGTCCGCATCGACCAGATCGACCTTGGTCAGAGCTACGACACCGCGTCGTACACGGAGCAGGTCGAGTATCTGGACGTGTTCGACTGTCTGGGGCATGACTCCTTCATCGGCCGCGATGACCAGAAGGGCTAGATCGATCCCGCCGACCCCGGCGAGCATGTTCTTGATGAAGCGTTCGTGGCCGGGGACATCAACGATGGAGGTCGCGCCGCTCCGAGGGAGCTTCATCCAGGCGAAGCCGAGGTCGATCGTCATGCCACGCGCTTTCTCTTCATCGAGCCGATCTGGATCGATGCCCGTCAGGCGCTGCACGAGGCTGGACTTCCCGTGGTCGACGTGACCGGCCGTGCCGATGACGTGCACGGGGGCAGTCTAGCCGTTTGCCCGCCGCCGGACGCCGTTCATATAATGCGAGACTCCGGGCGGTTAGCTCAGTTGGTTAGAGCGCCACGTTGACATCGTGGAGGTCACTGGTTCGAATCCAGTATCGCCCACTTGCCTGGCGCATTCGTCTAGCGGCCTAGGACGCCGCCCTCTCAAGGCGGAGATCACGGGTTCGAATCCCGTATGCGCTACCCGGCCAGGTGAGGCGGGAGGGATCGGCCGGTTCGCGCCCGTGGGGCGCTCGCGCCTGTCTGTCCATCACTCCGGCCAGTTCAGAGGCTTGACGAGTCGCGCGCCTGCCTGGTAGCCTGAGCCGGCCATGCGAGCGTCCCGAATGGGGGCGGGTGCGTTGCGGGCGACGATCGCCACGATCGTGGCCCTGCTCCTCGCGAGTACGGCCCACGCAGCCGGTAACGCCGTTCCCGCTCTCGAAGCTCAGGTCCTCAGTATCGATGGCGTGAACTTGCGCCGCGATCCGCGGCCAGACGCGCCGATCGTGGCGGTTGCTGAGGGGGGCGACTTCGTCGCTCTCTTCGATGAGGTCTCCGCCGACAGGATCTGGCGTCGTGTCGCCTACGATGAGATCGAGGGCTGGGCCGCAGCCAGGTACCTGGGTACACCGCGTGCGATCAAGCCGGGGGCTCGGACCAGCGTGAAGCGGGGCTTCACCACGGAGATCGGCGCACGGCTTCCGGCGCCCTATCGGTCGCAGTTGGATGGCTCTGCGTACGAGGCGGGGAACTGCGGGCCCACGTCCGTCGCAATGGCTCTGGGCGCCTTCGGCATCCACGTCGCGACGACCGAGATCCGCTCGCGCGCGAATCGACTACAGGGTACGACGGGCATCCACGATTCGGGCACGGCGCCCGAGGTTCTCGCCTACATCGCCGAACAGTACGGATTGGTCGCCCGCGGCCTCTTCGCCGGGCGAACCTACGATCGATGGTCGTTCGCGGAAGTGCGCCAGGCACTCCGCAACGGTCATCTTGTGATCCCTCAGGTTCATCTTGCCTCGCTCCCCGGGCAGGAGCGCGCCAATCGGGCGATCGACCATTTCGTGGTTATCTTCGGGTACGAGGAGGAGCGCTTTCTCTATCACGACCCGGCGTTTCCCGGCTGGAAGGGCCATAGCCTCTGGATCACCGAGGATCATCTGAAGACTGCCTGGCAGCGCAGCGATCATCCGTTCGCCGCGTTCTCCCTCGGTCCCGGGCGCGGGCTGGAACCGCTCATCGTGCCGGAGATGCCAGGCGCCAACGAACCTCCGGCCACGCCGATCGACGTGCCCGTGCGACCGATCGTGCCGCGCATCGGGCCTCTCGGCCTTTTCGGCGAACTCGCTTTCGAGCCGCCCTCAGGCGGCTCACGGGTGGAGTCCGCTGCGCCACTCGCGGCCCTGCTGCCCGCGGCACGAACCGTGCCAATTCCCGAGGCAGGTATGGTCGCGTCACCCGTGGCGGTATCTATCGTCGATGAGCGTCCAGTCGTGATCTCGGCCGCGGCCGTGGCGCCGGCGACGCCAAACACTCTCCTCGTCCGTGGGGCCGCCTACGTCTCGTGGCTTCTTGTCGGCCTGGCTGTGCTCGTAGTCGCCGTCCTCGGCGCGCGGCGGCAGCCACAACTCGAGAGTGTCCGGACGGCGGAGGGCCGAAACGCCGACTGAGTCAGGCGGGCACGGGGACTCGGCGGATCGCCTCGATCGCCGCGACCAGGCGATCGTGATCGTCGGTCGACGTGCAGTATCCGTTGGAGAGCCGGACTCCCATCGGCTCGCGCACAGCACGCTGCACGACGCGATGCTCGTTCCATAGTCGCTGACTGAGGTCGCGGCCGGAGATCCCGTCCACGGCGAAATTGAGGATAGGCGAGGATGCATCGAAGTCAGCGGGGGTCTGGACGCGAACGCCGGGAATCGCGGCGAGCCGTGCCTTCAGTGCATCGGTGATCCGTCGCTGGTGCCGCCGAATCTCGTCCCAGCCGATTCCGCTCATGTGGTCGATCGCCAGGCGGAGACCGGCGTAAAGAGCCGGATTACGCATCCCGTACTCGAACCGTGTAGCTCCGGCGGCCCACTCCGCGTGGATCTCCTCCGGGCGGTCGAGTCTGGTCCAGGGGAAGTCGACCCCAAAGGATCCCCCGCCCACATAGGCGGGGACAAGTTCGTCGAGACGGTCCCGGTGCACGATGAGGATGCCCGAGCCTTTCGGTCCGCAGAGCCACTTGTGCGCGCTTCCGGTGAGGTAGTCCGCGCCGAGAGCTGGGAAGTCCACATCCATCCAGCCGATCGTCTGGGCACCGTCCACGAGGACGCGTGCGCCCCGGGCCTGTGCCGCGGCGACGATCGCGCGGGCAGGCGTGCGCTTGCCGGTCTCGCACGAGACGTGGCTGAAGGCGACGACGCGGGTGCGAGGCGTGAGGGCAGACGCAAACGCGGCGAGGGTCTGCGCCGGATCATCGTGAAAGGCGAATCGACGCACACGGACGCCGCGATGGCGCTGCAGAGCGAACGCCGGGTACACGATCGCGGGATGCTCTTCGCCTCCGATGAGCAACTCATCGCCTTCGCGGAACGGGAACGAACCCAGAACCATGCTCACTCCGTCGGTGCCGTTACGGGTGATCGCGACCTCTTCCACCCGGCATTTGACCAGCAGAGCGACGGTCTCGTGGCACCGGGTCATCTCGTCGGCGATCTTCATTCGTTCGAAATGGCCGTATCGCTCGAATCGGCTCAGCATCTCGATATAGGGCGCCAGGACCGACTCGGCCATCACGCCTTCGGTGCCGTAGTTCATGTAGACGACGTCGGCCAGCGCGGGTATGTCGCGGCGGATCGCATCGATAGCGTAAGTCACGCTGCACTCCTCATTCGAACTCGCGGCAGGCGGCGAGCCCCAAGCCGTTCAGCACCGCGTGTATCCGAGGCCCCGCCGCGAGCAGTCCGCGCATGCCGTCCCCGTAAGGCTCGCCGTCGAGCGCGGTCGCAACTCCACCCGCCTCCACGATCAGCAGGTTTCCGCCAAGGATGTCGAAGTCGCCGACATTGACCCGGACGTGCGCGTGGAGGCGACCCGCGGCGACGTATGCCTGTGCCAGTGCAGACGATCCGAGGTTCCGCGCGTGCGGCGCGATCTCCGTGATGCGCGTCGCCAGGGCGACCGACTGCCTCCAGTGCCGACGATCGCGAGCGAATGCCAGGTGGATCAATGCGTTCTCGATGGCGCAATCGTTGGCCACCTTCATGGGCGATCCGTTCAGGTGCGCACCACCACCGGCGCGGGCATCGAACATCTCGTCGCGCAGCGGGTCGTAGGTGACGTTGAGCCGCACCAGACCGGCCTCGACCAGGGTGATACAGACCGCGTAGATGTTCATTCCGCCGGCGAAGTTCGCGGTGCCGTCGAGCGGATCGATGATCCAAGTGCGGTTGGCTCCATCGGTCGCGGCGTGCCCTTCCTCCTCGCCATAGAGCGCGTCGGCCGGATAGGCCGCGGTGAGTCGCTCCCGAATGAGCCTCTCCGCGGCGCGGTCGGCGGTGGTGACAAGATCCGCCCACTCCTTGGTCTGGACCTCGAGCGATTCTCGGGCGGTGGCGACGATCGTCGCCCCGGCCTCGCGTGCCAGCGCGCGCGCGAAGTCCAGTTCCCTCATGCGACAGCCGCCGGAAAGGGCACGCCGTAGCGGGCGGAGACGGATCTGAGATCGGCGACGACCTCGGGGTGGAGAGGGATGCCGTGCGCCCGCCGATCCTGCTCCGCCTCGTGCTCTGGCTCACCATGAATGCGAAAGGGCGGTACCCCGGCCTGCCGTGGAGCGTGCACGATCGTGGACGCCATCGAGGCCATCGCGGACGTGAAGGCGGACAGTGGTCGGAACGCCTCGATGCGGATGGCAGCGAGAAAGTGACCACACTCCCAGGAGAGTGGATCGAGAACCGCACCGTGACCCACGCCCGAGAGGACGCCGCAGAGGACGTCCACCATCGCGGCTAGCCCATAGCCTTTGTGCGCGCCACTCTCCACTGTGGAGCCCAGAGGTAGGAGCGCGCCGCCGCCGCCGAGGACCGCCTCCGGAGCGTCGGTCGGATTGCCGTCCGCGTCCACCACCCATCCTGGCGGCATGCGTTTGCCCGCGCGCCGCGCGATCTCGGCCTTGCCGGCCGCGCCGACGCTCGATGCGATATCGACACAGAATGGTGGTCCGCCATCGCGCGGAGCCGCGAGGGCGATGGGATTCGTCCCCAGGACCGGGCCCACGCCGCCTGGAAGCGCCACCTGAGGAAATGCATTGGTCATCGCGATGCCGATCATCCCCTCAGAAACGGCCATGCGTGCGAAGTGACCGGCGATCCCGAAATGGCGCGAGTTGGTGACGGCGATCATACCGACGCCTGACCCTCGCGCCTTCTCGATCGCCATGCGCATCGCTCGTGTGGCGATAACCACCCCCATGCCCCGATCCCCGTCGAGCAAGGCTGTGGACGGCTGCTCTGTAACGACGACGGGAAAGGGTCGTGGGTTAACGACGCCTCGGGCGAGACCCGGAACGTAGCTCGGGTGACCCGAGAAGCGTGCAACGCCGTGGGAATCAATCCCCATCAGGTCGGAGGCGATCAGCGCATCCGCCGCCGCGCGGGCATCCTGCTCCGGAACCTCGAGGCGTTCGAGCACCGAGGTAACCAGGGCATGCAACGCCGGCGCGGTGAATCGCGGCCGTTCCTCCATTATCGACCGGGGAACGCTTGAGCGATGCGCGCATACATCTCAGCGGCGCGCTCGACCTGGGCGAGTTCGACCCACTCATTCGCGGAGTGCGCCTGGGCGATGTCCCCCGGACCGAGCACGATGGTGGGTACTCCGCGCCGCGCGATCCCCGGGGCATTCGTTCCGTACGGTACCCCTACCGCCATGGGGGAGCCGCCGAACTCGTGGGCGATCGGCGTCGTCAGACGGACAAAGGGCGCATCCGCCGGCGTGTCGAGGCCGGCGATATTCGCGAATGGCTCGGGGACGTCGATCTTGATGGAGGGATCGTCACGCATGATCCGCTCGATGACCGCGCGGAACTCAGCGATGACTTCGTCTGGCTCCTCCTGAGGAAGAGTGCGACGGTCGATCGTGATCTCGCATCGGTCCGGCACGATGTTCGCGCCGAGGCCACCCTCGATCATCGAGACGGTCAGCGTCGCGTTGCTCAGCAGGGCATGCGTCCGCGTCGCCAGGCGCGGCTCGATCGCCGAACGCAGGCGCGCGATCGCGCCGACCATCTGATAGATCGCGTTATCGCCGACCTCGGGTCGCGATGTGTGCGCGCTGCGCCCGAGCGTGGCGACGCGCCAGCGCACGAGTCCCTTATGTGCCCGAACGACCGACATCGAGGTGGGCTCACCGATGACCGCCGCGTGCACCTCTGGACCGTGCGCCGCGAAGTCGAGGATCCCCCGCATCAGGTATTCCTCGTCCATCGAGCCCATCACCACGAGATTGGCACGTAGGGAGTCCCGGCGGGGGGCAAGCGCTTCTACCGCTGTCAGCATCGCCGCCAACGATGCCTTCGTGTCGCACGATCCGCGGCCGTACATCCGGCCGCCATCGATGCGGGGATCCAGCATCGTCGTGCCTGCGGGCTCGAGCGTCACTGTGTCCATGTGCGCTTCGAGCAGGAGCGTCTGGATTGCGCCGGGAGCATCAAGCTTTGCCCAGACATTCGGTCGCCCTGGCAGAACATCCCGGCGGGAAGGCATCAGTCCGAGCGCGCGAAAAGACGCCTCGAGGTAGTCCGCCATCGCGACTTCACCGCGCGCGCCGTCGGCGTAGAAGGGGTTGACGCTCTCGATGGCAACCATGTCGCGGAGGATCGATGTCGCCCGCCCCGCTGTCGTGATTCGTACATCCGATCCAACCACGTGCCGCCCCAGTCGCGAAGTGGTCGGGAGCGTACCACGATGTCAGCCGACGCGTTCCACCCTGACGCGAATCACCCCATCATCGGGATCGGCGAAAGAGGCGAATGCCGCGTAGCTGAGATCCACGAGGTTGGGGTGCCGGAACGCCCCACGGTCCGTCACGCGGACGACGATGGAGGCGCCGGTGACCACGCGCGTGACGCGTAGCAGCGACCCGAGCGGGAAGATGTTCGAGGCTGCCGTGGACGGATTCCACATATTGAATGGCCTGCCATTGGCCATCAGGGCTCCGTGGAAATCGCGGCCATACCAAGTGGCGACTCCCGTGACTTCCAGACCACGGGCGGCGCGGACCCTCGCTCGCTCGGCCTCCGTGGGAGGTGGCTCGGGTTGAAGCGCTGCCGCCGGGATGAGGCCGCGTTCGCGCGCCAGATCGCCGACGTTGGCGAGGGAGGCGCCGTGATCGTCCGTCCAGGGATGCGTGCTCTTCCATCGGTGAATGACACCGCGCTGGAAGCGGAGCGCGACCACCGGGCCGAAATCGGCGGGCGGTGCCGTAGGCGATCCGAGAACCTCTGCGGCACGGTCGATTGATCGGTACTTGGCGTGAATGCCACCATCCTGGGATAGCCACCCATCCTGCTCTTTCGCGGTGGCCTGAGGTGCGTGCGTCGGCAGGAAATGAGCGGCCAGCGCGTGGGCATCGATGGTGAGGATCGAACTCGCGTCCATCACGTTGTACAGGTGCCCCTCGCCCGCCTCCGGGTGCCAGCGCAGAATCCCGCGCTGGAACGCCTGCGCCGTGAACCCCTCGAGCGTGAAGCGGCGTGAGATCGGGTAGCCGAGCGTCGTCGTGCCGCCAAGCCGCCGGAACTCCGACCAGAACCGCACCCCATCCCGATCGGTGACGGTGAACCCGAGACGCTCCGCCGATGACGCTTCTGGCGAGGCCTGGGTGAAGTAGCGACCGCCGTCGATCTCCTCATCCAGGGCCAGACCGTCGGCCTGGCCGATATTCGCGCGAGCTAGCACAAGAACGGCTGCAAGGCAACCTGCTGCCATGGTGTGCCGAGTGATCCCTGATGCCAGTCTGGTTCCTCCGGTGTCGATCTCGGCCCACCCCAGGCGAGATCGGACTCGACGATGCGAGGCCCGGGCCTGCTCGACCTTGCCAGTGCCCGAAAGATGCATCGGCCCCACGCCCGACGTTGAACCCACAAGAAACGCGGGCAGGGAGCCGAGATGATATTCGCTGTGTCAGGTCGATGTCCAGAGAGGCGGAGTCGGCGGCTCAGCGAGTCAGAACCGCGCGTTGGCGACTGGCACGCAGTCGGGAATTGGCGGCCGCGCCCGCGCGGAAATTCAATGTGCGGCCCAGTCAATGGGCCGTAGAATGGCTCGGGTGAGGCGACGACGCCGAGGGGCTGGGATCGCGTCGCTGTTCGTCGGGATCGTCGCCGCAATCCTCGTGGGCGGCGGATCGATCGTCGCGGCAACGCGGTTCGGAATTGTGCCGCCCGGCGCGGTGACGGGCGTGTTCGTCAGCGCGTCCCCCGTTCAGGCCGCAAAGATCGTTACCCCCTCCCGAGAGGCCGCCGCACCCGGCGCCTCGACACCGACGCCGGGCATTTTGGTCGTTACCCCGACCACCGTCCGAGCGACACCCGCGGCAGCACCGGCGCCCACGGCGCTTCCCGCGGCAGCGCCCGCCAATGAGGTTGCCACGCGCTTCCTGCGTGCCTGGGAGGCTCAGCGCTTTCCCGAGATGTACGAGATGTTGAGCCGAGGGGCAAAGGCCAACATCAGCGGCGAGCGTTTCGTCGGCCGCTATCAGGCGATCACCGTTGGGGCGACCATCAATGCTATCCGTCCGTCGATGGCTCCGATCGTCGAGCCCGCGCCGGGCGTCGCGCGAGTCGAGGCGCGGTTCGCGGTCGAGTTCGATACCGCGCGGCTCGGGAAGTTTTCCGAGGAGAACCGTCTGCCTCTCGTCTCAGAGGAGGGGCAATGGCGCGTGGATTGGACGCCTGGCCTGATCTTTCGCGATCTCACGCCAGACCGCGCGGTGCGCTTCGTACCTTCGGATCCGGTGCGTGGCGCGATCCTCGATCGGAAGGGGAACCCGCTCGCTGCCCAGGGGAAGGCGCTCACGCTCGGCCTCATACCGGGACGGGTCAAGGATCAGAACCTGGCGGTCGTCGAACTCTCCAGGTTCCTGGGGGTCGAGCAGTCGTCTATACGCCAGAAGATCAGCGCGGCCCAGCCTGACTGGTGGGTTCCCCTTCGGGACTTCCCGATCGAACGCCAGGCGGAGCTGACGGCTCGATTCGGGAAGATCGAAGGGGTGCTCGCCGAGGCGCGTGACCTTCGCCTCTACCCCCATGGCGAGGCCGGTGCCCACGTTGTCGGTTTCGTGTCGCCCGCGACCACCGAAGACATGAAGACGTTTGGCTCCCGCGGTTACGAGGAGGGCGACTATATCGGCAGGTCCGGCATCGAACTCGGGATGGAGGAAGTGCTGGGCGGCGTCCGCGGGGGACGTCTCTCAATTCAAACAGCGGAGGGTGAGACCGTTCGCGTGATCGCCGACCGTCCCGCCCGGAATGGCGGGAACGTCCGCCTCACTATCGACATAGAGGTTCAGGTGCAGGCGGAGCGGATCCTGGGCGACCGTGTGGGGAGCCTGGTGATGATGGACCCGCGGGATAACAGCATCGTCGCGCTCGTCTCGCGTCCCGCGTTCAATCCCAATGGTTTCATTTTCGGCTTCAGCGAAGAGGCGTGGAAGAAGCTGAGCGACGATCCGAGGCGGCCGTTTCAGCCCAGGGCGACGCTCAGCACCTACCCGACCGGATCGGTCTACAAGGTCGTCACCATGGCGGCCGCCTTGGAACGTGGTGGGTATCGACCCGACTCGATGTTCGAGTGCAACGGAAAGTGGACGGTGCTCGATCCGCGCCGGCCGATGGGTGACTGGCGGCCAGAGGGGCACGGGAAGCTCGATCTGGCCGAGGGACTCGTGCAATCCTGCGACATCGTGTTCTACGACATCGGCCACAAACTGAATCAGATCGATCCCGAGATCCTGCCTGATTTCACCCGGCGCTTTGGCCTGGGCGCCCCCACCGGAATTCGCGGTCTCAAGGAGGCGGAGGGCATCGTCCCGAGTGTGGCGTGGAAAAAGAACACCCTGCGCCAGGAGTGGTTTCCCGGAGACGCGGTAAACATGTCCATTGGCCAGGGATATCTGGACGCGACCCCGCTTCAGGTCGCAAACATGTACGCGACGCTGGCGAATGGTGGGGTTCTACGTACGCCTCTGCTGATCCGATCGATCATTCCGGGCGATGGCGGACCGATCCAGGAGTTCCAGTCGGAGCAGAGGCATCGTGTGCCGGTGAGCGCACAGAACATCGCCGTGATCCGCGATGCGCTGCGGCGGGTGGCGGACTCGCCGACGGGGACGGCGCTGTACGCATTCAACGGCTACAAGAAGGTCGTCGCCGCGAAGACGGGATCGGCGGAGAACCAGCATCCCGACGCACACGCGTGGTTTGCCGGGTACGGATTGCTGCAGGATCCGACCATTGTCGTCACGGTGATGGTGGAGGGCGGCCGGCAGGGCGGCACGGTGGCGGCCCCGCTGGGGCGCCAGGCCCTCGAGGTCGTCCTCGGTAAGTAGCGTGCGTGCGTGCAGGTATAATGGGCGATACTTTACCGGAGGTTGTCGATGGGTCTGTTCGACTTCCTGAAGAAGAAGCCTGCCTCGAGTGGCGGCGGCGTGACTATCAAGGTGGGCCCGCGCGATACCCTGAGATCCCTGGCTCGCAAATACTACGACGATGAGTCCGTCTACATTCGCATTTACGAGGCGAACAAGTGGCGCATCGATGGTGACGAGCTCGTTCCGGGGCAGGACTGCTTGCTTCCCACCGTGGCGGGTAAGGGTCCGAAGGCCGACGCCTGATCCGCGGTGCGTTAGCGCGCGGTCATCATCCCGTAGTTCGGCGCTTCCTTGGTGATGGCGATGTCGTGTGGGTGGCTCTCCCGTAGTCCGGCGTTGGTGATCCGGACGAACCGCGCCTTCTGCTGCATCTCGGCGATGGAGGCCGCGCCAACGTAACCCATCCCTGAACGCAGCCCGCCGATCAATTGATAGACGAGATTGGAGAGCGGGCCCTTGTAACTCACGCGGCCTTCGATCCCCTCGGGCACGAGTTTGGCGTCGTTATCGGTCTCCTCCTGGTGGTACCGATCCCGGGAATACCCGCGCTGCTTCATCGCGCCGAGGGATCCCATCCCGCGATGTTCCTTGTAGCGCTCTCCCTGGTAGAGGATCAGTTCACCCGGGCTCTCGTCCACCCCCGCGAGGAGCGAACCGAGCATCACCGAGTCGGCCCCCGCGCCGATCGCCTTGGCGATGTCGCCCGAGTACTGGATTCCACCATCGGCGATCACGGGTACTCCCAGCCGTGCCGCGACCTGCGCGCACTGGAGCACCGCTGTCAACTGCGGTACGCCCGCGCCCGCGACGACCCGGGTGGTGCATATCGATGCAGGGCCGATGCCCACCCGAATGCCGTCGGCGCCCGCGTCGGTCAGATCGATGACCGCGTCTCCCGTGGCGACGTTTCCGGCGATCACCTGCACGGCGCTCGCACGCTTGATCGCGCGCACCGTGTCGAGCACAGGCTTCGTATGCCCGTGGGCGGTATCGATGATGATGACATCCACCTCCGCATCGAGGAGCGCCGCTACGCGGTCCTCGCTGTCGCGGCCCACGCCAACGGCGGCCCCCACTCGCAGTCGTCCCCGCTTGTCCTTGGTGGCGTCTGGAAAGCGCTGCCGTTTCTGGATGTCCTTCACGGTGATCAGGCCGCGCAGCCGGAAGTTCTCATCGACGACCGGCAGTTTCTCGATGCGGTGGCGATGGAGCACGGCGCGCGCATCCTCGAGGGTCGTTCCCACCGGAACCGTGATGAGGTTCTCACGGGTCATCAATCGACCGACCGACTGGCTCAGATCGTCGCAGAAGCGGATGTCTCGATTCGTCAGAATGCCGACCAGCCGACCGTTCTCCTCGGTGATGGGCACGCCAGAGATGTGGTACTTCTCCATGACCTCCAGCGCGCGGGTCAACGCATCGTTCGGTCGGAGTGTGACCGGTTCAACGATCATCCCCGACTCGGAGCGCTTGACCTTGTCTACTTCGTCCGCCTGCGCCTCAATCGAGAGATTCCGATGGATGATCCCCAGGCCGCCCTCGCGCGCCAGCGCGATCGCGAGACGCGCCTCGGTCACGGTATCCATTGGCGACGACACGATGGGGATGTTGATGGAGATCTCCCGCGTGACGCGCGTGCTCGTGGTGACGTCCTTCGGCGCCACGGCCGAATAGGCAGGGACCAGGAGCACATCGTCGAACGTGACGCCGAGGACTCCGAACTTCGTCCCTATGAGATCCTCGATCACAACGTGACCTCCGCTCCGGTGTGAGGAAATTGTATCGCCCCGTCGCCATTGCGCAGAATTGATGGGAAACCCTATGGGGGCGTTAACAGACTCAGGCCTAGATTAGGCCCGGAGGGGCACGTGATCCTGGTTCACCGGCTGGACGGATCGGCGTTCTACCTGAACGACGATCAGATCGAGTTGATCGAGGCGAATCCAGATACCGTCGTGACGCTGTCATCACAGCGTAAGTACGTCGTACGCGAGCCGGTGGCCGATCTCGTCGAGGCGATCGTGGCGTATCGCCGGCGAATCTTCGCCGCGGGGCCGCACCTGATTGACCGTTAGGGAGGCCGCGTGGATATCGCAACGGTAGGTGGGCTGGCGCTGGCGGTGCTGCTCGTCGTTGGCGCGATCATCGTTGAGGGTGGTGGCAATGTCGGCGGACTCGCGGCGTACATTCCGACCTCCGGCCCGATCGCGGCGGCATACATGCTCGTCGTCGGTGGAACGCTCGCCGCCACGGTCGTCACCGGACCTCTGAGCGGAGCCACGGGCCTGCCCAAAGCACTGATCAAGACGATGATGCCGGGGCATCACGAGGATCCGGCCGAGCTCGCGGTGCAGTTCGTTCGATTGTCCGAGAAAGCTCGACGTGAGGGCCTTCTCTCCCTCGAAGAGGAGGAGCAGTCGATCCACAACGAGTTCATGAAGAAAGGGATGCGCCAGGTTGTCGACGGCACCGATCCCGAGGTGATTCGACAGATTCTGGAGATCGACATCCAGGAGATGGAGCGGCGTCACGCGATCGCTCAGGCGTTCATGACTCAGGCTGGGGGTTTCGCGCCCACTTTCGGCATTATCGGCACAGTGTCTTCGCTGATCGCGGTTCTCTCGCACCTGGACCCTTCCGCGGGACAGGAGGCCCTGGCCAAGAGCATCTCGGCCGCGTTCATCGCGACCTTCTTGGGCTTGGCGACGGCGAACCTGATGTTCCTGCCACTCGCTGAGAAGATGAAGGAGAACACCCACCATGAGGTGTCCATCCGGAACATGATGATCGAGGGCGTGCTCGCGGTTCAGGCGGGAGATAACCCGCGGTTGGTCTTCGAGAAGCTCGAAGGGTTCATCCCACCGTCGGCACGCGAGCATGCGCGTCAGCAGGCCGAGGGCGGCGGACGGGCCGCCGCAGCGTGATCGATCGGCGGATGGTCTATGTCTGAGCCAGAGGTCCGCGAACTTCCCGTCTACAACTCCGCCGAGCGTCGCCGCCGCATCATCAAGATCCTGCAGGTTCGGCCGCACAGTAAGCCGCGCGACATCGCTCGGGAACTGGGAGTGGACGTCCGGACCGTCAAGCGCGAATTCGACAAGGTCGCCGGACACGGCGGCGGTAGTGGTGGCCGATGGCTCGTCAGCTACGCCGATTTCGTGACGCTCATGTTCGGCTTCTTCCTCATTCTCTGGGCATCGGCCTCGCAGGATCCCGTCAAGTTCTCCGAACTCGCGCTGGCCTTCCAGCGTGCCTTCAACACCGGATCGATGCTCGGCCAGCAGGCAACCGGTGAGATCGTCGGCCAGGGTGGACGGATGGGACAGATCCAGATCTCTCCGTTCGCGCGTGTCAGCGAGACCGCCGGAGAGTTGGTTGCCCAAATGGGTCTGCAGGATGAGGTGAGTATCGGGAGCCGAAAGGAAGGACTCGTGATCACGCTCTCTGGCAGTCTCCTCTTCGAATCGGGGAAGGCCGGCTTGCGGGAAGAGGCCACCGACGTGCTTTCCCGGCTCGCGAACATTCTGGACTCGACCGAGGGGCGCATCCGGATTGAGGGGCACAGCGACAACATCCCCATCTCGACCAACGACTTCCCTTCCAACTGGGAACTCTCGTCGAACCGCGCTTCGGCGGTCCTCCGCTTCCTGACCGAGGTGGTGGGACTTCCCTCGGAGCGATTCGAGGTAGCTGGCTACGCTGAGTACCGACCGCTCTACCCGAACGACTCCCGCGAGAACCGGGCGAAGAACCGACGCGTCGAGATCATTCTCATGGCCCCTCACACGCCGACGGGTAAGGCGCAGCAGCCCCCCGTGCCCACGCAGGTGCGTGTCATACCCACGCCGGTCGCCTCGCTCGTCCCGGCCAAGCCGGGCCAGGCCGCGAAACCCTGAGAGGAGGATCGGGATGGGCGCGCTATTGAAGAACAAGATCGTCCTGGGAGGGATCGTCGGGGGCGTGATCGGCATCGCGGTGATCGCGTTCCTGGTCATGGGTTCGGGGGGACCTCCTGAGGAGGCTGATGCGGCGGCGGGCGCGCCAAAGGCGACCGCCGCCAAGTCCGCCAAGTCCGCCAAGTCGACCGGTGCCGCCGCGGCGAGTAAGTTCGGTCCAAGCTATGTGATCAAGGATCGCATCGTGAATCTGGCCGATCCCGGCGGCCGGCGATACCTTCGCTATAGCGTGGCGATTGAGTTCGAGCCCCATGCTGAGGCCGCGATCGCGCCGCCGGCCCGGACTGCATCCGGCTATCAGAACGCGGTTTATGAGGACGCCGGCCCCTCGATGTACGTGCCTATCACTGGAGGCGCGAGCAAGGACTCCGAGAAGGAGTTTCTGGCGAGCATCAAGAAGTACATCCCGGCCATGGAGGACGCTGTCACGATCGCCCTCTCGTCCAAGACGTTCGCCGACCTCTCGTCGGTCGAGGGCAAGGAGCAGGCCAAGAAGGAGATCAAGGATCGCATCCAGCGCCTCTTGGGCGACGCCGAACACGTCACTAATGTTTATTTCACTGAGTTTGTGATTCAGTAGCACCCATGCCGAGCATCCTCTCCCAGCGCGAGATCGATGCGCTGCTCTCTGCCCTACCCGTCGAGGACGCGGGATCGTCCGGGTCGTCGATGTCGCCGGACGCGCTGCGGGTCGGTCGGCCGGTCAAGACCTACGACTTCCGCCACCCGTCCAAGTTCTCACGCGACCAGATCCGTACTCTGGAGTTCCTGCACGAGACGTTCGCGCGGCGCGTGCAGACGGCGCTCTCGGCTTACCTGCGCACCGTCGTCCAGATCACGATGCTCAATGTCGAGCAGGGAGTGTACGACGAGTATGTCCGCCAGGTTCCGAGCCCGGCGGTGCTCTATCCGGTCACGATGGACCCGCTTCCGGGCCGTGCGGCACTCGAGCTTCACACGAATATCGTGTTCATCATGGTCGACCGACTGCTCGGCGGTCTCGGAAAGGGGCTTGGCAAGGGCCGCGAACTGACCGACGTCGAACAGACTCTGCTCGAAACGGTGGTCTGGGAGGTTCTGAGCGCGATCAAGGAGGCCTGGGTCAATATCGTGGCCCTGCAACCTCGCCTCGGCGAGATCGCGTTCACCCCGCAATTCATGCAGATCGCGCCGCACACCGAGACCGTTCTGACGATCAGATTCGAGGTGCGCATCCTCGATGGCACCGGGACTATGCGCATCTGTATCCCCGAGAACGTGCTGGAGCCGGTCATGGGCCAGCTAAGCGACCAGGCCCTCTCCGCGGGCACCCGTCGCGCTCTGTCTTTCGAGCAGACCCAGGACCTCCGGAGGAACCTCGATCGGGTGATGATCCCGGTTGTGGGCAAGCTTGGCGAGGCGGACATCTCCGTGGACGAGGTGATCGGTCTCAAGGTCGGCGACGTGATCGAACTCGGGCGGCGCACGCGCGATGAGATCGAGGTCCTCGTCGCGGGCATCACCAAGTTCCATGCACGCCCGGGCATTCTGGGTCGTCACAACGCACTACGCATCACGCAGATCGTGCGCGGCGAGGAAGACGAAGAGGAGACAGGTTCCGATGCGGAAGCCCGCTAGCGATCCGTTCGCTCTCGACGGTGGCCCGACGTTCGAGGAACTGCAGGCGGCGGGGCCCGCGGCGATGGCCGCGCGCGACAGTGCGCTCACCATTATCCCCGCGTTCCTCCAACGCGATGTCGAGTTCACGCGCGCCGAGGTCTCGTCTATCTCATCGATAGACGTCGAGGCGTCACTTGCCGGGGATTATTTTCTCTTCGACCTGAGTCTTCAGACCGACGCCGGCGAACTCCTTCAATGTTTCGTGCTCGCGCCCCGTGATGAGACGGCCGACTTCTTTGGGTTCGAGCGCCCGGCCGAGGGAGATGATTGGAGTACGGCGCTCACGACGTTGCGCGGGGCGGCGGAGTCTCTCGTGGACCACGTCAACACCGGCCTTGGAACGGGGATGAGTTTCACGACGCCGGATGTCCGGTCCGTCGGCATGCCGGAGGCCTTCTCGACTCTTCTCATTCCCGACGCGGTGGCGAGGGTCGATATGGACCTTGCCGCGCAGGGGGCGACTCTCTCCCTGATCCTCATCACGGGGGCCGATCTCGTCCGCACGGTCGGCGGGGGCAGCGCATCCGGCGAACCGCTCCTACCTGACCTCTCTGATCTCCTAGACGAGCCGACCAGCATCTCCGCATTCGAGCCGGCCCGCACGGGGTCGTCACGATCCAAGGGGGATCCTGCAGCACAAGGAGGCCGCACACCGATGATCGATCTGCCGCAGGGCTCTATGTCAGGCGATGTGCGACCCGCACAGTTCCCGCAGTTCGCGGAAGCTGGATCCGAGCAGAGTCCGTCGAACCTCGATCTCATTCTCGACGTGAATCTGAAGGTCTCCGTGCAACTCGGGCGCACTCAGATGTCTATCCGCGCGGTCCTCGAGCTTGGTCCAGGTTTCGTGATCGAACTGGACAAGCTGGCCGGAGAGCCGGTCGATATCCTCGTGAACGACAAGCCAATCGCGCGCGGCGAAGTCGTTGTCGTCGACGAGAACTTCGGCGTGCGTGTCGTGGACATCATCTCGCCGCAGAAGCGGATCGCCTCCCTGCGATAGGTTCGCATCAATAACGATGCCGGTCTAATGGCCGGCGGGGGCATCCCTGATGCACCTCTTGCGCCCGCGTCCGTAGCGTATCGGGCAAATGTACCGTCTTATCGTGCCACTCTTGGTCGCCCTGCTTCCCTCAGCGGCGCTCGGGCAGACCACCGATGCAGGGTTCGTGGTGCGCGACTATGCCGAGCTCACGGCGGGCAGCGTCACTGAGCCGTGGTGGGGCCTTACCCTGGATCTGATCGTCAAGCTTGGCCTCGTGATCGGGCTGATCTACGTCACCATGTGGGTTCTCAGACGTTATGTCCTGGGGCCGCAATCCGCCGCGGCGGTTGGCGGACGCGGTGGACGGCTAACGCTGATCGAGACGCTTAACCTCGCCCCCGGTCGCACGGTGCATCTGATCTCGGTTGCGGATCGCGTTCTGGTGGTCGGCGCGACGTCCACGGGGCTCACGACTCTTGGCGCGATCGACGATCGCGGGCAGGTGGAGGCGCTGCGAGGGGCGCCGTCCGGCGACGCCGACACGTCGCCCGACTTCCGGGAGCAGTTGCGTGGCTTCACCGAGAACTCGCCGCTGTTCATCCAGGAGAGGATCGGCGAACTGCGCGCGCTGGCGGCGCAGATCCGCCGAGGCTCAGCCACAGGTCAGACGTGATGAACGCGATGCGGAGGTGGCCGCGCCTCGCCGCGGCGCTCATTCTCGTGCTCGTCGCCTTTGGAGCGTGCGCTCCGACTGGCAATCCTGGAGCGGGTGTACCGGTGCCCCGGTTCAACTTCTCGCTCGAGCAGTCACAGGCTCCCGAGGACGTTTCGAGCGGAATCCAGATACTCATCTTGCTCACGATTCTGACTCTCGCCCCGTCGTTGCTGATAATGCTCACATCGTTTACGCGCACGGTCATCGTGCTGAGCCTCATCAGGAACGCGATCGGCGTCCCGCAGCTTCCGCCGAATCAGGTGCTGATCGGCCTATCGCTGTTCCTCACATTCTTCGTCATGGCGCCGACCTGGAACCGGATCAATGAAACTGCAATCCAACCCTACGTGGCGGGCCAGATTCGCCAGGCCCAGGCGCTGGACCTGGCGATGGTGCCGATACGAGAGTTCATGCTGACGCAGACTCGCGAGAAGGATCTGGCTCTATTCATAAACCTCGCGAAGATCGAGCGCCCTCGCACTGCCGACGAGATTCCGACCTATGTCATCGTGCCGTCGTTCGTGATCAGCGAGCTTAAGACAGCGTTCCAGATGGGGTTCCTGATCTTCGTACCGTTCTTAATCATTGATATCGTGGTGTCCAGCACGCTGATGTCGATGGGCATGATGATGTTGCCACCTGTGATGATTTCGCTGCCGTTCAAACTACTGCTCTTCGTCATGGTGGATGGCTGGCATCTCATCGTCCGATCTCTTGTCCAGAGCTTCGGCGGATGACGCACGAGGCTATCATCGCCGTGGGGCAGCAAGCGACACTAATGGTGCTGCTTGTTGGTGGTCCACTACTCCTGGTGAGTCTCGTCGTTGGCCTAATCGTTTCGATTTTTCAGGCAGTCACGCAGGTCAACGAGATGACTTTGACGTTCGTTCCCAAGATCATCGCGATCGCCGTCGTGCTCATTATTCTTGGTCCCTGGATGTTACAGATATTCGGGGCCTACACCGCCACGGTATTCACCAGTATCGCGAACCTCAGCAGGTAGTCGCAGTGGATCCCCTGCTGATCCAGGCGACGTATTTCCAGACATTCTTCCTCGTCTTCACGCGTGTGGGCGGCGTAGTGGTGACGATGCCTGTGCTGGGGAGCCGAAACATTCCCCCGTTGGCGAAGATCGGACTCGCTGGATTCCTCGCCTTCGCTCTCACACCCACTGCGCCGACGTCGCCATTGACGATCCCGAATGCGTTTCTTCCTTACGTCATCCTGATCGTCCAGGAGCTTGCTCTCGGGCTGCTCTTTGGATTCGCTTCCCAGGTCGTATTCAGCGGAATCCAGGCGGCGGGCCAGTTGCTGGGAACACAGATGGGCCTCACGATCGCCGGGACCTTCGATCCGGTGACGCAGTCCCAGCAGACCAACTACATCGACCAGTTGTACGCGGTCGTTGCGGGGTTGCTGTTTCTCACGATCAACGGCCATCACCTCACGATTCAGGCGCTGCAGCAGAGTTTCGACCTCGTCCCGCTCGGTACCTTCGCGCTCGCGCCGGCGGTCTCCAATGATCTGGTGCGCCTGACCTCGGAGTCGATCGTGCTGGCCTTGCGCATCGGCCTCCCCGTTGCGGCCGCGCTGATCGTGAGCGACGTGGCCTTCTTGATGATTGGTCGCTCGGCGCCGCAGATGAACGTGTTCTTTGTCGGGCAGCCGCTGAAGATCGGCATCGGGCTTATTGCCTTCTTCGCCGCGATGCCGCCGATGGTGAGCTTGATGGGACAGACCTTCACGCGCATGCCGGAGGATCTCCTGAGGATCCTCGGCGCGGGAGGCTAGCTCGATGCCGTCCCAGGAGCGCACAGAATCCGCGACACCACGTCGACGTGAAGAGGTACGCCGGCGCGGCCAGACCGCTCGCAGCGCCGATGTCAACGCGGCGGTCGCCCTCCTCGTGGGAGTTCTCTTCCTTCGATGGTGGGGCGACACCTTCGTCACGCAGTCTCTGGCCGCACTCCGGCAGACGCTCAGCTCCCTCGATCGGCCCGATCTAACGCCGCAGACGATCTGGAACGCCGGGACGGAGGGTTTCATCGTCGCACTCCCGATCCTCGGGCCGATCTTCGCCGTGATGGTCATCGCCGGCACGAGCACGAGCCTGGCCCAGGTCGGAATCTCCTTCACGGCGCAGCCGCTCCAACCGGACTTCTCGCGGATCAACCCCGCGCAGGGGTTTCAGCGCCTGTTCTCGTCGCGATCGCTGGTCGAACTGCTGAAGTCGATCGCGAAGCTGGCGGTGGTGGGATTTGTCGTCTACCGCGTGCTGGCGAACCGAACCGAGGAGATCGCGCTCATGCCGCTCATGCCCTTTCTGAGTGGCGTCACCCTCGCGACGAGCATTGTGTTCGATCTCGCGACCTGGGCAGCGGTCGTCCTGTTCATCCTCGCGGTGGCGGATTATGGCTATCAGCGCGTGTCGTTCGAACGGCAGATTCGGATGAGTCGTGACGAGGTTCGGGAGGAACTCAAGCAGACCGAAGGGAACCCGGTGATCCGGCAGCGGGTGCGTCAACTTCAGCGGGCGGTCGCCCAGCGACGCATGATGCAGGCCGTGCCGCGGGCCGACGTGGTCATCACCAACCCGACCCACGTCGCGGTCGCGCTCGAGTACCGCGGAGAGTCCATGAAGGCACCGCGCGTTGTCGCTAAAGGCGAGGGGTTGATCGCGCAGCGCATCAAGGAGATCGCGCGCGAGCACGGCGTGCCGACGATGGAAAACCCTCCGCTCGCCCGCGCTCTGCTGCGCTCCACCGAAATCGGTGATGAGATTCCGGCCGATATGTACGCGGCGGTTGCGGAACTACTCGCCTTCGTCTTCCGCCTTCGCGCGCGTACGGCGCAGCCCGTAGGAGCCTGATTGAATGGCGACGAACTTCCCCGGCACCGCGGAGGCACAGGGCCGTCCATTCCAGTTGAGCGACGCGATCATGGCTTTGGCCGCGGTGCTGGTGATCGGGTTGATGGTCATTCCGCTGCCGACGCCGGCTCTCGACCTCCTGCTCGCGGTCAATATCGCGGCGGCGCTCACCATCTTGCTCGTCGCCATGTACGTCACCGAACCGCTCCAGTTCGCGGTGTTTCCGGCGTTGTTGCTGGTGATGACGCTGTTCCGCCTCGGGCTCAATGTCGCGGCGACTCGTCTGATCCTCCTGCACGCCGAAGCAGGCGCCGTGATCGAGGCGTTCGGTGCCTTCGTCGTTGGAGGCAATTACGTCGTCGGTGTGGTGGTCTTCATCATCCTCATGATCATCCAGTTCGCCGTGATCACGAGCGGCGCGGGCCGGGTTGCCGAGGTAGCGGCGCGGTTCACTCTCGATGCCCTGCCTGGGAAGCAACTGGCGATCGACGCCGACCTGAACGCGGGCCTCATCAACGAGGCCCAGGCACGGCAGCGCCGACGCCAGGTGGAGCAGGAGGCCGACTTCTATGGCGCGATGGATGGCGCCTCGAAATTCGTCCGGGGAGATGCGGTCGCCGCCATCGTGATCGTCCTCGTCAACATCATCGGTGGGTTCGCAATTGGCGTGTTCCAGCGAGGGATCGACCTCGTCGAGGCGCTCCAGACGTACACACTGCTGACCGTTGGTGACGGTCTGGTCACACAGATTCCGGCTCTGCTGATTTCCACGGCCACCGGCATTATTGTGACCCGGTCGGCCTCCGAAGCGAGCCTTGGGCGCGATGTCATCTCGCAGATCGCGTCCAATCCGCGCGCGATCGGCATCGCCTCCGGCGTGATCGTGGCGCTCGCCGCAGTGCCCGGTCTGCCGATCCTACCGTTCGTGATCGTGGGCGGCTCAGGTCTCGTGATGGCGACGACGCTCTGGCGGCGCCAGACGGCGGCGCAGGCTCAGCGACTCGCTGCGGTACCGCAGGCGCCCGCCACCCCTGAAAACGTCATCGATCTCTTGCAGCTAGACCCGATGGAACTGGAGATCGGCTACGGCCTGATCCCGTTAGTCGACCAGGAGCAAGGAGGGAACCTGCTCAGTCGGATCACGCTGATCCGCCGTCAACTGGCGCTCGATCTGGGCATCGTGCTTCCCACGATCCGCGTGCGCGACAACCTGCAGCTGCGGCCAAATCAGTACGTGGTCAAACTGCGGGGGGTCGAGGTCGCACGAGGCGACCTGATGACCAATCACTTCCTGGCCATGAACCCCGGAACCGCCGAAGAGGGCCTCGAGGGGATCCCGACCACGGAGCCCGCTTTCGGTCTGCCGGCACTCTGGATTACCTCGGCGCAGAGGGAGACTGCGGAGGTCCTCGGGTACACCGTGGTAGATCCCTCTTCTGTCCTGACGACCCATCTGACCGAGATCATCAAGACCCACGCGCCGTCGATCCTGACACGTCAGGATGTGCAGGCGTTGGTCAACAACATGCGCAAGGACTACCCGGCTCTGGTCGACGAGTTGGTGCCAAACCTGCTGACGTACGGCGAGATCCAGCGCGTTCTCGCGAACCTGCTGCGCGAGCGCGTGACCGTACGCGATCTGGTGACCATTCTCGAGGCGCTGGCCGATCAGGCGCGGATCTCCAAGGACATTGACCAGTTGACCGAGTACACCCGCCGCGCGCTGGCCCGCACGATCACCGGTGCATACCGCGAAGAGGCTACGAACACGCTGACGGCACTGATGCTCGCGCCGCAGGCGGAACAGCGGCTCGCCACGGCGCTGCAGCAGACGGATCAAGGCAGCATGCTCGCCCTGGACACGACGATGGCCCAGGGGTTCGTCGGACGGATAGGCCGAGAGATGGAAAGGCTGGCCCAGGAGGGACTGCAGCCGATTCTTATCTGCTCTTCACGCCTACGGGCGCCAATCAAACGTCTTGCCGAGCGATCGCTGCCGAATCTGGTGGTGCTCTCCTTCGGGGAGATCGTGCCGCAGACGAGCGTCACGTCGGCGGGCCTCGTCACGCTCGAGGAGTAGATGGGAGCTAGCCCCCGGTGCGTATGAAGAAGTACCAGGCGCCGTCGATGGCGGACGCCCTGGCGGCCATTCGCGCGGAACTTGGACCCAACGCTGTGATTCTCCACTCATCCGAGGTCAAGCGAGGACCGCTCGGCCTCCTGAGCCGCCCGATGGTGGAGGTCGTAGCCGCGGTCGACGGGGGTGCGACGCAGCCCGCGGGCCGCGCACCGGGCGGCCCGCGTTCGCCATCGCCGCGTGCTCCCAGCCCGACAGCGGCTTCTGTTCGCCCGCGAACGGGGAACGTCGCCACCGCACCTGCGCGGTCGCCGACACCGTTCCCGGCCCCGAGCGGGGAGCGCGATCTCGCGGAGAGCGCGGATAGCGACGCCATGCACGAGATGCAGACTCACGTGCGAGAGTTGCGCCGCGTCCTCGGCCGGCTGATGCAGACCTCTGACTGGCCCGGCGTCGCAAAGCTCTCGCCTCCGCTGGTGGATCTCTACGAGCGCCTCATCGATCAGGAGGTCGATGGACCACTCGCGCGCGAGCTCGTGACCGCCATCGACGGCGAGCTTTCGTTGCAGGCATCTGCGGACCCGTCGATCGTTCGGGAGTGCCTGGCAAAGCACATTCGCCATCACCTGCGGGCGGCCGAGCCGCTTCTCCCCCAACCGAGCGAACCTACGGTGCTGTTCCTCATCGGTCCCACCGGCGTGGGCAAGACGACGACAATCGCGAAGCTGGCCGCGAATCTCGGCGTCGATCGAGCGCGAGTCGCCCTTGTCACCTGCGACACGTTCCGCATCGCGGCGATTCCGCAATTGAAGACCTATGCGGACATCCTCCGCGTGCCCCTCGAGGTGGCGTACACGCCCGATGACCTCACGCAGCGCGTGGTGGACCTCCTCGACCGTGACTTCATCATCGTTGACACGCCGGGACGCAGTCAGCGGAACGCGGAGCAACTGGCTGAACTGCGACGATTCGTTCTGTCCGTACCCTCGCGCCGGACCTTTCTCACGGTTGCCGCTGGCGCCCGCTATCGCGAGATGCTCGACGTCGTCGCTCGATTCGGGGTCATTCCCTACGATGCGCTGCTCATCACGAAGGTCGATGAGACGTCGACTTTCGGGTCGATCTTCAATCTCTCGCGCCAGACAGAAAGGCCCATCACCTACCTCACGACGGGCCAGAATGTCCCGAATGACATCGAACGGGCCACGACCGCCGGCCTGTGCAACCTCCTTCTCAACGCGCTCTATGGGTCGGAATCACGCCCAACCGTCGCGCTAGCCTCATGACCGCGATCGATCAGGCGGCCGCTCTCCGCGAGATGATGCGCAGGCCGGGCCGCGCCAGCCGATCTGGGGCGTCGCGCGTCATTGCGGTCGCGAGCGGAAAGGGCGGCGTCGGCAAGACCAGCCTCTCCATCAATCTCGCCATCTGCCTGGTGCGCGAGGGAGCGCGGGTCATCATCCTCGATGCCGATCTGGGCCTGGCGAACGTCGATGTCGCGCTTGGGATCGTGCCGCGGTGGACGTTGGAACACGTCATCGCTGGTACGTGCGATCTGGTCGATGTGCTCCAGGCGGGGCCGGAGGGGATTCTCATCCTGCCAGGAGCCTCGGGGATCGAAGAGATGGCGAACCTTGGAGCCGAGCAACGGCGGCATCTCACAGAGTCGCTCTCCCAGCTCGAATCCCGAGCCGAGATCGTTCTGATCGACACGGCCGCGGGTATCGGTGCCGAAGTGTCGAGTTTCGTGGCGACGGCTCCAGAGGTAATTGTCGTGACGACTCCGGAACCTACAGCCATTACCGACGCTTACGCGCTCATCAAGGTTGCGACGCGCCAGGCGTCGACCGCCCGACTCCAGCTGGTGGTAAATCAGGCGCATGATCTAGGCGAGGCGCGAGAGGTTGCCCGCAAGATCATCGCCGTGGCACGCGAGTTCCTCGATGTCGAACTGACGCTCCTGGGGTCGATCCCGTCGGACCCGTACGTCGGGCGCGCTATTCGGCAGCAGAATCCGCTCGTGGTGCGGTATCCCTCGTCACCCGCATCGCTGGCGATCGCCCGGTTGGCTCGGGAACTGCTGGGGTCACGGACTCAGGTTGACGGAACGCGATCAGGTATCATTCAGATCTTGAACCGCGTGGCGAGACGCGCATCGGTTGCTGGCTCAGGCCGGGAGACTCCATGATGGCGACGCAGCGCTCCCAGGTCTTCGAGGCGGGCAACCCGATCACGCTCGAACTGAACGGTCAAGCCGAGAGTTACCCCACGCGCATCGAGGAAGTGCGCAACGACACGCTGGTCATCGGAACCCCTCTGCGACAGCGGGAGTACCTCCAGCTTCCGCAGGGCCGGCGCGTGATGCTCCAAATCGTGCGGCGTAACAGCCCGTACTTCTACGAGTCGAGCGTGGTCGGGCCCGAGTGGAGTGATGGCCAGCAGATGACGGTGGTTCGCCGTCCGGCGGACAACGCGGGGCAGACGCTTCGGCAGCACGTGCGCGTCAACGTCACCATCTCCGATGCCCAGTTCTGGGTCGAGGGAGAGGACGGGAAGTTCGGCCCGACGCGGACCGGTTCGATCCTGGATATCTCAGCGGGCGGTGTTCTGGCGATGAGCCGGGAGGGCCTTCCGGAGAAGTCGACCGTTCTCGCCCGGTTCACGCTTTCGCGGCAGGCGGGCAGCCTGATGGCGAGCATCCAGATCCTGCGTAACTACGAGCGGGTCTCGGACCTGGGCGTTCGCACCTTCCGCAGCCACTGCCAGTTCGTCGATCTCCCGGAGCGCGAGCGCGACCGCCTGATCAAGTTCGTGTTCCAGCGCGAGCGGGAGCTCCGAGCCAAGGGCCAGTTGTAGCGCCTGTGGCCTCGAAAGCCGGCCCGCTGGACTCGCTTCGCATCCTGGCGCTGGCCGGCTCGCTGATCGCGGCGGCCGTGCTGTTCGTCGTCGCGGTGGTGTCCGGCGTTTCGGTCGAAGGCGCGGCCGGGCGCGCGCTCGTGAGTTGGCTCGTCCTGGCCCCGATTCTGGTCGGCGCGGCCGCGGTGGCGCGCTGGCTTCTCTTCGTTCCAGCACGGTCTGCCTCCCGTTTCGACATAACGATCGGCGAACGAGAGTCGAGGTAAGGGTTGGCGACGCAGGCCGGTACCTTCGACCTTCAGACCAACGAGGCGCTCTGGAACGACTTCGCGGCCCGACGAGACGGTGCAACGCGCGAGCGACTGATCCTCCAGTACGCGCCCCTCGTGAAGTACGTCGTGGGACGCATCGCACTCAACCTGCCCTCGGTCGTCGACTCGGACGACGTCCTTAGCTACGGCACCATCGGATTGATCGATGCGGTCGAGCGCTTTGATCCTGAGCGCGGTATCAAGTTTGAGACGTACGCGATTTCACGGATTCGCGGTGCCATCATTGACGCGCTGCGATCTCTCGATCAGATTCCGCGGACGACCCGCCAGCGTGCGCGGGAGATCGAGACCGCGATCGCGGAACTCGAGAGCAAGTTGCGCCGCCCACCAGCCGAGGAAGAAGTTGCGCGCCACCTCGGGATGGATCTTGAGCGTTACCGCGATGTCATCGTGCGATCCGGGACGACCACGGTCTCACTCGATGCGCTGCTCCTGAGCGATGATGAGGAGGGCGGGCCGCGCGCCTTCGAAGATAGGGACAGTCCAGACCCACAGAATACGGCGGTGCGCAGGGAGGCCGAGCGCCTGCTCGTCGAGGCCGTCAAGCGGCTTCCGGAGCGCGAACGTCTCGTGCTGTCGCTTTACTACTACCAAGAGCTGACGATGAAGGAGATCAGCCGAGTGATGGAGATCTCCGAATCTCGCGTATGTCAATTGCACGCTCAGGCGATCCTGCGGCTTCGAGCCGGCATGCGCCTCGGGGAGGCTGCGTGAGCGCCACGGCGCTGATCTTCTTCTTTCAGCTCGTCTGTTTTCTTGCGCTGCTTCTGCTGATGCATCGGATGTATCAGCAGTTGCGTACGGATCGTGGGCCACTCGCTCCGGGTGAGCCGGCGGGAATTCGATCGGGAGTTAACGACCTGATCGCCGAACTGCGCGAGACGGCGACTCAGATCAACGGTGACATGGCGGCGCGTGCCGCGACGCTCCAGAAACTGGTGGACGAGGCCAACCAATTGCTGCGGCAACTCGACGCGGCGGCGGGCCGTGCCGCGATCCCGGCGCGCCGCGATAGTCGCTCGACGGGCAGCCGTCCACGGACTGTCGCTCCGGTCGAATTGGCTGAGTCAGTTGAGCCCCGTCGGCCTCCTGTGCCGACACGCGCCGCACGGCCCGAATCGTCTGCGCCGCCTCGGGCGCGTGTGTCGCGCCCGCCGCCGGAGCCCGCTGCCGAGACCGCTACCCCGCTCGTGCTGCCGGAGGTCCGGTTGCCGAGAGTCACCGCGACGACCGCGACCGCCGCGTCCGCCTATCGGACGGTTGCGCGTCCAGCCGAAGCGGCGAGCGGGTTCGTGGAGATCGATCCCGCGGATACTGCGAAATTCCAGGTTGTTCGGCGGCTGGCCGACCAGGGTCTGAGTGTGGCCGAAATCGCGCGTGAATCGCAGCTCGGACGGGAGGAGGTTGAACTGATCATGCGGATGAGTGGCGATTTCCGTTGATGATGCTGATTCGTGCATTCGCCGTATGCGTGCTCGCTGCCGCGTCGCTAGGAATTGCGTATGCGAATGGGGCCCCGATTCGAATCCAACTCAGCAAGCTCGCCGGGGTCGTCACGGTTGGCACAAATCCCGCCAGCGGTTTCGCCGAGATCACCGCGGTCGAGGGCGATGTGGTGGTTATGACCGACGGTCTCCCTCGCCTGACGAACGAGTTGTACCAGTCGTGGCTGGTGAACTCCAGGACCGGAGAGCGGGTCAGCGTCGGGAAGTTCAACGTGACGGCCGAGGGAACGTCCCGCACGCACTCGATCGTCGCCATCGGAAACCGAGAGTTCAACCTCTTCGTCATCACGGTCGAGCCAGAGCCCGATCCGAATATCGAGGCCGATAGCCGCATCGTGCTGGCAGGGTACTGGCCTGGGAAGGAGCCCGTAGGCGCGCAAGCGGCCGCACAGGCGACTGCGCGCGCACAGGGCACGCCAATCGCCGGCACTCCGATCGCGACGCTCACGGCCGCGCCGCCGCTGGTGACTTTGCCGGCGGGTGTGAGCATCCAGCCTCCCCTCACCCTTCCGCGAACAGGCGATCCGGGTTTCGGCGCTCTGGCAGTGTTCGCAATCGTGATGCTGGGGGCTGCATTCGTAGCCGGCTCCGGTAGGCGCTGATCGATGTTGCGGGGAATCTACTCGGCCGCGTCGGCGATGCTCACCGCGTTCCAGCGGCAGGAGCAGACCGCTGCGAACCTCGCGAACATCAACACACCGGGGTACAAGCGAGACGCCTTCGTGGCGCGCTCCGCCCCATCGATCACCGAGGTCCGCAATTTCGAGGGCCTCCTATCCGTCGCCTACCCGACGCGCCCGTTTCCCCTGAAAGTCGGCGAGGTGGGGACCGGGGTCTTCAACGACCCAGTGATCACCGACTTCTCCGCTGGAGATGTTCGGGAGACCGGTCGCGAACTCGATCTGGCCTTGATCGGGCCGGGCTATTACCAGATGCGATCGACGGAGGGCGCAACCTTCTACTCGCGCGACGGTCAGTTCTCGCGGGACTCTGCCGGGAGACTCGTGGATGCTCACGGCAACTTTGTGGTCGGTAACGATGGCCCGATCGTCGTCGGATTCGGTTCGGTCGCGGTCGAGGCGGATGGTTCCGTCTATGCGGATGGTCAGCCAGTTGGCCAGTTGTGGATCCGGGAGTTCCCGGTCGATGCGCCTCTCCGCAAGATCGGCGGTGGGGACTTCATCCCGGTCGACCCCGATCTTGCTCCCACGTTCTCGGAAGGTGCCACGATCGTCCAGCAGGGCGCGATCGAGTATTCGAACGTCGACCCCTCGCGGGCCGTGGCGGAGATGCTCTCCGCCTCCCGTTCGTACGAGGCCGCGCAGCGAATACTGCAAATGAGCGATGCTATTCTCGAGCGATCGGTGAACGATATCGGACGCGTGTAATCGCGTCTGAGAGGTGATCACCGGTGCTACCCGCCCTGGCCGGACCGATGAGTGGTATGTTCGCCCAGCAGCAGGCGATCGACGTGATCGCAGCGAACCTGGCGAACGTCAACACGACCGGCTATCGGGCCCGTCACGTCGAGTTCCACGATCTGCTGCAGCAGCACCTGCCGCTTGGAGCCTCATCCGGGCGCGCGGTTGACGAACCTCTGGGTGGGGCTGGCCGATCGTCTGGACTGCTCGATCTGCTGACCGCCGGCGTGCGGGTGGGAGCGATCGCGCACAGTTTCGAGCCCGGTCGCGTGATCGAAGATGCCGATCCCTACCACCTCGCCATCGAGGGGGAGGGCTTCTTCGTCGTGCAGACCGTCGATGGCGGTGCGGCATACACTCGAGACGGATCGTTCAAACTCGATTCGATCGGGCGGCTGGTGACGGCGAACGGCGATGTCGTGCTGCCGGAGACCAGGATTCCCGCCGACGCAACCGACATTCGCATTGACGATGCCGGACTGGTGATGGCGCGACTGGTGGCCGAGGACGGCACCGAGTTCGACGTAGTGGTGGGTGAGGTTCAACTCGCGCGCTTCGTCAATCCGCACGGGCTCGCCGCCTTGGGCGGCAACCTCTTCTCCGCGACCGATGCGTCCGGCGATCCGATCGTCGGCTATTCGGCATCCGATGGCCTGGGACGCATCCGTGCCGGAGCTCTCGAGACTTCCAACGTCGACATCGCCGAGCAGATGACCGCGATGCTCATCGGCCAGCGTGCGTATGGCCTGAGCGCGCGTGTCCTGCAGTCGCTCGATGAGATGCTCGGTCTCGCGAACAACCTGCGCCGATGAACGCGTAGCGCCGAAGATGGAATGGGTGACGTAACGTGAGTCGATCGAGCGTGACCTGCGATGACCTCATCGAGATCCTCCAGCGTGAGGTCACGACCTATCGCAGACTCGCCGATCTCGTAAACGAGGAGCGTTTGGCGATCGTCGCGCGGACACCGGACCGACTGAATGAGGTGACTGAGCGCAAGGTCGCGCTCCTGCAGGAAGCGGCCCTCCTCGAGGCCAATCGCCTCGCATGGCTGAGCGCCCGCGCCACGGATGGCGAGGAAGTGACGGTCACGGACCTCATCGCCCAGCTTCCCGATGCCGATGGTGAGCGGCTCGGGCGGGTCCGTGACGATCTCCTGCGTTCGGTACGCGATCTCGATCGGGCGAATACTCAGAACGCGCGGCTTCTCTATTCCGCGCTCGCGATCGTCGATCGGACGCTCGCGGCCGCGCAAGTGGATGGTGGGAACGTGCTCTACCAGCCGGACGGTCCCGCGACAAGTCGACGTGCGGTGGCCGTGCTGGACTATCGGGCATGATCCGCTCCACATTCGCGTCGTTGACCCTCGCCAATCGCGCTCTTGTGTCCCAGCAGCTCGCGCTGGATATCACGGCGCACAACATCGCGAACGCGAACACCGACGGCTTCACCCGGCAGGCGGCCGAGATGATCGCTTCGATACCGTTCACGATTGTCGGTACCACGCCAGCTCGGCCCCAGCACCAACTGGGAACGGGTGTCCAGGTGGCGAACATCAAGCGGTTCCGCGATGGCTTCGTCGATCTGCAGTTCCGCAAGGAGCAGCAGTTGCTTGGCCAGTGGGAGTCGTCGCACACGGCGATTGAACGTCTCGAGGGGAGCCTGAACGAATTGTCGACGGAGGGGCTGGCCGGGTCGCTGAGTCGGTTCTGGAACGATTGGAGCGCGCTAGCGAACAGCCCGGAAAGCCAGGCCAGTCGCAAGGCGCTTGCCGAGAACGCGCTCACACTCACGACGCAGATGAACAACAGGCACCGTACCTGGGAGACGATGCAGCGCGACCTGGATCGCCAACTCGCGCTGCGGGTTCAGGACATCAATAACCTGACGACGCGCATCGCGCGGCTCAACGATCAGATCGTCCGTATCGTCGGCGCGGTCGACCAGCCCAACGACCTGCGAGATCAGCGCGACACCCTCATTGACGACCTCGCGAAGATCGTCAATATCAGCTACATTGAGGGCGCGAACGGCGCCGTGACGATCAGCATTGGCGGTCGCACGGCGGTGTTCTCCGATCAGTCCTTCGCGCTCACGGTCCAGGCCGACCCGACGAACCCCGATGGTTTCAACCAGGTGATGTGGCACGATGCGTTTCGGCTGGAACAGACACCTCCGCTAGATTTGGACCCGGTGAGCATCTCGAGCGGTCAGTTGTTCGGTGACATCTACGCGCGCGACACGGTCATCGCCCGGGCGCTGCAGAGCCTGCAGGAGCTTGGTGCCACGCTCATCACCCGCGTCAACGAGGCCCACGCGCTCGGTTTTGGTCTAAACAATGAGACGGGGCTCCTATTCTTCGAGGGCACCGGTGCGGACGACATCACGGTCTCCGAGATCATCACGGGGGACCTCGACAACATCGCCGCGGCGAGCTCGCAGTCATCGCCCGGTGACGGATCGAACGCGCTGCTCATCCACGACATCCAGCGCGAACTGACGATGAACAACGCTAGCGCGACGATGGAGGACTTCTTCGCTGGACTGGTGGCGGAGATTGGTATTTCCAGGCAGCAGGCGCACGGAATGCAGCAAAACGAACGTTTGCTCAGCAGCCAGCTGAGTCAGTTGAGGCAGTCGATCGGCGGTGTTTCCCTCGACGAAGAGGCGACGAATCTCATTCGTTTCCAGCACGCCTACAACGCTGCAGCGCGGCTCGTCACCACGTTTGACGAGATGCTCGATCGCATCATCAATATGGGAATCGTGGGGCGATAGGGAAATGGTTCGCGTTACGGATCGCTTGCTCGTCGACAAACTCCTGAGTAGCCTCCAATCGAATACTCAGCGCTTCGATCGGTTTCAAGAGCAGGTGGCGACGGGACGCCGGATCCTCCGCCCATCGGACGATCCGACGGGCGCGGTGACCTCGCTCTTGATTCGCTCCAACGACACCGATCTCGCACAGTCACAGCTCAATCTCGATCTGGCTGAGGGCTGGCTGAACGCGACAGATGTGGCGTTGCAGGATCTCAGCACGATCATTCAGCGCGTGCGAGAGCTCGCCGTGCAGGGCGCGTCCGAGACGCTCTCAGCCAACGAGACCGATGCCCTGGCGAACGAGGTCGATCACCTTCTCGACCATGCGATGCAGATGGCCAACACGCGTTACGGAGATCGTTTCATTTTCGGCGGATTCAACACCCGCACCACGCCGTTCGAGTTTCTCGACAGTGCCAAAACGGATTGGCAGTACAACGGCGACAACGGCGAGATCCAGCGTGCCGTCGCCCCGGGCATCAAGTTGACGATCAACACGACGGGAGATCGGGTCTTCCCACAGGTCTTCGATGTCCTGATCGGGGTTCGGGACGACCTCCGCGCGCACAATCAAGAGGCGCTCTCGCTCGATCGCCTCGGAGAGCTGGAAACGGTGCACGATGACGTTCTGGACGGGTTGCTCGGCCAGGTCGGCTCGAAAGGCACGCGTCTGGATCTGACGCGGGCTCAGCTCTCCGCACTCCGCCTGAACAACGCCAACGTCCTCAGTCAGGTCGAAGAGGTGGATATGAGCGAAGCGATCATTCGCCTGAATGCTCAGCAGTCCGCGCTGCAAGCTTCGCTCGCCACGGGCGCGCGCATCGTTCAGGCGAGTTTGATCGAGTTCCTCCGATGATCGATCTGACGATCGCGTCTCCCCTTCACGGTCAGATCTTCGTCTTCCCAGCGGGGCTGGTCGGCTGTCCCACCTGGCGACGATTCCGATTCGGACAGGGCGCCGCGGGCCCGACCGTCCATCGTCTGCGAGGCATCGACAACGACGTGAGTCTGTTCGTAGTGGATCCCTTTACAATCGATCCGGATTTCAGTGTGGAGCTTTCCGACCAGGAGGCGGCCGAGTTGGGTCTCAGCGATCCGAGCGAGGCGCTGGTCCTGGTGACGCTCACGGTTCGTGAGAGCCCGCGCTCAGTCACCGCGAACCTGCTTGGTCCGCTGATCGTCAACGCGGCGACAGGGCGAGGCCGACAGGTTGTCCTCAACGGATCGCCTTACGTCGTGCGGCACCCCATCGCGGCCTGATGCTGGTCCTCAGCCGGAAGATCGATCAGTCGATCGTGATTGACGGGTCCATCCGCATCACGGTTCTCGAGGTCTCCGGCGATCGTGTGAAGCTCGGAATCGTTGCTCCGCGCGAGGTGAGCGTCCTCCGCCAGGAGCTGCACGATGAGATTGTGGCGGAGAACCTGCGCGCCGCCCAGACAGTCGATGGTGCGATCGTGGCCGATGCGCTCAGGGCCGGAACGGCGGGCGTGCGCCGCGTCGACTGACCCAATCGGGCGAAATGCGGTCGCCTCTGGCCAATGCATACACTGAGAGCGTGGCCGGGTGGTTGGCGATCGTTGGGATCGGTCTCGTATGGCTGATCGTCATCGGATGTACGGGCGCGGAGGATGCAGCGCGGCCGACGATTGGCGCGGCCGGGCAATCGCCCGTCGTGATTCAGAACGAGACGCCCATCGCGGTCGGAAAGAACGATTTGGCTGCGCTCGCGGCTACCGCGGCGGCGCAGACTCTGGCCGCGGCCGGGAAGCCCCAAACCACCCCGGCTCCGGCGGCGCTGAAACCGCAGGCTGTGCAGATCGGTATCGTTCGGCCCGTGTGGGAACCGATCCGCCTCCAGGAGCAGGCCCTCGCCGCGCAGGTCAGGCAGGTCAATACGGGGGATCCCGAAGAGTACGTGCGCGCGATCGATCAATTGATCCGCGGTGGCGCCAACGTTGTGATCACGATCGGGACCGATCTCGTCCAGGCGACGCAGGATGCCGCCGAGCGCAATCCACAGGTTCGTTTCATCGGCATCGACCAGTATCAGGAGCGCGTGATGCCCAACGTGGTTGGGCTCGTGTTCGATGACGATCAGGCGGGCTTCCTGGCCGGGGCTCTCGCCGCGCTGATGACGAAGACCAGTTTCGTGGGTGCGATCGTAGGTCCGGGCTGGATGTCGAACATGGTCGCCTATGGCGAGGGGTTCGCCCTTGGCGCGGAATACGTCAATCCAAGCGTGGTGTCCCTCGTTGAGTACCACCCAGGAGAACTTCCGGAGGGATTCGCGGATCAACGATGGGGGCGCGATACCGCGAATCAGATGATCGCCGACGGTGCCGACATCATCTTCGCGGCGGGTGGAGCAACGGGCCAGGCGGCGATCGACGCGGCCCGCGCCCGTAGCGTTCTTGCGATTGGCGCCGAGGTCGACCAGTACGATGCTTTGCCCAACGCTCGCGGAGTACTGTTGACGAGCCTCTACAAGGTCATCACGACGGATTCGATCAAGGCGCTCGTCAAAGGCATCAGCGAGGGGACGATCAAGGGCGGGAATGTGTCCGGTGAAACGCGCGTCGCGCCGTATCGCGAGGCGGAACCGAAGATCCCGGCTCAGGTGCGGGATCGCGTCTCGACCATCGAGCGTGGACTCAAGCAGGGATCGATAAAGACCGGGCTTCAACTTCATTGAGCGCGCGTGCGTATAGCGTCTCGGTAGAGGGGTTCAGCGGCCCGCTCGATGCGCTTCTGAGCCTCATCGAGCGGCGAGAGATCGAGATCACAACGATCTCCCTGGCTATCGTGACGGATGACTTCGTCTCGTACGTCCGGGCAATGGACGAGGTCGACTCAAATGAACTGTCCCGCTTCGTCGCGGTCGCGGCCCGCCTGTTGCAGATCAAGGCGCTGGCGCTCTTCCCGAGGCACAGGTCGGACGGCGAGGAGGAGGACTCGGATTCGCTCGCGGAGGATCTGATCGAGCGACTTCGCGCGTACCAGATGTTTCGGCGCGCCGCGGAGGCGCTCCGAGACCGCGAGAGCCGTGGCCTCCGGTCCTATGCGAGCCTGATGCCACCAGTTCCGGGCGAACTCCCCGCGCCTGCGCTACAGCCCGGAACCACCCGCGACCTCGTTCGGGCTATGCAGAGGGTGATCGCGCGCACCCGGACGACGCCGATCGACGACCTGCCACGCGAAGCATTCACGATCGGCGGGCAGATGGACCTGCTGCGGCGGCGCCTCGCGACGACCGAGCGGTTCACGCTGCGCGCCCTCTTGCGGGACAGCGAACGATCCGCTTGGGTCGCAACCTTCCTCGCGCTGCTCGAACTCATGCGTCTGGGCATCGCGCATGCGACACAGGCGAGCCAGTTCGACGACATCGAACTGTCGCGCGCGGGGTGAGTCCAGCGCGCTACAGCAGGCATCGTCTGGCCAATGGGCTGAGACTTGTCACATGTACGCTTCAGGAGTCACGCGCCGTCTCGATCCGTGCGTATCTGGACGGCGGCTCGCGCGCGGAGCCCGATGATCGGGCCGGCGCCGCGCACTTCCTCGAACACGCCGTGTTCAAGGGCACGCGTCGCTGGCCGAGTGCCCGACAGATCGGCCTCGCCACCGAGCGGTTCGGTGGTTCGGCCGATGCGTTCACCGACAAAGATCACAGCGGCTTCGTCATCCACGGTCCGGCCGTCCATTTCGCGCTGTTCGCGGAAGTGCTGGCGGACCTGCTGATCGCGCCACTTCTCGATCCTGGCGAGATCGAGCGAGAGCGCGCGGTCATCGCGGAGGAGTTGCGCGCCTGCCGGGACGATGCAGATGATCTCGCGAAGACCCAGCTAGAGCGCCTCCTTTGGCCGCGACACCCCCTCGGCCGAGAGATCCTCGGGACGCAGGCGACCATCAGATCGCTCACTGCCGATGACCTGGATCGATATCGTCAACTCGTGTTCTCCGCCGCGAATACCGTGATTTCGGTCGCCAGTCCATTGCCGACGGAGGAGATCGTGCGCGGCATCGAGATTGCCTTCGGTGCCTGGAGTGGCGACCCGATCGGTCCGTCTAGGCCACCGCCCGCCCCGCCAATCGGCCCGGCGACGATCGTGGAATCTCGTCGCGGCGAACAGGCGCGATTCAGGATCGGATTCATCGTGCCCTCCCGCGCCGAACCCGGGCGACACACGCTGGATGTCCTCACGACCTGTCTCGCCGGTCCGGCGACATCTCGTCTCGAGCTGAAGCTGCGCGAGGAACTGGGACTCGTCTACGACGTCACGGCGTCGCTCGAACAGTACGTGGACACGGGGCTCCTTACCATCGTCGCGGGCGTTCATCCGGATCGGCTGACGGATGCCGTACGAGCGATCGTCGAGGAGCTTCGGGCGATGCGAGGATCCATTGGCATCGAGGAAGCGGCATCCACCCGCGATTACCTGATCGGGCGCTGGCTCTGCGCCGAGGGAACTGACTTCCACGCGTCGTTCGCCGGGAGAGATGAGCAGGTCTTCGGTTGTCCAACGACCGTCGATGCTGAGATCGACGCCCTCCGGGCGGTCACGGTGGAGGAGATGATCGAACTGGCCCATCGGACGATGGTCCCCGCGAACTGCTATCTCTCGGTGGTGGGACCATCTTCCAGCGTTCGGACTGCGCGGCGGATACTCGACGACCTCTGAACCGTCATCTTCCGGGAGATGATTCGCGGCAGATCGGGCGATCCCTTAGGACCGCGCATTTTCTCACGTCCGTATAATCGCGGCCGATGGACACCGGTCAGACAGGACTCATCGAGCGACTTCGCGCGCAGCGCGAGAGTATTTTGCTGGCCCCGCCGATCGCCGATGTAGGTCAGGGTGTGGCGACGGAGGTCGCCGGAGGCCCGGTGTCGGCCGCCGGCGTCGCCGCTGCGGTCTCAGATATGGCGGCGCTGCGCCAGTACGAGGGCCGCATCATCAAGCTGGAGGCCGACCACGAGGCGCTACGTCAGCGCGTGGAACAGAGCGAGTCCAATGCGCGGGCGTCGGTTGCGGAGTTGCGCGGGGAAGTCCCTGGCTTGATCGCGGGCGAGGTGGGGAAGCACATGAGCGCAACGGTTGAATCGGTAACGGATGTGGTCGGTCGGGTTGGCCGTCTGGAGAATGACTTCACCAGGGAGCGCGAGCGCTGGTTGGCGATCGTGACCTCATTCGACCATCGTCTCGATCACCGACTCCGATCGTTCCGCCAGGATGTCACCGTCATGCTGGCCGGTATGTCGGTCTTGATTCTGGCGATGCTGATGCTGCTCCTGATGAGCCGCTAACCCGGGCTAGACGAGGAACTCCTCCGCCTCGTCCTCACCGCCCGGCTCAGGTGGCAGGCCGTGCTCGACCCTCAGTCGATTCCTCGAGTAGCGGCGGACCGCGGCCTTCAGAGTGCCCAGCGCGAGAGTCGCACAACGCGGTCGAGAGTTGACGGTCTCACGGCCTAGATGGTCCACCATATCCTCGTAGTCCATTGCCAGGATGTCCTCGAGTGGGGGCCGGCGCTCGTTCACCATCTCCATGAGTACCGAGGCGGCTGCCTGACTGATCGTGCACCCGTTGCCTACGAACGACGCCGCGTCGAGCCGTCCTCCATCCTCGGTAGCGCGGAAGTAGATGGTCACTACGTCGCCACACCCGGGGTTTCCCCCAGGCATCGTGACGTCCACCGGATCGATGACCTGCCGGTTGCGCGGATTCCGGAAGTGATCGAGTAGCGCCTCGATCTGTTCCTGTCGGTCCACCGGCAGAGATTCTATCTTTCGATAGGAACCCGAACAGAGTTGCCCCACTCGGTCCACGAGCCGTCGTAGTTGCGCACTCGGGGATACCCGAGCAGTTCATGCAGGACAAACCAGGTGTGGCTCGATCGCTCTCCGATGCGGCAGTAGACGATCACGTCCTTATCCGGCGTCACCCCCTTTCCCTGATAGAGGGCGCGCAGATCGTCCGCCGACTTGAATGTCTGATCCGGATTGGCAGCCTGCGCCCATGGGATCGACTGTGCGCCCGGCACGTGACCGCCGCGAAGGACGCCCTCCTGGGGATAGTCCGGCATATGGGTGATCTGGCCGCTGTATTCGCCTGGCGATCGTACGTCCACGAGTGCTCGACCCGCGGAAAGCGTGGCCGAAGTCCGCCCGCGGCTGGCGCCGATGAACGCGAGGACATCGTCTTGATAGGCACGATACCTCCCGTCGTACGCGGGCACCGGATAGGTAGCAGCCGCCACGGCAGGCACGTCTTTCGACAGCGGCCGCCCCTCCTCGATCCACTTGGCGCGACCACCGTTCATGACCCGCACGTCCCGATGCCCGAACAGTTTGAAGATCCAGTACGCGTAAGTCGCCCACCAGTTGTTGCGGTCTCCGTACACGACCACGGTCGTCGTCGGAGAGATCCCGAGCCGCTGGGCGAACGCGACGAACGCGGCCGGCCCGATGAAGTCCCGCGTCACGGGATCGTTCAGATCCTGCTGCCAATCGATCTTGAAGGCTCCCGGCACGTGACCGATGTCGTAAAGGAGGATGTCCTCGTTCGACTCCAGCACGCGCACCCCTGCGTCGGCGGCGTGGTCCGCCACCCACTGACTACTGACGAGTACGCTGGGATTTGCATAGTCGGCCACGGTCACACCTCCGAGAACGCCATAGTATAGCTACTTGATCGAGATGCTCATGAAAAGGCGGATTGAATCGCCGGGCCCGGCAGTGAGCCAGAATGAGCGTTCCTATAATGCCGGCTGTGGAGTGGTTCCGTCGACGGCGGGCGCCGGACCTGCGCGAGCCGACGATGCTGGTTGCCCTCAGCGGATGGAACGATGCCGCGGAAGTCGCGACCTACTCGCTTCGCTTCATCGCTGAAGCCCTGCATGTGGAGCCGTACGCGGATGTCGATCCGGAGACGTTCTTTGTGTTCACCGAGTTGCGGCCGACGGTGCGCATCGCGGAGGGAAATCAGCGGCGGATCGAATGGCCGGCCAATACGTTCCTCTGCCGGGAGTCCCGGGGCTCGGGGCGCGATCTGATCCTCGTGATCGGGACCGAACCTCATCTCAGGTGGCGCGTGTTCGTCGACACCATACTGAACCAGATCGACGAGTTCCGCGTTCCGCTCCTTGTGACCGTTGGTGGCCTCCTCGCTGACGTCCCGCACACGCGGTCGGTGCGTCTCACCGGTGGAGCAACGGAGCCTCGCCTGGCGGAGCGTTTAGGCCGCCTGAATGTGCGCAGTTCTCGGTACGAGGGTCCCACCGGGGTCCTCGGCATCCTTGGGCAGGCCGCGCGGGCGCGCGAACTCCCGTCGGTATCGCTGTGGGGTAACGTGCCGCACTACATCAATCACACGCCGAATCCCAAAGTCGCCCGAGCGATGTTGCGTCGACTCGACACGCTGCTTGACCTTGGACTGGACCTGACGCCACTCGAGGAGAGTGTCCTCGACTTCGAGCGCCAGGTGGGAGAGGCGATCGCGCGCGATAAGGATGCTCAAGCTTATGTGCGGCAACTCGAGGATCGGGACGACGCGCCGCCGTTAGAGGAGGCGGCGGGATCGCCCGAGCCCCTTGCCGACCTGCCCTCCGGCGAGGAAGTGGTGCGGTCGCTCGAGGAGTTCCTGCGCCGCCGCAAAGATCGCGAGGGGGATGGATCGTGAAGTTCGGGGTTCTCGGGACCGGGGTCATCGCGACCTCTCCGCGCGGCTACCTGGGAGGCATGAGGAAACTCTCGCACAAGGTGACTCTGGAGGCGGCGTGCGACCCGGTCACGGACCGCGTAAAGGTCGTCAGCGCAGAGTATGGGTTCAAGACCCACTACAGCGAATTATCCGAGATGCTCGAGCGTTCCGACGTGGAGGCGGTGCTGAACCTTACGCCCATACCGTTCCATGGCAAGACCTGCCTGGAGATTCTCGATTCCGGTCGCCACGTCATCGTCGAGAAACCGATTGCCACCACGATGGATGAGGCAGACTCGATCATACGCATCGCCGCTGAGCGGAATCTGACGGTCGTGGTTGCACCGCCTAACATGATCCTGCCGAACCGGCAGGAGGCAAAGCGCCTGGTCGCCGAGGGGGCGATCGGAAAGGTGGCGTTTGCCCGCGTGCGGAGTTCGCACGGCGGACCGGCTAGCGGTAACTGGCCACTTGATCCGACGTGGTTCTATCAGGAGGGCTCGGGGCCGCTCTTCGATATGGGCGTTTACGGTATTCACGACATCACGGGCATCCTGGGACCGGCAAAGCGGGTCGTCGCCTTCTCCGGGATCACCGAGCCAACCCGCTACGTGCGAGGCGGACCGTTCAAGGGCAAGAAGATCGACGTCACGGCAGATGACAACACGCTTCTGATGCTTGATTTCGGTGGCGCCACTTTCGCCGTGGTGGATGGGACGTTCAACGTGAATGCCTCACGGAGTCCACAGATCGAGATCTTCGGCCGCGCCGGGACCATCGTCTTGAACAACGACGACGTGACCGACACGACGCCGATCGAGGTATTCCGCCTGGATGCGCTGCCAGGAGTCGATGGATGGATTCAGCCGCGACTGCGCGCGTTGGAAAGCACGTCTGCGCATCGGCGCGAGATTGCCCGAGCGATCGTGGTTGAGCATCTCGTGGATTGCGTGCGCGAGGGCGTTCGACCGGTTCTCAGCGCCGAACACGCCCGGCATGCCCTGGAGATCATGATCAAATCGATCGAGTCTGCCAGGAGCGGGAGGTCTCTCGACCTCTCGACGACGTTCTAAGCTAGCTCCTGACGCGGCGCCTATCTCCACGCCCGCGCATGTAGCTGAGGATGCTCGCGAAGGCGATCAGGGCCAACAGCGGCCAGCGGACCCCCGCCAGGCGCCATCGCAGCATCAGTTCCTCGATCTCCCGCTCGTTGCCATCGAGGTATGCGAGCACGGCGGCTACGGGTGGCCGCCGCTGTCGGGCGAGGTCGACCGCGAGCTCCCCGAAAAGCCGGGTGCGGCGAGCGCTCGATTGCAGACCAGCCATCACGATCTGGCCGATGTCCACACGCACGGAATCGCTGGAGGGCGGGCGCCTCGTTGCCGACCAACTCACCTCAGGTACCCCGGTTCCTGCGCCCGGACTATCGTCACCGACCCCGGCGGGTAGCGCGCCGCGAACGTGCGCGCGTCCTCCTCACAAGAGAAACTGAAGGGGTACCCCTCGGGCGAGCAGATCGGCCGGCCCGAACCTTGCTCGCGTACCGACCAGACGTAGTTGCCGTCAGCGCTATCGCACATCGCTTCGCCCCCGTTCGATAATACCCGAAGGAGGTCTCATGGCCGTTCCGCGCACCCTCTTCCAGAAGATATGGGATTCCCACGTTATCGTCGAGGAACCGGGTCAACCGGCGCTCCTCTACATCGATCTCCACCTCGTCCACGAAGTGACCTCCCCGCAGGCGTTCGACGGCCTCCGCCTGGCCGGGCGCACCGTGCGTCGGACCGACCTGACGATCGCGACGGTCGATCACAACGTACCGACGACCGATCGCTCCCTGCCGATCGAGGATGAGGTCTCGCGACGGCAGATCGATGCCCTGGAGCGAAACTGCGCCGAGTTCGGCATCCCGCTGTTCGGTATCCACAGTGCGCGACAGGGGATCGTCCATGTGATTGGTCCCGAGCTCGGACTCACTCAGCCGGGCATGGTTATCGTATGTGGTGACTCCCACACGTCGACGCACGGTGCGTTCGGATCGCTCGCGTTCGGGATTGGCACGTCTGAGGTCGAGCACGTGCTGGCGACGCAGACGCTGCCGCAGGCGCGTCCGAAGACCCTCGAGATCCGCTGCGAAGGGACGCTCGGCCGAGGCGTGACGGCCAAGGACCTGATCCTTGCGATCATCGGGAACATCGGGGTTGGCGGCGCCGCCGGGCACGCCATCGAATACACCGGCTCCGCCATCCGGTCCCTCTCGATGGAGGGGAGGATGACCGTCTGCAACATGTCGATCGAGGGCGGTGGTCGAGCGGGGATGATCGCGCCGGATCGGACGACGATCGATTATCTCCGGGCGCGGCCCAATCTCCCGCGCGGAACGGAGTTCGAACGACTCAGCGCGGAATGGCTCGCGCTGGCAACGGACGCTGGTGCGGCGTACGACAGTCAGGTCCTCGTGGATGCCTCCAATCTCGTGCCGCATATCACCTGGGGAACGAACCCCGGGATGGTCGCTCCCGTGACCGGACGTGCGCCCAGGCTGGACGAGGCGCCGTCGGAGTCGGATCGCCGGGCCTACGAGCGTGCATTCCACTACATGGGCCTCGAGCCAGGTGTACCCATCGCGGAGATCACGCTCGATCGCGTCTTCATCGGCTCGTGCACCAATGCGCGCATCGAGGATCTTCGCGCCGCCGCGGGCATCGTACTCGGCCGACGGGTTGCCTCCCGCGTCCATGGGATGGTTGTCCCCGGGTCGATGCTGGTGAAGCGACAGGCGGAGCGCGAGGGACTCGACGCCGTCTTCCGCGAGGCGGGCTTCGAATGGCGCGAGGCGGGGTGCTCGATGTGCCTGGGGATGAACCCAGACATCCTCAGTCCCGGGGAGCGCTGTGCTTCGACATCGAATCGCAACTTCGAGGGGCGGCAGGGGAAGGGCGGTCGCACGCATCTCTGTTCGCCAGAGACGGCCGCGGCGGCGGCGATCGCCGGGCGCTTCGTCGACGTGCGTCACTGGTCTTAGATCCGAGGAGAGAGGACATTGCAGCCGTTTCGACAGGAGACCGGCATCGTCGCGCCGCTCGATCGAGTGGACGTCGATACCGACCAGATCATACCCAAGCAGTTCCTGAAGCGGATCGAGCGAACGGGCTTCGGAGAGTTCGCGTTTTTCGACTGGCGGTATCGCCCGGATGGGTCACTCGATCCATCGTTCGAACTGAACGAACCTCGCTATGAAGGGGCATCGATCCTGGTCTCGCGACGGAACTTCGGGTGCGGCTCATCGCGAGAGCACGCCCCCTGGGCGTTACAGGACTTTGGCATCCGAGCTATTCTCGCGCCGAGCTACGCCGACATCTTCTTCAACAACTGCTTCAAGAACGGGCTTCTCCCGGTGGTTCTACCCGAGGCCGTTATCGACGAGATCATCGCCCGCGCGAAGGAGCGACCCGGGTATCGAGTCTCCGTGGATCTCGAGGCGCAGACGGTCTCGGACGAGGAGGGGGTGATCGCGCCGTTCGATGTCGATCCGTATCGGAAACATCTTCTCGTGAACGGCCTCGATGACATCGGCATCACGCTGACGCACGAGTCACGGATCGCGGCACACGAAGCTAGGTTGCCGGAGCGCCTGCGCGGGCTGACCTTCGCTGTCGCAGGCGAGCACTGATGGAGGGCCACCCCTTCTCGCTGGCGGGACGACGCGCGATCGTCACGGGAGCGAGCCACGGTATCGGCGAGGGGATTGCCCTAGCGCTGGCGGGTGCCGGTGCGGACGTCGCGCTGCTGTCCCGCGGTATCGACGACCTTCGCCGCGTGCAGACAAGGGTCGAAGCCCTCGGGCGCCGCGCACACGTCGTTCCGCTCGATCTCTCTCGTCTTGACGAGATCGCCCCGGCGTTCGAGAAGTCCATCGACCATCTGGGCGGTCTCGATATCGTGGCGAATGTCGCGGGCAACCAGCGGCGCCGGTCGATCCTGGATGTGACGCTGGACGACTGGAACTTCGTTCTGGATGTGCAGCTACGCGGCGCGTTCTTTGTCGGTCAGGAGGCGGGCCGCTACATGAGCGCCCACGGGGGCGGGAAGATCATCCACATCGCCTCCATGACGTCGTACCGGGGGTTCTCCGACATTGCCCTCTACGGCATCGCCAAGACTGGCGTTGTCGGAATGACCCGCTACATGGCGGTCGAATGGGCTAGGTACGACATTCAGGTCAACGCGATCGCTCCGGGTTGGATCGAGACGCCTATGACTGCGACGATGGTGCCGTCGCGACGACGCTGGGTGGAAGAGCACGTGCCGCGCGGTTCCTTCGGGACTCCGGCCGATATCGGCCATCTCGCGGTCTACCTCGCGAGTCCGGCCTCGGACTACATCACAGGGCAGACGTTCGCCGTCGACGGGGGATTTCTCGCTGGTAACCCGTGGCCGACCCTCACATCGTGAGTCAGGAATCGCCGCACGCGGTGGTCACTCGCATCAGATCCGCAGCGCTCAACCTGGCAGCCACTGCGGTCGCAGGACTCTCCGCTCCCGAGGGTCCCTTGCGTCTCGGCTTACTGCGAACGGCACGGGAGAACGTGGATCGGTGCGGACGGAAGACCTTCTTCGCCGAGCGATGGGCGATGCAGCCGATCACGGCGCGCGCGCGTATCATCTGGCGTAACTGGGCGGCGGCGTTCGCGCGGCATCAGCGCTGGGAGCAGCGGGGCGACGCGCATCTCGAACCCCGCATGCGTGCCCATTTGGATGAACTTGCGGCTCTGCTCAGTGGTCCGGCAACCCGGGGCGAATTGCGGGTGCTGGATGCGTACGAGGAATACTTTCAGACGTTGTTCACTCTCGGCTGGGCGCTCGCATCCAGGGTCGATCCCGGCGAGGAACGATATCGGCTCCGAAGCGGCGACGGAGACGGACGTGGACTCCGCGTCGAGATCGCCTGGCAGTCGCTTGTCACGGCGTGGAGCGGCCCCTGGGAGGGTCGGCGGGAACACGCGAATGTCTTCGCGGCGCTCGAAGCCTGTCTGGCGACCAGAGAAGATGTGGTAGGAGGGGCCTCCCGCACGCGGGAGACGGCGGGCGAGTCCGTGCAGTCGCGGCGATAACAGTGTTTCAGGGCGAGACAGATCCCGATCAAGATTCCACGCCGCCGAGGGTTCGATCCGGTGTTCGGACCGACCAGGTCTGTCCGTGGTGCGGCAGTCAGCAGTTGCGACGGGTCAAGAACATGCCGGCCCGATCGGGACTGAGCCTGATCGCGTACATTATCTTTCCGATCGCGCTTCTGCACTGGATCGGCACGCCTACCTACAACGTCTGTCCGCGCTGCGATGCGCGGTGGCAGCGCGGTGTTCTCGTCCGTCGGCGCGACGAGTCATCCGAACAGACTGAGGCCAGCACAGCCGATGCCCCGCCACATAACCCCGTGGTGCGGCGACGCCCGCGGCTGGGGGGCGGGCCGCCCCGCCGGGATCCCGCCGCCGCCGCCTCCGACATCGAGATTCGCGCGCGCGCCGGCGCCTGTCGGGCGTGTCGCATCGCGGCGGGCCGTTACGATCGGGCGATGGCGCCGCGCCTGCCGATCGATGGCTGCCAGTGTTCCGGAGGCTGTCGATGCGTCGCGGTGGTGATCACTTCCTCATCGGAGCAGGGATAGCGCGACCGCGAGGACCGTCGCGAGGGTGATCGCGTGCCAGACCGCTGCCTGCAGTCTCTGAGCACTTTCTCCCAGATCGGGATCACCGAGGCCGAGGAGTTGATCGACGATCCACGCCGCGAGCGGTGCTGCGGCGGGCGTGCCGGAACGCACGATCGCCGCAGCGAAGGGCGAGAGGGTATCAACTGCGAACCATTGGGCGAGCGCGTTCCCCGCGCCACTCCACGCGAGCGCCGCCATCCCCATCAGGGCGATCAGGGCGAGGACACTGGCGCGCGCGACCGCACGTTGCCCCGGGCGTGGATCGACAGGCGCCAGTGCCACCGATGGGTTCGGTGATTCGTCCAAAACGATATTCACGAGCGACTCCCGTGCACCGGTGGAACTGATCAGGACAGGCCCGACCCAGCCCCGGCGTTCCAACTCGGCCAGGTAGGCGCGCGCGCTGGCCAGATCGAGGCTCAGTTCCTGTGCCACCAGCCGCGGGGAGAGCAGCGCGTGCAGCCTCGCAAGTCGATACGCAGGTTCCGCCAGTGGGTCTGTCGCGCCGCTGTCCGTCGTCAGAAGATTCGCGCAAGGACGATCCCCGTCTCATACAAGACCCACAGGGGGATCGCAACGAGCGCCTGATTCAGAGGATCCGGGGTTGGCGTGATGAGCGCTGCAATGACGAATGCGCCCAGAACCGCATATTTTCGGAAAGTGACGAGCTGCGGTACGGTCACCACATTGATCTTGGTCAGGAATAGCACGATCAAAGGGGTCTGAAACGCGATGCCCATCCAGAACACGATTGCGGTCACAAAGCCCATGTAATTGCCAATGGTGATATAGGGCGTGAGCAGGCCACCGATGGTGAAGTCCAGCAGATACTGCAGGGCAAATGGCAGCGTGATCGTGTAGCCGAACGTTACCCCGGCGCAGAAACAAATGAACGACAGGGGAAGGAACCGCCAGAACATCGCCTTCTCCCGCCTTGTCAGCGCGGGAAACACAAACCTACCGATCTGAAAGAGAAGCCATGGTGATGCTAGCCCTACCCCCGCGTAGAGGGCGATCTGAAAGTAGGTGAAGAAGGCCTCGGTTGGATCCGTGAAGATGAGGCCTCGCTCACGAAGCGACGCGGGCGCGGGCGCGAGCAATACTCTGACCAGCCATGGCGTAAAGACAAAACTGACGATGGTGGTCAGCACCAGTCCCGTTACGGAGGCAAGAATGCGGCCGCGCAGTTCGGCGAGGTGCTCAACCAGAGTCAATTGGAGCTCTTCTTCGACCTCCTCGCTGGGCTCCTCAGGAGGAAGCGGCGCAAGTGGGCCAACCCGCACGCGATCGAGGAACGACATCAGTCGCCTGCCTCAGCGGGAGCCGCGCCGCGCTCGCGAGGGCGCGGCGCGGCTCCCGCGGCATCCTCGCGCGAGCGAAAATCGCCGGCCTCTCCCAAGGCCGAACCGATGGGCTGCAAGCCATCTCCTACCCCAGCGCTCACCCCCGCCACTCGCCGCGGGCGTCGCGTGCCGGAGCTGGCCGGCGTCACCGTTGGTGAGGAGTCAGTGCCCTCGGCACCGTTGGAGGTGGCCTCCCCGAGCGCGTGCTCCTCATCCACAGGACCCGCCGACCGTTCGGCCTTGCGGCGTCGCGGACGGCGCCCCTCGGCAGCCGCGCTGACGCCAGCTGATGCTGCAGCGACCGGTAACAGGGTCGATGTCTGCCCCGCGTTGCCGTTCACATCGCCTGGGCCAGAATCGAGGGCAACGATGTCGTCCAGCATCCCTGCCGCGGTTTCCAGTTCCCGCGCCGACGGCGCGCTCGCGACCACCGGAACCTCGCTCTCGACGGGCACCAGGTCCTCTGTCTGCTGGGCGGCTGTCGCGCTGGACTCCGTGGCGGCGCTCCCGGCCGGGGGGTTGCTCGTGGTGGAGGAACTCGGCATCAAGGGTTCATTGAGCGAGAGCGCTTGACTGAACTCCTCCCGCGTGTCGTGGATGACTCCGGTGAACTGCTCCTGCGTCTCCTGGAAGACCTCGGTCAATTCTCGCGATGCTCGCTGGAACTCCCGGATCGCTTGGCCCGCGCCTCGCAAGAGCTCGGGCAGTTTCTCTGGACCAAAAACCACCAGTGCCAGGACGACGATGACGATGAACTCGACTGGCCCGATGTTAAACATCGTGCCGCAAGGCCCTCATACCGCAGGGAGTGTAAGGACTGACTCCGCGGGGGGCCAACCAAAACCGCCGGATCGCCCGGAGCGGCGCTCAGTCGAGATGTTCGGCGATGTAGTCCACCGCGTCCTGTACGGAGACGATCTTCTGGGCCTCTTCATCCGAGATCTCCATACCGAACTCCTCCTCGAAGGACATGATCAGTTCGACCAGGTCCAGCGAGTCAGCGTTCAAGTCCTCGACGAAGGATGCGGTCGGGATGACTTCGTCCTCCTCGACGCCCAGTTGCTCGACGATGATCTTCTTGACGCGAGGGAAGGTGTCCTCAGCCACTTGCGACCTCCACAGGATTCACAGCCGGCATCGCCGCCGCTGAGCCAGCATAATGTGTCAGAGGGCTGCCCGCTGCGCGGGCGGCACATGTCTTTCGGCCAGCGAACTCAGCACCCCGTTTACAAACTTGACCGACGTCTCGCCGCCGAACGTCCTCGCCAGTTCCAACGCTCCATCGATCGAAGCCCGATCAAGCGTCGCGGCATTATCCCCAATGCCCTCGGACAATGCAAGACGAAGGATTCCCCGCTCGACGCGCGCCATCTGATGGACCGGCCAGGCGGGTGCGCCGATCGCGATCTCATCGTCGACACGTGGGAGATTCCGCACGACACGCGCGACGGAGTGGCGCGCCTCTTCGCGAAGCGCGAACGGTACATTGAGTGCCTCGACGAGGCGCTCGATCACAACGGGAGCAGGATGATCGGTAGCATCTGCTTCATAGAGTGCCTGGAGCGCCAGTTCGCGCACATAGGCGGTGCCGAGAACTCCCGCATCTTTTCGAGTGTGGATCGCGTGGAGAGCGATGCCGCTCACGGTGCGCCGGGCAAGTCCGATCAGCACTTCGCCCGGCCCGCATTCGATCAGCGAGGTGGCACCCATCTCCACGAGGCTAAGGACGGACTCGCGCCATCGGACCGGCGCGGTCATCTGCATACCTAGTTCCGCGCGGACTTCGGCCGCGGAAGTGAGCGCGCGGGCATTCGTATTCCCGACGACCGCGACCCGAGGTTCGCGGATCTCTGCCTCGGCAACCAGCGTCGCGAACGCACTCTGGGCCGCGACCATCAAGGGCGAGTGGAACGCGCCGCTGACGTTTAGGGGCACGACTCGCCTGGCGCCAGCCTCGAGCAGGCGCGGCGTTGCCTCAGAGATCGCCGCCGGCGGACCTGAAATGACGATCTGGCCGGGCGCGTTATCGTTGGCGATGACCAGTCCCGCGAGCGTGGCGCATATGGCAGCGACGGCGTCCGCCTCCCCGCCGAGCACGGCCGCCATTGCCCCGGCGCGCGCTTCGGCCATCAGGCGACCGCGCTCGCACACGAACCTCAGCGCTGTCTCCTCGGTCAGACTCTGCGCGGCGACGCACGCACAGAACTCCCCCAGGGAGTGCCCGGCGACGGCAAGGACGTTGAGCCGCGCGAGTGAGTCGTCCTCCTCGAGGCCAAAGGTCTCGCGGACGCCGGCGAGTACCGCGAGTTCGGTCGCGAGAATCGCTGGTTGAGCGACGTCCGTGCGGCGCAGTTCCCCATCGGGAGCCTCGGTGCACAGACGCAGAATCGGGAGGCCGGTTATCCTCTCCGCGCGCAGGAGCGAAGCCAGGGCGGCAGGTGATTCGTTCGCGATCGCCTTCGCCATACCTGGGGCCTGGGAACCCTGGCCCGGGAAGATGAGCCCACGGCCCATCCGGTGGTCAGTCTGTCCGGCCGGACGCTTGAGTCGCGATCACCTGGCGGCCACGGTACTGGCCACAGTGCGGGCAGGCGTGATGGGATTGCCGCAGCCTTCGACAGCCGCTGCACTCAACCAGATTCGGCTCGGCAACGCCAAGGTGCCGCCGACGATCGCCCTGACGGGCCTTGGCATACTTTCGCTTCGGAAGTGGTGGCATCGTTCGTCCTCACTCAATCGCCAGAATTTCTGAGCCAGCGCGCTAGATCGTGGAGCCTCGGATCCACCGCCACGGCAGCGCACGGGCACGAGACCTCGTTGAGGTTCGCCCCACACTGCTGACAGAGCCCGCGGCAATCGTCTCGGCACAGTGGCTGCATAGGCATCTGCACGAGCGCGCCCTGTCGGAGCGGTTCCTCGAGGTCGAGTTCGTGAATCTCGGTCAGCATGAACCCCTCGCCGTCAATCTCGCGCGACGCGGGCAGGCCAGTACGGAGATCCACGACGGCGAAGAACTCCTCGGCCAGTTCCACGCGGAGCGGCACCCGTGTTTGCTCCAGACATCGACTGCACTCGCTGTCGACGACCGTCTCGATGACGCCCGTGGCCAGGATGCCACGATTCGTACGCGTCAACTGAACCGTGCCCTCGAGAGGCTTGAGCAGCGTCAGACAATCGAGTGTACCTCGCGCATCGCCAATCTCCACGACGCGCCGGGCGCCCACGTCCTCGTGCAGGAGTTGCGCCACGTTGTATCGCATGGCTCAGAGGCCTGAGTGTATCGGAAGCGCCACGCTCCCGGGTGGAAATCACTCGCCGGCGGTGGGCCTTTCGGGAGCCTCAGTGAACCGATGGGTCGCCATCGCCGAGGTCGTTGACACGCCTCCGATGATGGACTCGCGACCGTGGGCACTAGTCGGCCCGTATCCGCCGGTCGATCGCGTGGCAACGTCATCGAGCATTTGTCCGCCACTGCTGACGAGGATCGCGGCGATAGCCTCGACCTGATCCGCCCGCCGCGCCGAAATGTGGAGAATCACTGGCATGGAGCGGGTGATGCCGAGGTATCCGGCTCCCTCGCTTACAGGGCCCGGCGCGAGGACGGCGCGAACGTCTGTTGGCCGAAGCTTGAGTTCCTTCATCAACATTCGCGTGGCGCGATTGGCATCGCGCGGATCGTCGAATCGCGCGGTACGGGTGATCCCGGTGTTTCCACGACCGCCGACGCGTGGGCTCACGAGCGGAAACTGATCTCGGAGTCCGTCTGGCGTACCTCCGCATCCGACCCCTCGAAGAGCGCATCGCGGAGGGTGTCCTTGCCCCGACGGATCGTGGTCAACAGGCGCATCAACTGACCCTCCAGGGTCTCCAGAGTTTCCAGAGCATAGTGGTCGGCGCCGCGGCAAACCTCTTCGGCACGGGCCAGCGCCTCCTGAACGTGATCGTCCGCTCTGGCCCGTGCCTGCTGGACCAGCGCATCCGTGCTCAGTCGCTCGGCCGCTCTCTCCTCGGCGTCAGCGATCATCTTCTCCGCCTCGGCGCGTGCCTGGCTCAGGATCTTGTCTCGCTCGGCGGCGACGCGCCTTGCGGTGCGGTAGTCCTCCGGGATCATGCCGCGAATCTGGTCCATCAGGCCAACGAACTCCTGCTCGTCGACCATGAAGCGGGTGGTGAACGGGACGCGTGACGCGCCGTTGACGAGTGTCTCGAGCCTCTCGAGGACTTCGTTGAGCCGCGCCAGACCGTCTTGTTCCGGGATCATCGTCACGAATGCAGGTGGCGCGGAATGGCGTCGTGGTGGGTCTCGGCGCCGAATCGTGCCTCAAGTTCCAACTCGACATTCTCCGGTACGAGCGATCGTATGTCTCCTCCGAGTCGCGCCACTTCCCTTAGGAGCGTGGAACTCAGGTAACTATATTCAAGACTTGTCATAAGGCAGACAGTCTCGATGAGAGGTCTCAGGGCGCGATTCTGATGCGCCATCTGCAGTTCGTTCTCAAAATCCGAGTATGCACGCAAGCCTCTTACGATGGCAACCGCCCCGCACTCCTGAGCGAAGTCGACCGTCAGGCCCTGGTAGGCGATGACCCGCACATTCTCGATATGTGTCAGCGCACCCTTTGCCAGGCGAACCCTCGTGGCGGTATCGAACAGCAGCGATTTGTTCGGCGTATCGTACACCCCAACGACCACCGTGCCGAACAAGGCCGCTGCACGCGATGCGATATCGACGTGACCGCGCGTAATTGGATCGAACGTTCCAGGATAGAGGACGATGGTCACTCCGCGACATCCGCGCCTGGTCGATACACGCCTGACCCGAACAGGGTCACCTGCGTCTCACCGAAGCGCCGCTCGCGCAGGCGTTCCCACGTGCTAAGTGTATCCGGCAACGCGACTGTCCGACGGTGCTCCACCGCGAGGACGGCATCGCCGACCGGGTTTCGCGAGCGTGCGATGGCGTGCAGGATAGTTACGAGATCGAGATCGAGATCGTAGGGGGGATCCACAAACAGGATGGTCGCTTCGGGATCGAGGACTGGCGGGCGCCGTGCATCCGCGTGCAGGACCCGGGCCCTAGCCCCGAGGTCGCAGAGAGTGAGGTTGCGCCGGATGACCGCCACACACGCCGGCGCGGCGTCGACAAAGGTTGCCCACGCCGCGCCGCGGGACAGCGCCTCGAGGCCGAGAGCCCCCGTACCCGCGCAGAAATCGATGACGCGGATACCCGCCCAGATCTCCGACGATCCGACCGCCGCCGCCGGGCGCACGCGCGCCAGAATGCTCTCGAGCGTTGAGAAGAGCGACTCCTTAGTACGATCCGCTGTCGGTCGGATCTCCTCCTTCGGGACGAAGAGTCGGCGACCCCGATGCTCGCCGGCGATGATGCGCGGCTTCACGCGGCAGAACCCTCGTGGGCTACGCCGCGGAGGAGCACGTGTAACCCTTGATGCTCCGGGCGAACCAACTCGGGATCCACGCCAATGATCTCTTCGGCGACGCGCCGGGTCCGCACGATCATGTCCGTATCGGAGAGCTGGGCGATGCGAAGCTCGGGCAGGCCGCTCTGCCGCGTGCCGAGGAACTCGCCGGGGCCGCGCAGCCGGAGATCGTGTTCTGCCAGTCGAAAGCCATCGGTGGTCGATTCGACCGCCTTGAGCCGATCCTCGGCCTCGGCAGAACCGCGCCCGGCAAGAAGAATGCAGTAGGACTGGGCATCGCCGCGCCCTACCCGCCCGCGCAGTTGGTGGAGTTGGGATAGCCCGAAGCGTTCCGCTCCCTCGATCATCATCACCGTCGCGTTGGGGACGTCGACACCGACCTCCACCACGGTTGTCGCGACAAGAACGTCGATCTCGCCACGGCGAAATGCACCGATCACGCGCTCCTTCTCGGTGCTCCGCAGGCGTCCGTGCAAGAGTCCCGTGCGCAGACCCGGAAACTCGTCACGAGAGAGACGCTCGTACTCCGCGGTGGCGGCGGCCGTCTCGGTCTTCTCGGTCTCCTCAACCAGAGGACACACGACGTACGCCTGGTGCCCAGCTCTGACCTCCGCGCGGATGAAATCGCAGGCATCGGTGCGATCCTCCTCTCGAAGGAGCCGGGTCTTGATCGGCAGCCGTCCGACCGGCATCTCGTCCAGCACACTCAGATCGAACTCGCCGTACACCGTCATAGCGAGCGTCCGTGGGATGGGCGTCGCGGTCATCGCGAGGACGTGGGGACTTCCGCCCTTCGCGGCGAGGGCAGCACGCTGCTCGACGCCAAAGCGGTGCTGCTCGTCGATCACCGCGATGCCCAGGCTCTTCGGCGCAATGCCCTCCTGCACCAGTGTATGAGTGCCGATCAGAATGTCGATACTGCCGTCCGCGAGTCCCTGGTACGCCTCCTCACGCGCCCTCTTCCGCGTGCCACCGATCAGGAGGCGAGCGATTGGTCCCGGCCTTCCGCGACAACTCTCGAAAGCGACGCGAAGCGGCTCGCTGGCGAGAAGAGCGATGACGCTACGCCCGTGCTGTTCCGCGAGGATCTCCGTTGGCGCCATCAAAAGGCCCTGCCATCCGTTCACAGCCGCCGCGAGGAGGGCCGATGCCGCGACCACGGTCTTTCCGGACCCGACGTCCCCCTGGAGCAAGCGCGCCATCGGCGTCCGCCGGCCGAGGTCTGCTGAGATCTCATCCATCGCGCGCCGCTGCGCGTGGGTGAGTTGAAAAGGCAGGCTCCGTCGCAGCGCCGAGTCAACCTCGGGATCCACGTTGATCGCGGGTGCCGCCTCATCGCGCAGGCGGCGCACGCGTCGGCGCGCCACACCGAGTTGAATCGCTAGAAACTCGTCGAAAGCGAGCCTTGCGCGCGCCGTCCGCAGTTCGTCCTCGTCTTCCGGAAAGTGGATGCACGCTATGGCGCGGCGGTACTCGATCAGGTTCTCGCGCAGCCGCAGGCTGTGATGGAGAGGGTCGACCAGATATCCGTGGAAGAGATCGAGTGCCTGTCGGACGATCCGCCGGAGCCACCGCTGCGTCAGTCCCTCGGTCGCCCGGTAGATCGGCACCAGGCGGCCGGTGTTCAGGAGATCGGCCTGCTCGAGGAACTCGATCTCTGGATCCTCGATCGTCATCAACCCATAGCGCGCGTGGACCCGACCGCTCAGCACCACCTGGCGTCCGCGCAGCTTCTGGCTCATGTAGTCGCGCCGCCTGAACCAGGTTGCCACGAGCGTTCCCGTCTCATCGCCAATGGTCGCTTCAATGCGATCGAGGCCCCGGCGCGTGCGCGTGGTGGCGACGTCCCAGACCGATGCGACAACCGTCACGTTCTCGCCAGGGGTGAGTTCGGCAACCTTGCGAAGGCGGGAGTAGTCGATGTGTCGCGTCGGGTAGTGCCGGAGCAGGTCTCCCACCACGCGAAGCTCCAGCGCTTCCAGGTGGGGCAAGTGCGTTCGTCCGACACCACGCAGTCGCTCAATAGGGGTCTCCAGGCCGGTGCCCGCTCTCTGGACCGGCGGGGGGGGATCGCGGATGGGATGTGCAGGGCGTGGTTCAGGTGTGACTGTGGGTCGACCCAGTGTGCCGGGCCGCGTTACCTCGGAGGGCTGGCCGGCGAGAGCCTCCGACGCGCGAAGCGCCTCCGCCACCAGCGCGGCTCGGCGCTCGCGGGCGGCTGTCGCATACTCATCGAACTGGCCGACGATGGGCGATCCCTCGAACCATATGCGTACAAACGCGGCCAGTCCGCCTACAACGCTGTCGTCCGCATACCCGAGCCGCCGCTCGTGTTCGAGAACCTGCCGAATCCGCGCACCCCTATCAACGGCGGTTGACGGGCGATTCCTCGCTATCGAGCCCCTGATCGACGAAGACACCGATCGCCCGTGGCCCGAGCCGCGCCCGAAGGGTAGGCCCATACGAGCCAAAGATAATCTGCTCGCGCGGGAAAACCGGGATGATGCGCTCCACCAGGGATTCCAGATCGGCCGCCCGCGCATCGTGGTAGATCGCGAGTGCATCCACGCGCGGGAACAACTCCACGAACTCGGCGAGTCGGTCGAAACCGCAAGCTCGCGTGCGTACGCGCTCGAGAGGCAACATCTCACCGTCTTCCACGGCCATGAGCGGTCGGGAACCGTTCCCCGCGACGTGCCCATCGTGGACTCGCAGCCACTTCTGAGACACATGGACGCGCGACAGGGATTCCGCGAAGAACATGGAATGGACGTTGCGGGCTGCCCGTCGCGCTACGGCGGCGATATCCGGCGTCGCCGCTCCGTTCGCACGTGCCTGAGCTACCCGGAGAAGGACGAACCCGAGGGCCATACCGCACTGGCCGGAATCGACAACCGCAATCTGCAGCAAACCTCGTACGCGCGCGCACGCGGCCAGGGCCGCGTGGTAGGCCCCCGCAAGCCGGCTCGACGTGTGCACCGATACGATCGATTCGGCTCCGCGCGCCCAGGCACGCTCGTACGTCGCGACAAGGTCACGCGTCAGTCTCTCGTCGACGACGTCGAACGACGGTTCGTACGGCAACGTGGATTCGAACGCCTCGGCGGCCTCCAGTCGGACCGACTCGACCTCGATATCGGCCAGGGAGCAGCCATCGAGGTCGCAGCCCGTGTCGGTGACGATGACCGTGTGACTCATGGAATCCGCGCCTGTTGAAGATTTGACACCCGACCGATGGTCATTCCCGCCGGCCAGTACTACCATGGTCCGGAATTCAGATCATACCAGACCCGGGAGGGCCCTACGGTGGCGGTTCGTTGCGAGATGTGCGGGAAGGGGCCGGCCTCCGGCAGTAATGTCAGCTTCTCTTATCGCCATACCAAGCGACGGTTCCGCCCGAACATCCAGGGTGTAACCCTCGAGGTCGAGGGGCAGCAGAGGCGCGTCCGTGTGTGCACTCGTTGCCTCAGGACACATTACCGGAGCGCCTGAGCCGCCTCTTCCAGCGCGCGCAGGCCTGCGGCGATGCCGCCGGGGTGGTTGAAGACGGCGGACCCTGCCACCAGGACGTTTGCACCCGCCGCGACGACCGCCGGCGCGGTTCGCACGGTGATGCCCCCGTCGACTTCGATGTCGATCGGATGCTCCGCAGCGTCTGCCAGGGCCCGGGCGGCGGCGACACGGCGCACGCTGCCTTCGAGAAACGGCTGCCCACCCCAGCCGGGATTCACCGTCATTACGACGATCTGATCCACGAGATCGAGCACCTCGGAAGCGTGATCGACCGGAGTGCCCGGATTGAGCGCCAGTCCCGCCCGCATTCCGAGGCGTCGAATCTCGCCCAGATCGCGATGCACGTGTGGGCACGCCTCCAAGTGAACGGAGACCGTGCGCACGCCGACTTCGGCGAGCTCCGCGAAGTAGCGGTCGGGCCGTACGATCATGAGATGGACGTCGAGATCTAGTCGAGTGGCGCTGCGCAGCGCCGGACAGATCAGCGTTCCGAATGAGATGGGCGGTACGAACTGCCCATCCATGATGTCGACGTGGATGCGATCGGCGAAGCCGGCCAGTTCCACGGCGGCCATCTGATCGCCGAGGCGCGCAAAGTCCGCGGCGAGGATCGAGGGTGCGAGCGAGACGACGCCTCGGGCCGCCTCGCTCAAGCGGTCGGCTTGCGCCGCGGTTGAAGCGTCGCCTGAATCTGCGACTTCAACTGGGCGAAGGTCGTCTCGAGTTTCTGCGTCGCGTTGACCATCCTTTCGATAGAGCGCAGGCCCGACTCACCCAGTTCCTTCGAGAAGCGCGCGCGGAGTCCCTCGGCGCCTGCGCGGAGATCGATCATCGCCGCGCGCCAGGCGACGGACATCTGGTCCGATAAGCCCCGGAGGACGATGTTCTTTTCGGCGAGCTCCTGGTTGAGCTGGCGCACAGACGCATCGAAATGCTCGAGAACCGTGATGTCCTTCAAAAGCAGCAGACAGATCCCCGAGCGTGAATCGGCCGCGTGGAGCGGGAAAAATGTAGCCTCGACCGAAACCGGTGTGCCGTCGGACCGGGTCAGCCTGAGGTACATCGGTCCTATCTGCTGCGGCGTTTGAATGCAGCGCTGAGCTAGACAGACCTCATCACAGGTCTTCTCGCCACTCGCATTTCGGCACTGGAACACATTGCAGCCGATGGAGGTGAGGTCGCGCTGCTTCCATCCGGTGATCTGGCTTGCGCTCGGATTCATGGTGATGATCTTGCGCAGTCGATTGATCACCATCGCGCCCTCACCGACGTTGGTGAAGAGTGCGTCTAGTACATCCGCATCGATCTTCGCCTGAAGATTCGCCTGAATCACACCGCCGCTCCTGCTCGGCTCGCCTCCGCCAACTCACCGATCCCGGAATGCCAGAGCACCATCTCGACCCGACCGTCGCGCTCGTTCACAGCCCCCCGCCAGACGATAAGTGGCCGACCACAACCACAGACGCGCCGGCCCGCATCGACCGCTGCCAGGAATCTGATCCCCAACTCGACCGAACGGCGCGATTGTAACAGGCTCTTGCGCCTACCGGGCGGTAGGCGCGGACGTCTGGCGGGGGAAGATGGCCTCTTCATAGGCGGGAAGCGTCTTCCAGTCCGAGAGGAAGCGGCTCATACCGTTGTCCGTCAATGGGTGCCGATACAGGGTGTTGAAGACCGAGGCAGGCATGGTCGCGATGTGCGCTCCGGCTTTGGCGGCGGCGATCACGTGGTTGGGCGTGCGGATCGACGCGGCGAGCACCTGGGTGGGGAAGTCGTAGATCTCGCAGAACTGGACCAGATCGCGCACCAGTTCCATGCCGTCGAGGCCGATGTCATCCAAACGACCTACGAACGGGCTGATGATGTACGCCCCGTTCTTGCACGCCAGCAGGCCCTGCGTCGCAGAGAAGATCAGCGTGACGTTCACTTTGATCCCGGCTTCTGCCAGGACACGGGTGGCACGCAGGCCATCCGGGGTACACGGTGCCTTGACCACGACGTTCGGTGCCCACGTCGCGAGTTCGCGGCCCTCTCGGACCATGCCTTCCCAGTCCGTCGCGATCGTCTCGGCGGATACATCGCCGGAGACGACGGAACAGATCTCCTTGATGCGCTCCTTGAAGGTCGTTCCTTCCTTCGCGATCAGGGATGGGTTTGTCGTTACACCATCAACCAGACCAAGTTGCGCGGCGGCACGGATCTCCACAACGTTTGCGGTATCGAGGAAGATCTTCATGAACGCGACTCCTGCCCTACCATTATTCTAGACGCGGTGCGAGTGCTCGCCATTGAGAGTTCGTGTGACGAGACTGCCGCCGCGATCGTGGAAGACGGCCGGACGCTGCGATCCAGCGTTGTCGCCTCGCAAGTGGCGCATCACGAGGCGACGGGCGGCGTCGTCCCTGAGGTCGCGTCGCGTCAGCACGTGGCGGCGATCGTTCCGGTGGTCGACCGCGCTCTCGCCGAATCGGACTCGCGTCCGACCGATATCGATCTCGTGGCCGCGACGAACGGGCCGGGCCTGGCGGGTTCTCTCCTTGTAGGTCTCAGTGCCGCGAAGGCGCTGGCGTGGGCCTGGAACGCGCCGTTTCTCGGCGTCAATCATCTGGTCGGCCACATCTATGCGAACTGGCTGGGCGCGCAGGAACCGGTCCTGCCGGCGGTCTGCCTGGTCGTTTCCGGTGGCCACACTGAACTGATCTGGATGGAGAAGCACCTCTCCTTCACCTCTCTGGGCCGCACGCGAGACGATGCGGCCGGTGAGGCGTTTGACAAGGTCGCGCGGATCCTCGATCTCGGGTACCCGGGTGGACCTGCAATCGAGCGAACCGCCGCTACGGTCGATCAATCCGGAGCGATCGTCCTCCCGCGGGCGTGGCTGGAGGGGTCTTGGGACTTCTCCTTCAGCGGGCTCAAGACTGCGGTGATGCGTCTGGTCGCGGAGGAGGGGCCGCCTCCGGCGCTGGTGGCTCGAGGGTTTCAGGACGCGGTCGTGGAGGTGCTCGCCAGAAAGACGGTCGCAGCCGCGGACACGCTTGGCGCGAAGTCGATCTTGCTCGCGGGAGGTGTCGCGGCGAACTCCGCCCTGCGATCCGCCGTGCGGGAGATGAGTCGGCGCCCGTGTCTCGCGCCTTCACCCCCGCTGTGTACCGATAACGCGGCGATGATCGCGGCCGCGGCGTGTTTCCTCGCCCGATCTGGACATTCCGATGACCTGTCGGTGGATGCATTCCCGAGCCTCGATCTGCCCGACGCGCGGTCGCTTCGAGACCCGCCCCGGGTCCCTCGATGGCGCAGTCTGTCTGTCAGGCGTCGCTGAGGGCGGCTTCGATCGTCGACAGACACACCTGCGCGGCGGCGTCCCATGTGAATCGTCCAGCCCTGATCAACCCCTCGACCCGCATGCGATCCCGTAACCCGCCGTCTTCCTGGATACGCACCATTGCCGCCGCGATCGCTTCCTCGTCCGTCGGAGATACCAGTAGCCCCGCATCCGCCACCACTTCGGCCAGTGCTCCGCGGTCGCTCGTGATGACCGGGAGTCCACACGCCATCGCCTCGGCGGCAGGGATGCCGAACCCCTCGTAGAGCGAGACGAAGACGAGCGCGCGCGCGTTCCGATACAGCGCTGGCAGGTCGCGGTCCGAGACATAGCCAGGCGTCAGCACGCGACTCTCGAGGCGCAGGCGCGCGATCTCGGCGTCCAGGTGCTTCTTTCGATGTCCCTCGGCGCCAGCGAGGACGAGTGGGGGCATCGCAATCGACCGTGACGCCGCGGCATAAGCACGCACGAGGCGATGGAGATTCTTTCGGGGCTGCAGAGTCCCCACGAACAGCAAGTAGCCAGGCGCCAGCCCAAACGGCGGCGGATCATGCGGACCGTGGTGAAACGCAGGATGCACGCCCGGGTAGACGACCGCGATCTTGTCGCGCGGAATGCCCAGGTGGATCTGTGCGTCCCGCGCGGTCGCCCGGGAATCCACAAGGAACCGCCGACCGGAGCGAGCACTCCAAAGCGTTGAAATGAGCAGATAGGCCCAATCCGCCGGTCGGTACGCTTCTCGGTGGACGAGATAGCCGAGATCATGGATCGTGACCACCGCGGCGGCGGGATGAATCAGAGGAACCACGTGAGCGGGCACGAACAGGGCATCTGGGCCGTCTCGTGCCATGGCCAGGGACAGTCCGAGGTGCGTCCAGAGACGCCGTGGACCGATCACCCGCCGAGAAGCGGTGGGCGCGAACGTCTGGGGAAGGGGGTCGCGGCAGTAGAGCGTGATCTGATGGTCCACGGCGCGACGACACAGCGCGGAGATGAGATCGCGGCTGTAGATCTCGGTGCCGGTCATCCGTGCGAGGTTCACTCGGCTCGCATCTACGGCCAGTCGCACAGAGGATCACTGTAGAATCGGCACCGGAGGACGATTGGCCAAGCTTCTTCGATTCGACGATCAGGCACGCGCCGCCCTGAAACGGGGCGTCGACATCATGGCGGACGCGGTCAAGACCACACTCGGTCCCAAGGGTCGCAACGTCGCGTTCAATAAGAAGTTCGGTCTTCCGACCGTGACCCACGATGGCGTGACGGTTGCAAAGGAGATCGAACTCGCCGATCCCTTCGAGAACATGGGCGCGCAGATGTTGAAGGAGGCGGCAACGCGTACGAACGATGTTGCCGGAGATGGCACGACCACGGCGACTCTCCTAGCCCAGGTGATCGTCCACGAGGGCCTGCGGGCGATCGCGGCCGGGGTCAACCCCGCCCGCCTGAAGCGAGGTCTCGAGAAATCCTCGGTCTCGCTTGTCGGCGAGATCAGAAAAGTGGCGCGCCCGGTAGTCGGCCGCGAGGATATCGGACACATCGCCGCCATCTCGTCCGGCGATCGGATGATCGGCGACTTGCTTGCCGACGCACTGGATCGGGTGGGGCGAGACGGTGTGATCACGGTCGAGGCATCACAGCGCACTGTGACCGAGACTGAGTTCGTCGATGGGCTGAGCTTCGATAAGGGCTATGTCTCCCCGTATTTCGTGACTAATTCTGAGCGGATGGAGGCCTTTGTCGAAGATCCGTGGATCGTGATCACCGACAAGAAGGTGTCGGAACTCTCAGACGTCGTGCCCATCCTCGAGAGGGCCATGAACCGCACCAAGGCCCTTTGCATCATCGCCGAGGACATGGATGGCGAGGCGCTCTCCACGCTGCTGGTCAACAAGATGCGCGGCACCCTCGACGTGGTCGCCGTCAAGGCTCCGGGCTGGGGCGACCGGCGGCGGATGCTCCTTGAAGACATCGCGGTGATGACGGGCGGACGCTTGATGACCGAGGAGGCGGGCCGCAAGCTCGAGAGCATCATGATCGAGGACTTCGGGCGAGCTCGCCGAGTTAGCGCCACTGCGAATGAGACGACGATTGTTGGCGGTCTAGGCACCGAGGCATCCATCCGCGCGCGCGTCGCCCAGTTGCGCACCATGCTCGCCGAGTCGGCACAGCAGTACGAGCGGGAGCAGTTTCAGGAGCGGCTCGGGAAGCTCTCCGGCGGCGTGGGTGTCATTCGCGTTGGCGCCGGGTCGGAAACCGAGACCAAGGAGAAAAAGTTCCGGGTCGAGGATGCGCTGGCCGCGACTCGCGCCGCGATCGAGGAGGGCGTCGTTCCCGGCGGCGGGATCGTGCTCCTGACGATTCAGCCTGCGATCGACGCCCTGGAGTTGATTGGCGACGAGGCCGTTGGTGGCAAGATCGTGCAGCGGGCGCTGGAGGAACCCCTGCGGCAACTGGCCGCGAACGCCGGCGCCGATCCGTCGGTTATCGTCGATGAGGTCCGGCGCCGGCAGCGGGAAGCCGGTTCCACGCATGTCGGCTGGAACGTCGTGACGGGCGAGTTCATGGATGTCGTCGAGGCTGGCATCATCGACCCCGCGAAAGTGACGCGGTCGGTCGTCGAGAATGCGATCTCCATCGCGGGGATCATCCTGACGACCGACGTCCTGGTGAACGAGAAGCCGGAGATCAAGGACACCGGCGTTGGACCTGGCGTTGGCATGCAGCGTGATGGGACGGGGAGCTTCGGCTACTGAAGCGGATCGGCCTCACCGGCGGAATCGGCTCCGGGAAATCCACCGTCGGGTCGTTCCTGCGGGAGGCCGGGGTTGACGTCATCGATGCGGATGCGCTGTATCGGGATCTGAGTCGTTCTGGAGGTCCGGCGTGGCGCGCCGTCGTGGACGAGTTCGGCCCCCGTGTCCTGGACAGGACCGGTGAGATCGACCGGGCTGAACTTGCGCGCCGCGTCTTCGCCGATCCAGCCGATCTGGCGCGTCTCGAGGCCGTGACGCATCCGCTCGTGCGGGAGGCCGCCGAGGCGCGCATCGCCGCGACCCGCTCCGACCTCGTCGCCTACGAGGCGATCCGCCTTATCGAATCCGGGGCGGCGGCGCGCTGTGACGAAGTGTGGGTCGTCACCGCGACGCGCGCAGCGCGCGTCGCGCGTCTGGCGGTATCGCGAGGAATGAGCCCTGAGGATGCGAAGCGCCGGATCTCGGCGCAGCCCGAGGACGCGTTCTACCGTGAGAATGCAACGGTGGTCATCGAGAACGACGGAACACCAGACGCGCTGCGCTGCATCGTCGCCAGGGAGGTCGCCCGCCTCAGAGGGTCGCTTTGACCAGATGAGCCGTACGACGGTCGATTCCCTTCACAGCCGCTATGGCCTGTTCGCTCGCCTGACGGATCGCGGCCAGCGACCCGAAATGCTTCAGTAGAGCCGCACGCCGCTTCGGGCCGACGCCCGCAATGTCGTCCAGCGCCGACCGGACCGAGCGCTTTGCGCGCACGACCCGGTGGTACGTCACCGCGAAACGATGAGCCTCGTCCCGGATGCGCTGTACCAGATAGAGTGCCTGCGACCCACGCGGCAAGACGACGTGATCGGCGAGGGTCGGCGTGTAGATCTCCTCGTTCTGCTTGGCGAGCGCAACGGTAGGGATTCGCTCCAGTCCCATC
>VGOZ01000004.1 GCA_016875715.1 Chloroflexota bacterium | reverse complement strand
TCACCAGCGCGGGAAGACCGTACTGCCACGCCTCAAGCAGGACAAGGGAGAGGCTCTCGAGGGCCGATGGCTGGACGAACACGTCGGCGCCGGCGTAGGCGTCGGCGCGCTCATCATCCGCGACGTACCCGAGGGGAAGTATCCCGTCCTTGGCGCTGAGACCGAGGCGGTTCTCACCGACCAGGACCAGGCGGGACGAGGGGAGCGCGCTCGCGCGCCAGTGGTGGACGAGGTCGGCACATCCCTTGCCGGCATCCACGCGGCCCACATAGAGAAAGACTGTCTCCGCGCCGAGGCCGTGCCGATCGCGGAACCGAGCTCCGTCTCCGGTCACAATGCCACCCATACCGACTGAAGCGATCGCGTGAGGCGCGGAGATCTCCTGAACGGTGCGCACGACCAGTTCTCGCTCTGCCCTGGTGAGGAAGATGAGATAGTGCGCCGCTCGGAAAGTCTCAACGATGGTCGCCGCGCGCAGGGCATCCTCATCGTGAGCGGTCGGGATCAGAATGGAGCGATCCGACGCCTGCTGGAGCCCCAGCACCGTTGGCTCGTAGAGATAGGTGAAGAACAGGTTCGCATCGAATGCGGGCGCGTCTCTCCGGATCGCGTCCCTCAGGTCCGGGGCGTGCGGGCCCTGCGCGGCGAGCCAGGCAAGGTCCGCATCTCGTTGTGCCACCGGATCCTGCGGGACCTCGACCCGGGCGGCGTCAGGATCGCGGCTTCGCGCGGTCGGAAACCGAACGACGCGGACACCGTTAACCACCTCGGCGCCAGCGGGCAGCTCATTGGCCCAGGTCCGATCGCTGAGCGCACAGGTCGTATAAACGGTGACATCGTGGCGCGTTGCCAGGCGTTCGGCGACCATCTGACACAGATGTTCAGCGCCACCGCGACCGTAGCGCTGAACGACGCAGAGAACGCGCCGCCTCGGGCCCGGGACGCCGACCGTCGCAACGGCGCGGGGCGCCGGCGCCCTGTCGCCAGCGGTCTCGATCGCCACGAGGACAAGCTCGAGGTCGCTCCGAAGCATCTCGATCCTGTGCGCGAGGTCAGCGTAAATCCGGCGATCGGTGTCAATCGCCACCCGAGCCGCCCCTTCGGCGTAGAAGCGAGCAAGATCGTGAAACGGTTGGCGCAGCCGCGTTATGGCGCGCGCGAGGGTCCCGCCGCCTTCCCGCGCCATCGATCGCAGGCTGATATCGGGCCACATCGCCCCCCGGACCCGAGCGCCATTCCAGACATCGTTTCGGAGGCGACGATACAGAAGGTCGATGTCTTCGCCTCTGGGCACAGCCGTAGGGTACGCCAACTGGGCAGTCGCATCCGGTTGCGCCACCGACGCACCGTGACGGCCTATGCGACGATTGCAGCGCCGCGGTGAGAGACACGAGCGCAGCCAAGCCGCAGCCGAGCGTCGGAGCTGTGATCATCAGCCACAACCCAGGTGCCGACCTTGGCGTCTGCCTGGACGCCCTTGAAGATCAGGATTCGCGACTGACGGACATCATCATCGTCGACAACGCGTCTTCCGACGGAATTCCAGAGGCGGCGACTCGTCGACGTGTTCGGTGCATCCTGAATCCGGAGAACCGCGGTTTCGCCCGCGCAGCGAATCAGGGACTCGCGGCCCTGGAGACGGAAGTCGCCCTGGTCCTCAATCCTGACGTTCGCCTGGAATCGGATGCCGTTTCGGCCATCCGCGATGCATTTCGGTCGAACGAGCGGATCGGGATCGTCGGTTGCCTACTCCGCCGACGCGACGGGTCGATCCAGCACTTCGGCGGATGGATGCGCATGCCGGACTGCTCGCCCTTCCACGACGACCGGATCGATACGACGCGGGGCGCAGAGACAATCCGCGACGTCGACTTCGTCACGGGCGCTGCCATCGCTCTGCGACGCACGTGCGTGGCACCAATCGGCGGCTTCGATGAGGCGTACTTCCTCTACTACGAGGATGCAGACCTCTGTTTCCGCGCGCGAAACGCGGGGTGGCGCGTCATCGTGAGTCCGCACTTCCGAGGCATCCACGACGAGTCGACCGTGGCGAATCGCGATATGTCAGTAAAGATCAGGAACCATCACGAAGGGCGCCTCAGGTTCATGCTGCGCCATCGTTCCCTCGCGGAGATTGTGCGCGATGTACGGTTCACTGAACGTGGTCTGGCCGCACTCGCGGCGACGGACGAGGAGCGTGCGATCCTGCGCGGAGTCTGGGCCGACTGGTCGGAGCGACTCCGGGCGAGCCCTGGCGACCGCCGAACACCGTTACACGAGATCGGGCAGATCCTGCGCGCTCTTGCAGAGGAATATGTGCTGCCCGCGACCTCGTCGGCGCGCCAGCCATCGCCCTCCCCGCTCGCTCCTGGCTCGCTGGCGTCACCTGTTCCGATCGCTGGCGGTTTGATCACCTGGATGCGACGACGGTGGAACGAGGTCTCGACACGGTGGTACGTCGATCCGGCGCTGCGGCAGCAGGACGAAATCAATCGTCAGGTCGCCGAGGCACTGAGGAACCTGGAGTCGCGGCTCCTCCATCTCGAGCGGCGCGATCGACCGAGCCACGCCCCCGAGGAATGACCCGGACCCATCGCGGCGACTGTCTCGATCGGGCGGCGCTCGCCGCCGTGGTCGCGCTAATCCTCTCCGCGTGGATCTCGCTGATTCTGGCCGACGTTGGCCTGTACCCGCGCGGACTCGGCGCCTACCCCACCTTCATCGTGCCCATTGGCCTTGCCATCGTGCTGTGGCGGTGGCTCGGCACCGGAGCCTGGGCAAGGATCGATCGGCACTTCACGTTGGCGATCGGTGGGCTCGTCCTCCTGGGCGCGCCGCTGTACCTGCGTCCCCACGAATATGTGCTCGGCGGACTCGATCCGGGCGTCTATCTCTCCACCGCGACACACATCACTCGTACCGGCGCGATCCTGTGGTTCGACACAGACATCGCCGCCCTTACCGCCGATGCGCACGAGGCGGTGCATGGCCCGCGGCTCGCGCCCGGTACGCACGTGAATCGGCTGAAGGGGTTCTACATGGCGTTGGAGGACGCAGACGTCGGCCTCATCACGCCACATGGGTTGCACCTCCTGCCGGCGGCGATCGCGGGAGGGATATCCGCGGGAGGCGTCGGCGCGGGACTCTTCGTACCGCCGCTCTTCGCACTGGGGTCGATCGTCGCGCTCGCACTGCTGGCTCGCTCGCTCGCGGGAGCCGCGGCGGGAGTCGCCGCTGGCGCGTTTCTGCTGGTCAATCCCCTTCAGATCTGGTTTGGCCGATACCCGGCCGCGGAGGTGCTGTCACAGGCAACGGTACTGACGGGCATCCTCGGTGCACTGCTAGCCGAGCGCCGCAATTCGCGATGGCTCGCCCTTCTGGCCGGGATGACGCTGGGGATCGGCGGATTGGCCAGGCTCGAGGCTGTTCTGCCGCTCATGGCGCTGGCGGCGGTGTGGGGATGTGCCGCCGCGGTCCGGGCCCGCTCCGGGGTGATGCCGTGGCTCGCGGCAGGTTCCCTGGGGCCCCTCGCGCACGCGGTCGTCCACAACCTGATCGTTGCACCATTCTACGTCGCGGGCCAGATACCCGGCGCCCGAGACGGTCTACCGGTCTGGGTCCTTCCTGTCGGTGGGGCCGCGACCATCCTGTTCGTCATCAGTCTCCGGCGGACCAAGGCGAGCGGCTACCGGAGGTGGCTCGCAGGGGGACAGGACTGGGGATGGCGCACGGCCGTAGCTGCGATGGTGATCGCCTTCGTATGGCTCTGGTTCGTTCGCCCGCTCGATCTTGGCGGAGAGACGAGCGGTCTGACCCGAGAGGCGAGTGTCTCCATCCGCAACCGATTGGAGGCACTTCCGCGTCTCGGTTGGTTCCTCACTCCAGCGGGTATCGCTCTCGGACTGGCGGGCCTCGTCCTGCTCGCGCGACGGTGGACCACGCCCGTGACGAGCCTCCTGCTGGTCTCGCTCGCGATTGACTTCGCTCTGGTGATGGTTGATCCCCGGATCCATCCGGAGTATCCGTGGGCGGCGCGCCGCTGGCTCACGATGACCGTACCGGCGATCGTCCTCGGATCAGGCATTGCTCTGGCCCGCCTGCGTGGCGCTCTCGCTGTCCGCGGGCGGATGGCATTGCCGAGCCGCGCCGCCGCGGTGATTCCGGCGATTCTGGCGATTGGCACACTCGTGTGGACAGTTGCGGGCTGGGGACCGCTCGCCACATTGAGGGAGTACCGGGGCGCGACCGGGCTGATCCACGCGATGGCCGCCGACCTTCCACCGGACGCAATCGCGCTGTTCGATGACGACCTCGCGGGATGGCGCTATTCGGCACCAATGCAGTTCATCGGCGAACGCTCGTCGTTCATCCTGTACGAACGACCCGGCGGTCCGGACGCGATCGAACGCGCGCTGACGCACTGGGAGCGCGCGCAGAGGCCCCTCTTCCTATTCCGCGAGGGTGAGGCCCTGGCTCTCCGAGCATACGGACGCTCCTGGCTGCGCGTTCGCCGGTTCGTGCCCCAACTGGACGAGATCGTCCTCGAATCCGAACGGCCGCCCCGATCGACCCGCCCCTACGCATACCCGATCGGCATGTACGAGGCGCAGCGAGCGTGAAGGCATCTACCGCCTTCGGGTCGCCTCGATGCCATCAGTCAGGAGACTTGCCAGGCAGGGGAGAACCTCATCGGCGGAGTAAAAGGCTGCACGAACCTTACCGCGCTCGATCATCCGCTGTTGCAGCGAGCTATCGGCCAGGATCTCAAGAATGATTTCGGCAGCGATGTCTGGCCGCCGGCCTTCAAGGAGGATACCCGCGTCACCGACGATCTCGGGAATCGCCCCGGCGGCGCGGGCAACGATCGGCAGGTCGACGCGCAAGGCCTCCAGGAGCGGCACGCCGAACCCTTCGTGCTCGCTCATCGTCACGAAGATGCGGGCGCTCCGGTACTCCGCGACGAATCGCGCGCGGGAGACCTTTCCGGCAAAGCGGACCCCGGTGTGGACGCCGAGTCTGAAGGCGCAACGATGGAGCGCTCGATAGTATTCGGACGCTGCGTCAAAGGCGCCGACGACCGCGAGGGTGACATCCGTCCGGGCGCGGCGACAGTACGCCAGGATGGCGAGGAGATCTTCCACGCGCTTGTGCGGCGCGACGCGCCCGGCGTAGAGGAGCGTCGCGGGCGACGCGACTCTCTCACCTCGGTCGGCCATCGCCTCATCCGGAAGCACGATCGGGAGAGTTCGCACGTCGACAAATCCCGCGGCGTGCAGATCGCGGGCGCTGAACTCCGATCGTGCGATTGCCAGTGGACAGAGATCCGCCAGCGAGGGAAGTGCGGCTCGGCCCCGCGAAGTTTCCGCAACCATCGCAGGCTCGAACTGCGCAAAGAACTCTGGTGGCGTCACGTTGTGGTAGGCCAGGACCGTCGGACGACGCATCGACGCAACTAGAGCGGCGGCTTCCGACCACACCGAGTAGTGGAGGATGAGGACATCGCTCGACTCAAGTCGCAGGCGATGGAGCGGCCACGCACGCGCCCCGTGACCCGGAACGATGGTTCTGCCGTAAATGGGTGCGTCCACGCCCACTCGCGAGAGCAGGCGCTGCCAGGAGATCGCGTCGTCGCTGACGGCGTCACCCGCGGACAGATCGGAGATCAGCTGCACGAGCCTGCCCCTGCCGAGCGCGGATTTCAGGCGCCGCCAGTGGAGAGTCGTCTCGGTAACGCTCATGTCCGGTCGTGCGACGGTGAACCGGAGGCCCTCTCCAGGCTCTCCACACGCGCCCGCAACCGTTCGATCTCGATCTCGGCGGTCGCCAGCGCGGTCACCGCTCGCACCAGCCACGTCGCGATCTCCTCCTGACGGGCGGCCTGCGCATCCACGTAGTAGCGGATAAGTGCGTGCAAGGGGCGGCGCAAGCGATCCAGAAGCATCCCGTGGAGGCCGGGTGCTGGAACCTGGCGATTGGAAGGGAGGGGGTGGGCGAGAAGACGTTGCGCCCACATCAGGTAGTAGGTGGCATCGTCGGTCCCGGGCCGGGGCTCAGGGCCGCCGAAGGTCTGCAGGAGCGCGGCCGGGTCGGGATCGAGCGGTGGGCGTTCGCCGAGATTCGTCGCGATCCGCGTCAGGAACCGATCCTCATCGGCAATCAGTCCCTCGGGTAACCGCACGGTTCGCCGGATATCGTCGATCACCGACAGCATCTTAATTCGGGCGGCCGCACTTGACCGACTCCGCGCATCTCACTACCTTGGCTCCGTGCCGACGTTCGGACCGCTACTCATGTTCGGCTCCGGTGAGACATCGCCAAGCGGACGAGCGGCGCACGAGTATGTGTTCCAACAACTGGGTGCCCCGGTCGACATCGCCATCCTCGATACACCGGCAGGTTTTGAGACCAACGCGAAACAGGTGGTCGAGCGTATCGCTGAGTTTCTGCGTCGCAGCCTGACCAACTATCGGCCCACGATTGAATTGGTCCACGCGACGCGTGCCGACACCGGCACGAATGACAGTGCCACTCTTGCCGCGCTGCTGCGCGCCAACTATCTGTTCGCCGGACCCGGTAGCCCCAGCTACGCTGTCCGGCATCTGCGCGAATCGCTCGCGCTCGAGTATCTGTGTGCCCGCTGGCAGGCGGGGGCGGCGCTCGTCACCGCCAGCGCGGCCAGCCTGGCGCTCTCACGGTGGACCATACCCGTCTACGAGATCTTCAAGGCTGGGCACGATCCGCACTGGATTGACGGGCTGGACATCCTCGCCCGGATCGATATGTCTCTGGCCATTGTGCCTCACTGGAACAACACCGAGGGTAGCCGCGATGCGGATTTCACGCGCTGCTTTCTCGGCGCGCAACGGTTCGCAGCGCTGCGCGCGTCGCTCGACCCGTCGGTCACCATCCTGGGGATCGACGAGCAGACCTCGGTTCTCCTCGAGCCGACCGCGGATGTCGGCCGCGTGTTCGGTGCCGGTACGGTGACGATCGAACGCGATGGCAAGGTGATAGTCCTGGACTCAGGCGCGACCTTCGCCCTCTCCCTCTTGCGCCGCTCGAAGGATGATCTCGGCGAGTAGCTCCGGCCGCTGAAGCTGGACATCGTGGACCGTGTTCTCAAGCCAGTGTGCGCTGACCGCGCGAGGATCGGCCCTTTCCGCCGCGGCGATCACCTCTCGGGCCGTCGCAAGGCGCGGGGCACCCCGATCCGCGCCGGGTGGGATCGCCACGACAAACGTCATCGGCGCCCGAACCATCGCGTACTCCGCACTCGGTCGATGGCGATACAGGTGATAGACGATCTTCATATGCGTCTCGATTGGCAGATGCCGCCGCACGATTCCCTCGCCATCAACCCGGAAGTTGGCGAGAGTCGCCTCCTCCCACTCCTCCGTCCACAGGCTCCCGAGGCGCTCGCGCAGGCGCTCGCGAAACTGATCCAAGGGCATGTCGATGTTCGGCGGTCGAAGGCGCTCCTGAGCCTCCTCCCAGGTCATGCCCCTCGATGGCTCCAGGAACCCGCCATCGACCAGCACCAGACCGCGCACCGCGCCCGAATCGGCCGAGGCACCGAACGCGACGGCGACGTTGCCTCCCCAGGACTGGCCTACCACGAGCGCTCGATCGATCTGTAGCCTGGCGCAGATCTCCCGGGCATCATCGACGATCGTTGAAAAGTCATAGCCGTCTTCGGGAACCTCACTACCGCCGTGGCCGCGCTGATTGAGCGCCACCACGCGGTGTCGTGGCGCAAGATGCCGCGCGACCTGGTCCCACGTCGTCGCGCTGGAACTAAGACCGTGCAGCATCAGGATCGGCGGGCCCGCGCCGTCCCAGGCCCGATAGGTCAGGCGCATAGGTCCGGTCCGCGACGCGATCGTCAGGGCGCCAGGGATCGGCTGCGATGCCCCTCGAGACACGTTATTCCGGTCGGCCCGATCTCGACGCGGTGACAGATGCCCGCGGGGATCTCAAGGCGATCCCCGGCGCGGAAGTCGCATTCGTCATTCGCTTCCGCGAAGACGACGCGCGCAGAGCCCTCCAGGCACAGGAGGATCTTGTGGTACGGGTGTGCGTGATCCGTGTGCCGCGCATCAGCCGCATCCCCCCAGGCGAATGGAGCACAGCCCTCGCTGCTCAGAATCTCTCGCGCCGCTTGCTCGTTGGTTGGGTCAACAAGCGCGCCGGAAATGAGCCTGGGTGCTACCCCGTCAGCCAACGAGGGGAGAATAGACGAACCCCGAGATGGAGTTCCATCGGATGCGCAGCCAGGTGGAGTTGCCGGACTCGACCTCCTCGCCCTTCACTGACTCGAGGATGTCGACGATCGTGCCGAGAGGAACGCGGCCCACAATCGGCGCACTCACGCTGGGCGCCGATCGCACGCGCACAGGTAGGGTATCGGCACCGGGCAACACGCGGGCACGGCTCGCAATCGCGGTTGGCGAGCGGGTCGCCACGGTGGCGGGCCGCGCCGTCGCGGTCGCAGGCGGCCGGGGTGTGGCCGTGGCCGATGCGGCCGCAGGCCGAGGCGTGGACGATGCCGGCGCGGCTGGAACCGGAGTGACCGTGGGTGCCGCGGCTAGCGGGGGAAGCGGAACCTCCGCCGACGGACGCGGTTCAGCCGGCGTCGGCGCGAACAGGCCCGGCGGCTGGTACAGCACGGCGAGCGGCAGCTGCGTGGGCGTCGCGCGGTCATTCTCGCTCTCGATCGCGCTCCGACGTGTTGCCTCGGCAATAACCGTGGGCACCACTGCGACCAGTGGTCGGCTAGGCGGGGCATCGGAGGCCGATGGCGCCCGCTGAAGGAAGAGGTTGAGCGCGACCAGACACAGAACGAGGGCAACCGCTCCGAGTGTGAAGACCTGAGCTACCACGCCGACGGTCCCTCGTATCGACGTCCAGATCGCCTTCATCTCGTGCACAGATGGCCCTCGAACAGGTGGAGGCAGGACCCCATAGTCGCGGCGACTCTACGAGAGAGCCTGTAAGAGGCCGATGAGGAAGTGGTTACACGACGTTATGAGGAGTGCGGATTACAGGAAGCCGCGCGCCCTCATGCTGACGAAGCGCGGCCCCTGGGCGCGATCGCCACGCCCCAGAATGATGTGATCGATGACCTTCAGGTCGAGGAGTTCCGCGGCGCGGGACACCTCCCGGGTGAGAGCCACGTCTTCAGATGAAGGTTCAGGGTCGCCGGAGGGATGGTTATGCACGAGCACGACCCCCACTGCAGTAGCCCGGATCGCATCACGAAAGAGCTCGCCCACCTTCACGGTCAGACCCGAAACCGTGCCCTCATACACCCGCCGCCGCCCCACCAGGCGGTTCTTGGCGTCGACCCAGATGACGTGCATCTCCTCGCGCGGTGCGTCGGCGATCTCCCGCTCCAGCATGCGCGCGACGATCCCGGGATTATCGGCCGCAAAGGTGTCCTCGGCGGTGAGGTGGCCAAGCCGACGGCCGAGCCAGAGCGCCGCGCGCACCTGCGCCGCCTTGGCAGGGCCGAGCCCGTGAATCGCGCACAGTTCATCCGCGCTGGCGTGCGCGAGGCCGCGCAGTCCGTCGAAGCGATTGAGCAACTCGCGCGCCAGGTCGATTGTCGAGAGGCCTCGCACTCCCGTCCGCAGGAGAATCGCGAGCAATTCGGCATCGGTCATCGCCGTGTCGTCGCGCGCGGCCAGAATTCGCTCGCGGGGACGTTCTTCCTCGGGAAGCGCCTTGATGCTCCAGAAGCTCTCTTCCTCGCGTATGCGGTGCCCCGACCGTGCCGTGCCGCGCGATCGCTCCACCGCCGCGGATCATACAGTAACCAGAACTGCAGTTCTGAAAGGTTGCGTCAATTCCCTTGTGCCCGTCCGGGTCCGAGCCGGAACCACGCAAGCTGCGGATCGTGATCCGTGGGACGGTTCGCGAAATCCGCATTCACGTGGGCGATCTGGTAGGTAGCGAACGGAGCGAGCCCGGCCGGAACCCACATCTGGTCCAGGTCGATGGCGTTCCCTTGAAACACGTAGCTGTACCGCTCCTCTGACTTCAGTCGAGTTCCCAGCGATACCAGACCCGCACCCCAAAAAGGCGCAAACGCGGCAGAGGTCGACCCGTCGTTGACATCCCCTGCGACGATCAGCGGGCACGCGGGATCGCCGCGACACGTCTCCCGCACGAACCGCCCGACCGCATCTGCCTGTCGGGTGCGCGCGCCTTCCGTGTGGCGCAAGGCCGGTTGCAGGCGACCGAACAACGGCGCGTCGCCAATCCGTGAACTCAGGTGAAGCCCCACCACCGTCACGTTGGTATCTCGAAAGCGAAAGGCTCCAATGAGCGGCTTTCTCGCGCCCATGAAGGCGGGATCGTGCGCACCCAGGCGGCTCGGCGCGTCGCGGAGTCTCACCTCGCGATCCGGGCGATAGAGAAGTGCAGTGCGGATATTCGCGCCGGGCAAACCCCCATCGGTCTTGTCCTCGGGAGGCACGTCCGACGCGACATATCGCGCGCCCCCCGCCGCGCCGATCGCCCTCGTGAGCAGATTCAGCGTCCGAGTCGCGGCCACGACGCCATCGTCCGTCGGCCCCGAATCGTCCTGTACTTCCTGCAGGACGATCACATCAGGACTGGACAACGTGACGCCGAGCAGGGTGGCCAGAGCCTTCACGCGCGCCGGGTCAGATCCCAAATGCAGGTTCTCGACGTTCAACGTGGCGAGACTGAACGCACGTTCGGGAGCCGTGTGGATTGTCGGCGGGCGGCGGCGGACATAGGTTCGATCGATGCGGTCCTCAGGCAGAACGCGATACGTGCCGAATCGATAATCGAGGACGCCGTAGATATCCTTCAGCACGTCCCCGACATTCGCGTCCGGAAAGATCTGACCGCGAATGCGGGCGCCAACCTCGTCCAGCACGATGCGATCGGGATTGACGCGGCCCGGTAACTCGATTACCCCACCGCCGACGCTATTGCGCCCATCGGTGCGCGTGAGGCCCTCGGCGATCACGACGATCTCGCCCGCCTCCGTCCTCGGTCCTACCACGAGCAGCGTCAGCAGCCGGACGCGCATGCCCTCGACGCTCTCGAAGATGTCGATCGCATCATCGTCCGGCTGATACTGGCCATCGAGCTCCGCGTCGGTCGCATCGTCGTCCACGTGGCGTGAGGGCGGCGAGCGCCCTCCCGATCCGATCAGAACAGGATCGGGAGGGGCATTGCCCCTCGTGCGCACGGTCAGGCGGGGCGCTACGATCTGGGTAACCGACAGATCACCATCCCTCTCGCGGGGTCGGAACTCGGTAACGGTCCCCTCGACGTCGACGACGTCGCCCACCCGAACCGTGACCAGATCGCGACGTATGCCGCTCTCGTCGGGCCGCCGGTTCAGGTAGACGAAGACTCCATCCGACGTGGCACGATCGCCATCGCCCACCCGATCCTGAGCGAAGAATCCATCAAAGCGGAGACCGGTGACGATCACCCCCGGCAACCGAACGTACTGACCCTCCAGCGGCGAGCGATGGCCCGATCCCTGAACCATTCCGATGGTGAGGACAGTTGCGATCGCTGTCGCGGCGGGCGACGGTCGCGAGTCACCCTCGCTTCCGACGGCACGGTGATCGGGCATCGATGGCGACCGACTCGCGATCGGCGGGCTCGTGCATCCCGCCGCTCCTAGGATCAGCACGAGCCCCAGCGCAAGGGCGCGAATGGGACCCCGCGACATCACCGGTTCCCCTAGCGTTCGACGGTGCGAGAACGAATCCTCAGGTACTCGCCGCGTTCCATCCACGCAGGCCGCCGACGACGCAGGCGATGCAGAGCGCCCCGGTGTTGGGACCACGCGACGTCGGGAACAGGGTGCACTCCGCGATCGCCCCACACTTATCGCACCGGCGGGTTTCACGGGGCGGCGAACTCTCACGCGGCCGGCCCGTCAACTCCATCGCCACTCTTTCCTCCATCGACGCTCTAACGGGTCTCTCACGTTGCGGTGGAGAATACTGGGCCCCGAGTCTCGAGCGGGGTACATGTGCGGTGGTACGCAGGGCGATCTGCTGGGTTCAGGGTCATGACTGGCGATACGACCGCCATCTCTGGGGGTCTGGCCTTCAGCCCAGCGATCGGTTTGTATGCCAACGGTGTGGAAACGAGGCGTACGAGGCGAGCGACGATCAGGGCGTGCAGGCGCCGCGGACGGCGCACGAGACCGCGATCGCCGCGTAGTCCCGCATCTCACGCGCTCCCTCACGCCCGGCTAGATCCGGAACACCTGGACAAGCGAGCGCTCGGACTCGCCGCTCAACTGGGCGGTGACCTCGATAGCCTCCTCGATCCCGGACCCACGGAGCTTCTCTTTCAACAGTTCATCCAGTTGGAAGATGCCCGCGGAGTTCGACATCTCGATTGAGATGCGCACAGGCTTGCGATCGCCCCTTTCGATCGCCACCCGATCGATCGCCGCGGCGGACACCGAATGGATGTTCACCTGGCCTGCCTCAAACGGGATGCGCGAGCGCCCCTTCGCCATATCGAGCGCATCAGCCACACGCACCACGCCCGCCTCAAGAGTCAGCGGATGTCCATCGGATCGATGCGCGATGATGGCGTGGAGGACCTCACTCACCAGGACGGTGAGATCAGGTTCGGCGTAGAGACCCGCCAGCAAATGGCGGGCCTTCGGCTCGGCCAGGATCAGGCTGAATCGCTCGTGATCGTCGCGATGCACGGCCATACCCACATCGTGGAGAAGCGACGCCAGCACGACGACGACCTCACCATCGGCCGCGCTCAGGCCGTGGTTACGCACCACTCCTGCCTCGTACTGCGCGCCGGTCAGCATGCGGAAGAGCCGCAGGGCGATATTGGCGACGATGCGTACGTGCACGGGGCCGTGATCGCTCATGCCGAGCCGATCGACCGCGTTGACGTTGGCGCAACGCCAGAGAGCGTGCAGACCGATATCGGCATTGACGAGATCGACGAGCGCGTGCAGCGTCGCGTTATGTCGCGACGGGATGTTCAAGATCACGGCGGGGTCTCGCGCTGAAACGTCGTGATCCTGTGTCAGCGCCGGGCTGACCTCGACCGAACCCTCCTCGCCGCGACCGGCATCCTCCACCACTAGCCGAACTCCGGGGGGAGCGGGAGAGTCAGACGCGTCGACGCCGATGTCTCGTAGACCAGCATGAGCCCACGAGCCGCTCTGGGCAAATCGAAGGTCAGGATACCCTCGGCCAGTTTCCCCGGCTCACCGGGAGATGCGCGAGGACTTAGTTCTGCGGGTGGGAACATCTGCTCCACCGTGGGGGAGATCTGATGCGTCCCTCCCCCACCGTCTGTCATCCGGAAGTTCTTGGGGTCGACACGGATGGCGACCGATCCCTCGTTCTCGAGCCGAACGTAGATCGCGATGATCGCCCGGTTGTCCTGTAACTTCTTCGAGGCGCCCAGTGCCGTCAGTTTGAGACCGCCGCCGGACGCCACGGCATCGAGCCGTCGCGACACATCCGTTTCGGGCCCCGCGGGCATCGCGAGCGGTGGCAGCGTTCCGACCGCCGTCGGCTTGGGTGCGGCCCCGGCCGGGGCGGGAGTCGCGGGGAGCGGCGTGCCGGACGCGCGGGGAGTTGGAGTAGCGGTCAGCGATTGCGGACGAGCGCCCGGCTGCGCGTCAATCGCGCCGGCAGCGCTGAACACGGCAAGGCAGCCGACCCCAACCAGAATGACACCCAGTACAACCAGGCACCCGAGGTAGCCGATGCGGCCCATCACCCTCCCGACCCGCCGAGGGGCTTTCAGAATAACACGCGGTTGACAGAACGCTCACGATCGTCGGCCGATGGCTCCTGCTATGGCGGTCCACTCTTACGATCGGTTTACGGACCCCATTTCTAGAATCGGCTACCTTCGCTGGAGGCGCGGATGAGCTCCACAGGAACAACCGCGATGGCCCGACCCACACCCCGGACCCTTGCGCGGGCTCCGGTAAGAGCCGAGGCGACGATCGACCGTGAGGCACTGGTCACAATGCTGCACGAGAAGGATCGCCACATTCAGGCCCTCGAGGCCGAGTGTCGCGACCTTGCCGGTCAACTGATCGCCTTCCAGTCGGAAATCCTGAAGTGGGTCGAACTGGACCATGCATGATCCGCCACATCCCCTCGCCAGGAGTCCGCTGAGCAACTGATCCCGCTCGACGACCCACCCCGAACGCCCGACCGTCGGACCAGCCACCCACGGTCGGGCGTTTTTCCGTTCCGCGACCTACGCTCAGACCTCGACACATGCCGCTGAGCCCGACAACAGGTTCTCTGGTTCTCGCCTCGGCCTCACCGCGGCGGCGCGACCTTCTGGACCTCCTGGGGCTCCCGTTTCGTGTGGCGCCCACCAATGTCGATGAGACGCCTCTCCCGGGCGAGGCACCACCGGCAACCGCCGTCCGTCTGGCGGGTGCCAAGGTTCGAGCTTGCCACGCGAGCGCAGACGAAGTCGTGCTGAGCGCCGACACTGTGGTCTGGTTACGCTATCGGTCGTGGGCAAAACCCGAGAGCGACGCCGATGCCCGCCAGTTCCTCGGAGAACTGTGCGGCCGCTCCCACCGCGTCACGACGGCGGTCGCGGTGGGGAGGGAGGCTCGACTGCGGAGCGGGGCGATCACGACCACGGTCGCACTCGCGCCGCTCAGCGCAACGCGAATCCAGGACTACGTCGACTCGGGCGACCCGCGCGATAAGGCCGGGGGCTACGCGATCCAGAACGAACGCGTTCGGCCCGTGAAGGGTTGGGAGGGTTGCCGCTGCAACGTCGTCGGCCTTCCGCTCGGGCTAGTCGCGGCCTTGCTCGCCGATACGGGCATTGCCATGTCACACGAGCCGGCACGCGCGTGTCCGGCCGGCTACTGCCTCGACTGTTCGCGATTCGACTGGATCGACACGCCCTAACGGGCGTAGTCGACCGCCCGCGTCTCCCGGATGATCGTCACCTTGATCTGGCCAGGGTACTCGAGGGTCTCCTCGATCTTCTTCGCGATGTCGCGCGCCAGTCGCACGGAGCCCAGGTCGTCCACCTGCTCGGGAATCGCGATGATCCGCACCTCCCGGCCCGCCTGGATCGCGAACGATCGCTCGACGCCGGGGAAACTGCTTGCCACGCTCTCCAGGGCCTCCAGACGCCGGATATAGCTCTCCACGGTCTCGCGCCGCGCGCCCGGTCGCGCGCCCGAGATCGCGTCGGCAGCGGAGATGATGATCGGGTCGATCGACTGCAGCTCTTCCTCGTTGTGGTGAGCGGCGACGGCGTGGATCACCCGAGCCGACTTCGTGCCGAAGCGCTTCAGGACGTCGGCACCGATGAGCGCATGCGGCCCCTCCACCTCGTGGTCCATCGCTTTCCCGATGTCATGGAGGAACCCGGCGGTGCGCGCGACCGTGACATCTGCACCGATCTCGGTCGCGATCATCGCCGCCAGATGCGCCACCTCGACGGAGTGATTGAGGACATTCTGCCCGTAGGACGTGCGGAACTTGAGGCGCCCCATCAGGCGCACGACCTCGGGATGCAGCCCCGTGACACCCGCACGGATCGCAGCCTGCTCGCCCTCCTCCCGCATCTGCTGATCGATCTCCTGCTTCGCGCGGGCGACGACCTCCTCGATCCGGGCAGGGTGGATGCGCCCGTCGGCGACCAGCTTGCTCAGCGCGACCCGGGCGATCTCGCGGCGCACTGGATCGAACCCGGAGAGGGTAACCGCGTCGGGTGTATCGTCGATGATGAGGTCCACACCGGTTGCGGCCTCGAGCGCGCGGATGTTGCGCCCTTCCCGACCGATGATCCGCCCCTTCATCTCATCACTTGGGAGGTGGACGACCGACACGACGTGTTCGGCAACTTGCTCGCCGGCCCACCGCTGGATCGCCAGAGCGACGATGTTTCGGGCTCTCTTCTCGCCCTCCTCCTTCGCTTCGGCCTCGATCTCCCGCACACGCTTGTTCGCCTCTTGGCGAACTTCGGCCTCGATCTCCTCGAGAAGGACACCTTTCGCCTCGGCCGCGGTCATGCCCGCGACCCGTTCGAGTGCCTTCTGCGCCTCGGTCTTGAGGCCGAGCGTCGCCTCGCGCGCGCGGTCGACCTCCTGCTCACGTTCGGCCAGGCGGCGCTCGCGATTCTCGGTCTGATCGATGCGGCGATCGAGCGCCTCCTCCTTTTGTTGAACGCGGCGCTCGTTCTGCTGAATCTCGTTCCGACGCTGACGAAGTTCCTGTTCCGCCTCGGTGCGCGCGCGTAGCGCCTCGGCCTGGGCCTCGAGCAGCAACTCGCGCTTACGCGCCTCGGCACCCTGCGTGATCCGATCAGCCTCCTGTCGCTGCGCCGCCAGATCGACTGCCTCGCGCGCCCTGATCTGACGCCGTGCGACCGAAAATGCCGCACCAGCGGCCACTGCCGCTCCCACCAGAATGGCCAGAATGGCAATCGGGAGATCCATCGCAGCCCCTTCGAGCGCAGGCGCACGGAGCCCTTTCCGGGTCGATCGCCGACTGGAAAGAGCGACTCCTTCAGCCGCCCACGTAAGACTCACCATTGTCGTGGCGCCTGCCGCGACGGAACGCAACTATAGCGCAGGCCCGCTGCAAGCCTCAGGCGCCGAAGTCACCAGCTGAACGCTCGTTCAGAACCTCGCGCACGGCTGCCTCGGCCGCCTCCCAATCGAACCCTCGTCGCTGAAGGTGCTCGTGAAGGCGTCGGGCGAGTTCTCGCGCGTCGGCCTTCAGAATGCGCCGTGCCCGGGCCTGCGCGGCAGTGCGAGCAGCCGCAAACTCATCGTGGGCGGTGGCGATGGCATCTTCGACCGCTCCGCGATCGATCCCCTTCGCGCCCAGTTCGCTGCGAAGCGCACGCGCACCGCGGGGACGGTGACGCTCGCGGTTCTCCAACCAGTAGCGAGCGAACGCGGCATCGTCCGCCAGTCCCATACCGGCGAGACGTTCGATGATCGACTCGGTCACCGGCTCGCCGAACCGTGGGCCGAGCTTGAGTCGCAGTTCGCGCAGCGATCGAGGGCGCGACGCCAGAAATCGAAGCGCCGCGTCCCAGCATTCTCGCTCGGGCGGGTTTTCCGTATCAGGCCTCGGCGCCGACCGCCTCGGTGCGAGCCGGCATCGAACGTGCCGCGGCGCGGATCTGCGCTTCGATCTCATCGCGGATCGTCTGGTTCGCGCGCAGGAACTCGCGCGCGTTCTCGCGGCCCTGGCCTAATCGGATATCGCCGTAACTGAAGAACGCACCGGACTTGCGAACGATCGCCGATTCGATCCCGACGTCGAGAAGGCCACCTTCTTTGGAGATGCCCTCGTTGTACAGGATGTCGAACTCGGCCACCCGGAACGGTGGCGCGACCTTGTTCTTGACAACCTTGACCTTCGCGCGAATGCCAATCGCATCCGTCCCCTGCTTGATCGTCTCGACGCGACGGATGTCGAGGCGGAGGCTGGCATAGAACTTCAACGCGCGCCCCCCGGGAGTCGTTTCCGGGTTGCCGAACATGACACCGATCTTCTCGCGCAACTGGTTCGTGAAGATGACGCATGTTTTCGAGCGGTTGATCGCGCCGGTCAGTTTGCGGAGCGCCTGACTCATCAATCGCGCCTGGAGACCGACGTGGCTGTCGCCCATCTCGCCCTCGATCTCCGCACGTGGAACGAGCGCCGCGACTGAGTCGATCGCCACGATATCGACCGCGCCTGACCGCACCAGTGCCTCGGCAATCTCGAGAGCCTGCTCACCCGTATCAGGTTGGCTGACGTAGAGGTTTTCCGTATCGACGCCGCAGCGGGCGGCGTATTCGGGGTCGAGCGCGTGCTCCGCGTCGATGAAGGCCGCCACGCCACCGGTCCGCTGCGCTTCGGCGATGATGTGCTGCACTAGTGTCGTCTTCCCGGACGACTCCGGTCCGAAGATCTCACAGATGCGTCCCCGGGGAACACCCCCGATGCCGAGAGCGAGATCGAGCGCGATCGAACCGGTCGGGATCGCCTCCACGGCCAATCGCGTCGCGTCACCAAGGCGCATGATCGAGCCCTTGCCGTGGGCGCGATCGATCTGCCCGAGTGCCGCGTCCAACGCGCGTCGCTTCTCGCTATCGCTCATGTTCCCTCTCTCCGTTCGATCCGGCAAAGCCTCGACGCACGTCCTCGTGCATCGCGCGAGGGTCATATTAGCACAGACGTTCTATATGGGGAAGACCGTCAGCGCCACGCCACCGAAGGCAAGCGCGCGCTCGTCATCGCTGAGGTCGGTCAGTTCCTCCATGGGCAGCCGGAGCGCGTTGCGGTATCCCTCGCGACCCGAGACTGGCGGGAAGTCGCTGCCCCACATCATCCGTGCCGGTCCGAAGGCATCGAAGGCGATCTGAAGCGTGCGGGGAAGTGGCCTTCGGAACGGGAAAAGTTCCTGTACCGGCATTGCACGCTGCGCGAACTCGCCGAGGCCGTGGAACTTCATGTAGACGTTAGGAAACTGAGCCAGACCCATCACACGCCGGCGGAGGCGCGCACCCGGGTCCCCTTCCGGGTGATTCGTTCCACCCAGATGCTCGATGACGATCCTCAGGTCCGGCAACTCGCCGACGAGAGAGGCGAAAGCCGCCGAGGCGAACGCCTCCGCGGCGCCACCACTGCTCACGGCGATGCCCAGGCTCTGCGCCGCCCGCCAGATCGCCAGCGGGTCCTCGCCTGGCGAGCGCGCGTCCGGCGGCAGGCGCACACCCACCGCCCCGAGGCTTGCCTCCCGCTCCAGCGCCTCGACGGCATTCGCCGCCGTGTGGTTCACGATAACAACCGACGCCAGCCGATCACGGTGCCGAGCGACGCACAACCGCTGGTAGGTGTTATCGATCTGGCCCCGGATCTGAATGAGGATCGATCGCTCGACCTCGTTGGTATCCATCTGGCGCAGAAGAGCCTCGACCGGCTCGTACCAGCCCATGGCAACGTGGCAGTGACTATCGACGATCGGCACTCCGATTCCTCTCGGTCAGAATCTGGCGGCGCGCGACTGGAAGCGCTCGCGACTCAGCGACATGTCGACATAGGTCAATCCCTCGGTACCCCGATGCTGGCCGATCCGGACGAAGCCGACCTTCTCGTAACTGCGCTGCGCGCGCACATTGTCCTCCGCGACATCGAGATAGACCTTGCGGAGCCCCAACTGCTCGAAGGCGAATTCGACGATCGTGTTGACAGCATCGGTGCCATATCCTTTGCCGACATCCGCTGCGTTGACGATGATGCCCAGCGTTCCCTCACCGTAGCGGAAGTCGATGTTGCGCAGGCCGACAGTACCGATAACCCGGCCGTGGTGATCCCAGATCGTGAACCTCCGCCGGTGGCCGATGCTCCGATTGCGCTCGTACCAGGCATCGCGCTGCTCGGCGGTCGTGAGATCCAGATTCGCCCACTGAAGCTCTGCCTCGTCAAACCGCGGCCAATAGGCCATGAGCTCCACATCAGATCGACGGATCTCGCGCAGCACGACGACGGTTCCGACCGCCTCGGCAGGTTGCGAAGCCATCGTCACGCCGCGCGCTCTGCTTTCAGGAATAGGCCCTCCACGAACTCCTCCGGGTCGAAGACCTCCAGCGCCTCGATCCGTTCGCCGGTACCGACGAAACGTATCGGGAGCCCGAGATCCTCGGCAATCGCGAAGATCGCACCGCCGCGGGCGCTCGAATCGAGCTTTGCGAGAATGAGACCGGTCACCCCCACGATCTTCTGGAACTCCCGCGCCTGCGCCAAGGCGTTCTGGCCAATCGTCGCGTCGAGAACCAGCAGCACCTCGTGCGGCGCCGCCGCGTCATGCTTCTCCAGCACCCGGCGAACCTTGCGGAGTTCTTCCATGAGGTTGAACCGGGTATGCAGGCGGCCAGCCGTATCGATGAGCAGGATATCCGCCTGGACTGCACGCGCGTGCTGCCAGGCATCGAAGACCACCGCCCCGGGATCCGCGCCATCGGCATGAGCGATCACAGGTACCTGCGCCCTCTCGCCCCATAGCTTCAACTGCTCGATCGCCGCGGCGCGGAACGTATCGGCGGCCGCGATCACCACACGGCGGCCCATCCCCTTCAGATAGTGGGCCAGTTTGGCAATGCTCGTCGTCTTCCCGGCGCCGTTGACGCCAACGACGAGGATGACGGTGAGAAGACCCGGGCGCACCCGCAGGCCGCCGTGGACGGGCGGTTCGGTCTCGCGCCGTCGCAGAACCCGGACCATCTCCCGCTTCAGGATCCCCTGCGCCGCAACACCTTCGCGGATCCCTTCCGCCCGCACCTGATCGCGCACTCTGCCGACGAGGTCCTCGACCAGATCGACACCCACGTCACCGGCGATGAGCCGTTCCTCCAGTTCGTCCCAGAGGCCATCGTCGATGGTTGGCCGGTCGAACAATGCGGCGACCCCGCCGAATACCGATTCACGGCTCCGCTCGAGTCCCGTAACGAGGGACCGCAGCCGTGCGAACACGAAACGCATTCTACAATCGGCCTATTCCGCTCGAAGGTGACCCACCATGCAGGTGAGCATCGACCACGAACGCGTGCTGGCCGAACTGGATGCTCTGGTCAGGGACACCTACCAGTTGTGGGACGAGGAGTGGGTCGGGTTCTCCTGGCGGAACTACACGTACGACCACATGTCCCGGGTCCGGGCGCTGGCGCGGACCATCGGGGGACGCACCGCGGCGGATGACCTCGTCATCAGTTTCGGGGCGACGCTGCACGACTGCACAAAGAGCTTCGACGGCGAGATCCTCACCGACGGTAACGGCAAGCGGGTGGTCGATGAGAACGGTCTCTGGCTCAACGACTATCTGCCACCGGCGCGTGCGAACCGGCTGACGGAGATCTACGACCGACTCGACCTGCATCGGACGGTCCACAGCAAGTCCGGGGCGAAGGTCGCGCGCTTCCTCCTCGACGAAAAGGGTTACGACAGCATGTTCGGGTCCCACGTGGAGGAGGTCATCCACTCACACCTCATGCCCTCGGCGGTCAGTTCCACTGAGGGGAAGTGCCTCTACGACGCCGATACCATCGATGCGAACATCGGCCTTCCCGCCTTCTATCGAAACATCCGCATCTCGATGCATCGGCAGGAGGAGCAGTTCGCGCAGAGGGGAGAGGACCACGATGCGTGGCTGCAAGATCACCGTGATGAGTTCCTGCGCGGCTACCTGCGAGAGCGGGTGCGTGTATGGAACGAGGGGAAACGGAACGACTTCATCCCGAAACTAACGCTCGAGGAGTCGAGGGAGGTGGCGAGCGATCGCGTCGCGCGACTCAATGTGATCCTCGACGGCCTTTCCGAGGAACTCGAGGACCCAGACGAGGGCATCAAACGCGGCGCTCTCGCGATCGTCTGGGACTTCATCCAGCGGCGGAAGAACCCGTCACTCACCCAGGAGATCGCCCGACTGGAATCCCTGTATACCGGCGCGGAGTACGCATCGGCCAGTCGGTTCCTCGGCGACGTGCGGCGCGAGATAAGCGGCGAGAGGTAGAACTGCCCGGCGGCACCGCGAGGTACCCCCGGCAGTTCTCTGTCGCGCCGCAGATGTTCTGCTGGCATTAGGCGCGCCGAGTTACCTCGCCGCGCCGATTATCTCACCCCTTGACCGCACCGGCAGCCAGACCTGCAACGACGAATCGCTGGGCCAGAATGTACAGGAGCATCACTGGGATCGCAGCAAGCACAGATCCTGCCATCATCGGGCCCCACAAGTAGATGTCGCCGCGCACAAGACCGGCCAAGCCGATCGGAAGGGTGCGGCAAGCGTTCGAGCTGCAGAGCACCAGTGCATACAGGAACTCATTCCAGGCCAAGGTGAACGTGAAGATCGCCGCCGCGACGAGGCCGGGCGCTGCGAGAGGCAGCATCACTCGGCGCAGGGCCCCGATGCGGGTACAGCCGTCAATAAGAGCCGCTTCCTCGAGTTCCGCCGGAATCCCCTTGAAATAGCCAATGAGCATCCACGTACAGAAAGGGATCGCGAACGTCTGATAGGTGACGATCATCGCCAGCAGGGAGTTCAGCAATCCGATTCTCTGCATCAGAATGAAGATCGGGATGAACAGCAGGCCTCCCGGGATGAGGTAGACGAAAAGAATCGATCGCGCAAGAACTCCTCTACCAGGATAGCGGATACGCACGAGACTGTACGCTGCCAGTGATGCCATCACAGTTGTCATGATCATTGTTATGAGTGCCACTGTGATGGTATTAACTAGGAATTGCCCGAACTTCCACTTATTGATCGCCGCATCGAACTGCGCCAGAGTAAATTTCGAAGGAAAGAACTGGATGGCCACACCGTACATCTCGGCGTTTTCGGAAATCGACGATCGAAACATCCAGTAAAGCGGTAGCAGTACTACGAATAAATAGAATAGCACGGTGGCGTATACGACAAGTTTCTTAATCACCTTACCACGTCGCATTGACGCGGCGCGCTGACCAACTGTCGCGGCTGCGCTCGCCATCTTATTACGCCTCTTCCCGTGACATCATGTATCGGGTGAGAATGACGATCAGTCCGGCGAAGAATGGCAGGAACATCAGAGGTATGGTGGCTGCATCGCCGATCCTGCCGTTCTGAATTCCGAGTTGAAAAGTCAGCAGCGTGAACACCTCTGTGGCATTCGACGGTCCGCCACCGGTCATGAGGTAGACGAGGTCAAAAGTGTTAGCGGTCCAGATTGTGGATAGCATCACCGTGATCAGAATCACGTGCTGGAGGCCAGGGATTGTGATGTAACGGAATCGCTGAAGTGCGTTAGCTCCATCGACTTGCGCCGCCTCGTATTGTTCGCTCGGGATCGCCTGAAGCCCAGCCAGATAGGCTATCCCGAAGAACGGAAAACCCTTCCAGACCACGACGATGATGACTGCCGGCATCGCCGTGGCGGCCATTCCGAGCCATGGGATCGGCTGGCTGATCAATCCGAGGGCGGCAAGTCCCCAGTTGAACAGACCATTCTGATCATCGAACAGCCATTTCCAGATCAGGCCGGCAACGAAACTGGGCACTGTCCACGGAAGAAACATGATTCCGCGCACAATTGTCCGAAGCGGGAATTCCTCATTGAGCGCAAGCGCCATCGTCATGCCCACGATCGCTTTGATGAAAACGCCGGCGACGGTGAGAACGAGTGTGTTGACGATCATGAGCCCGAAATCGGGCCAGCCCAGCACCCAGAGGAAGTTCTTGATTCCGACGAACTCCTCCGGCCGTCCGACGACCTTATCGGTGAACGCGAAGTAGATGCCCCAGGCCGCCGGGTAGACGATCAGGCCAAGGACGAAGAAGAACGCCGGGACGATCATCGCGTAGCCTAGAATGCGCTCGTGTCCGCGAAACCCACCAAGACGAGGCCGCGCCGCAACGCGGGCCGCAGGACGTGAACTCATCGAAACAAATCAGTCGGTCGATCGTCTCTCCTATTTGAAGTGCTTGGAGTAGACATCTACCGCAATCTTGTCCAGTTCATCCATCGCCTGATCAGGCGTCCACTTGTCCACGATCATCCGTGTGGCCATCGTCAGCCACGGCGTCCTGGTCTGGAGTTCGGCGTAGGCCGGGGTCTGCTCGCCGGGATAGCCGTCGCGAACGCCTCCCTTCGCCGCATCCAGGAACCCCTTCCGCTGTGGGTTCTTCCAGATCTCCATATCCTCCAATCCGTTGAGCGCGGGGGCAGGAAACGCGATCTCGATCCACTTTCTGTACACGTCCTTGGAATACAGATGCTTGAGAAGATCGCGGCTGGCCGCGATGCCAGCGTCGTTGCCTGTCGCCATCACTGCGAATCCATCGCGCAGGTAGGCGATATTGTACGACTTACCGTCCTTGCCTTTTGGAGATGCGGAGACGCCGATGTGTTGCAGCGAATCTGGCTTATTGTTGCGGAACCAGACGAGCGGACTAGCCGGGTTGTGAATCACAATCGCTTTCTTATCCTGCAGCGCCGTGTTATTCCCTGCGTTATCCCATCCAGTTGTGCCGGGCGGATAGACTCCTTGGTCCCAGGACCACTTCAGCTCCTCGAGAAAGGACTTCATTTCGGGCGTCTTGATGCTGAGCGTTCGACTATCTTGTTTCTGGAGCGACGCCCCGTGCGCGAGCGCCCATACGCCAAAAGTGTTCTCTGAGTCAGTTCCAGCCTTGTTGAACTGAAATCCAATGCCGTACAGATCGGGCGGCTTCATCAGCCGCTTCATCGTGTCGACCATCGCTCGCCAGGATTCGGTCGGAAACTCCCGTACGCCACCCTCACGAAGCACGTCGTTCCAGTAGAGCAGCAGCGAACTATCGATGGAGTAGGGGAGCGCATACTGCTTGCCGTCTTTGGTGACGACCTGCTGTGAAATCTGGTACCACCCTCCCCACTGCTTTCCGATCTCGCCGAAGAGGTCGGAGACATCGGTCAGACTCTTCGTCGGATGAAATCGGGTATAACGTCCACTATCGACTTGGGAAATGTCAGGGAGTTGCTTGGACTCGAGAGCGGCTTGAAGCTTCGTCTGCACGTTGCCCCCCCCCTCCCGGGTAACCTCGACCTCGTGCCCCCGATTCTTCGCCCACGCCTCGATCTCCTGAGTCTGATAGTCGTCCGACCCCGGCGCGAACGTGGCGTCCGTCCATACGTTCAGCTTGGCCTTGGGCGCGAGCCCGGGAATGACCTGACAACCAGACGCCGCGACCGCGAACGCTCCCAGCGCCGACCACTTGAGAAGAGATCGTCGAGACAACCGCCGGTGCAAAGCTTGGCTAGCCACGTGCCCTCCACTCGCGAGCTGGATGACGCGATGGTACCCGCATGTCTGCGTCCTGTCCATTCCGGTGAGGGACCAGAGCGATGAGCCTTGACAGCACCTCGAAGACGTCAGTCGACCCTCACCCGACGATGATTCGTGTGCTTCTCGTGGACGATCATGAGATGGTCCGTCGAGGGACGCGCGATCTGCTCGACCTCGCGCCCGATATCCAGGTCATCGGCGAGGCGGGCGATGGCGGCGAAGCGATCGCCGTCGCATCGCGCATGCGGCCGGACGTGATCCTGATGGACGTGGCCCTCCCCGGGGCAAACGGGATCGCCGCGACCCGAGAGATCAAGCGGACGATGCCCCGCGTCGCGATCCTCGCCCTCAGTGCGTACGACGACCCCGCGTACGTTCATGCCCTCCTCGATGAAGGGGTGGCCGGGTATATTCTCAAGAGCATTCGCGGTCCGGCACTGATCGAGGCGGTGCGGGCGGTACGCGACGGCGAGTCGGTGATCGACCCGGCGCTCACCGCGGTCGCAGCCCGCCGCGCGGCGGGGAGGATCGAGGAACGGCCGCTCGATCCCGGTCTGACACCGCGCGAGATCGAGGTGTTGCGCCTGGCCGCCGGAGGCCTGACCAACCGGGGGATCGCGAATCGCCTGTCGATCTCCGCTCGCACCGTTCAGGTCCACCTGATCCACATCTTCCAGAAGCTAGATGTTGGCTCGCGCACGGAGGCGATCGTGCGCGGGCTCAAGGTGGGACTGCTCGACCTCACCGATCTGCCGGATCACGTGTGATCGCATCGCCCCGGAACCGACACGCGTGGGAGATCACCCATCAGGAACTGGTCGATCTCGAACTCGCCACGGAGGAGATCCTCGCCCATGCCGACCGGGATGCGTCGCTCCTGGCCCTAGCGAACTGGGCGATCACGCTGGTGGACGCCTCGGCAGTGGCGATCGCGGTGCGCGCCGCCGGCGAAGCGGAGCCGATCATCCGCGCCGCGGTGGGGCGGCGCACCCGGGGCTGGCGGGGCCGCCCGCTGGCCCAGATCGCGATCGGTCGGAACTGGCTCACCGTTCCGCTGGTGACGGATCCGGCGCTGGGCGGCAGTGTCATCGCGCGGCCTCGGCGCGGCCACGCCTGGGTACCGGGCGATGAGGTGGTGCTCAAACTCCTCGCCGCCCAGGCATCGCTGGCGCTGGCGCAGGAGCGCACCGACGTTCAACTCGCGGTCGCGCGCGCGGCCGAAGCGGCATCCGCCCGCGAGCGAACCCGCCTCGCCCGGGAATTGCACGATAGCACCGCCCAGCAACTGGTCGCCGTCTCACGCCAGATGGATGTGCTGCAACACCGCCGCGGGCTGGGTGAGGCCGCGGCCGAACTCGTGCGCATCCACGATATGATCGACGACTGCCTGGTCGAGGTCAGGCGCATCAGCCGCGATCTGCGGCCGTCGATCCTGGAGGATCTGGGCCTGGAGGCGGCGATCGCCGCCTACGTCGCGGATGTCTCTCGCTCCACCGAGATGGCGATTTCCCTCCATCCCGAGGGTCGGGCGATGTATCTGCTGCCCGCCCACGAACTTGCGCTCTATCGCTTCGCCCAGGAAGCGGTCAACAACGCTGTCCGCCACGCCGACGCCGGCCGCATCCAGATCGATCTGCGCTGGGGTCCAGACACCGTGGAGATCGAGGTGATCGACGATGGCTGCGGCTTCGCGCCGCCGGATACCCTCGCCGGGTTGATGCGGCACGGCAGCCTTGGGTTGGCTGGACTCGCCGACCGTATCGGCGAGATCGGGGGAGCGCTGGCGATCGTCAGTGCCCCGGGGCAGGGGACTCGGCTTCGGGCGCGGCTCCCTATCTCCTCGGTTACAATGCCGCGCCGTGATGGCCGTGAGGGAGAGTTCGGGAGTCCTGGAGTCGATTCAGCGCGTCGTCGAGCGTAGCCGGTACGTGCACCTGGATCAGGGTGCAATCGACTCGCTCGCGCCGTCGCTCGCGCGGCGGTTCTCCGTTCCGATCTGGGATCGGTCGTTCCACCGCCTGACCGGTGACGAGGGGGACTGCAATCTCATCCTCGTCCTCGACGCGCTGAACTTCTCGTTCTGGGGCGAGCCGCGATGGATCGTCGAGGCGCCGAACGGGCGACTCAACGGCTATGTCGCGCTCGCCTACTGTCTCGCCCGTGCCATGGATGAAGGCGTCCCTCTCACGAGCGCGTGCCACCTCGCGACGATGAGTCAGGCCGAGGTGGCGCGCATCTTTCGAGGCGAGGCGGAGATCCCCATGCTGGCCCGCCGCACCGAGAACCTGAACGAGGTCGGGACGGTCCTGCTCGATCGGTACGAGGGGGCGTTCGCCCGCGCCATCGAGGCCGCGGGAGGCTCGGCGGTACGCCTGGTGCGCTCCGTCGTGAGCGAGTTCCCCTCTTTCGACGATGTTGCCGACTATCGGGGTGGCGAGGTGCGCTTCTACAAGCGGGCGCAGTTGCTGGCATCCGACTTGCACGGTGCGTTTGGCGACGAGAAGTGGGGCGCGTTCGATGACCTCGACCGGCTGACCGCGTTCGCCGACTACAAGCTTCCACAGATCCTCCGCGCCTGGGGCATCTTGGTGTACCTCCCCAGCCTCGAGCAGAAGATCGACCACCGATTCCTCCTGCCGCCGAACTGCTGGGAAGAGATCGAAATTCGTGCGCACACGATCCTGGCAGTGGAGCGGTTGCGCGATGCCCTCGCCCGATACGGCGTGAGCGCGCGCGCGTTTGAGATCGACTGGTGGCTCTGGCACGAGTCACAGCGGCTCGGGTCAGGCGACCGACCCTACCACCTGACCCGCACCGTCAACTACTGATCGGCCCGACCGCCGGCATTACCGGCGCGCGACGCCGATCCGATTTGTCACCGCATCGCAAAACCAGACCTGCCCCTGAGGATCGCGCGTCATCCCGTGAATCTCAAAGCCCGTCACGTTCCATCGCTCGATCACCCGCCCATCGGTGGGATCCAGTTCGTAGACGTTGCCGTTGTTCGTCTCGTTGACGACGATGCGTCCATCGACGAAATAGACGCCGTGGTTGCGAGGCTCGGGGAAGGGGATCTCGTGCACCACCTGTTCCGTGGCCACATCGATCTTCTGCAGTTTGAGAAAGCCCGGACGAGTGACCCAGAGAAAGCCCTCGTGCCACTCCACGCCGTGAACCCCGCCGCTCGCGCCGTCGGGCAGAATGATGTACTGCTGGCACCAGCCGGTCGCTGGATCATGCCGGGTGACGGCGGCCGGACGGATGTTGGAGCCACCCCAGACCGATCCGCCGCCGAAACCGCAGCCGCTCAGATTACGAGCCGGCGTATCGAACGAGGTAACGATCGAGCCGTCGCCGTACCGCACTTTGTAGATCCGATTGTCGACCTGGTCCGCCACCCAGAGACCGTCGATATCAGCGGCGAGCCCATTCGCCTTTGGGCCCGGACCCGAGAAACGCGCTTCTACCGTCGCCACAGCTACCCCCCAATCGGTGTCGGTGTTGCCGTGGCAGTATCGACGATGAAGCGCACGACCTGCGGCGGGCCGAGCGTCAGTTGACACGGAGGAAGAAAGAGGGTCTGCCGACAGTCGCGGCCGGATCCTGCTTTCGGCGTGACCATCGCGAGATACTGAGTGCGTGCGCGGAAGCGGACATTCGCGTCCTGCGGAATCGTGACACTCAGCATCACCGAAGGCGCCCCTACGGGGCTCTTGTGCGGCGTGGCCGCAAGGTTCATGTTCGTGATCGTGGGGTTGGTGACGCGCGCGAAGTCACGTCGATCGTCGGTGCTGTAAAACTGGGATGCTTGGAGGTCGACCGTAACGCGATCGAGCGTCGCCGGGCCCGAATAGGACCAGGGCATCTCCAGCGTGAAACTGTCGCCCTTCGCGACGCGGTAGACCGGTCGTATCGTACGATCCCAGTGGGCCGCGAGCGTTCCCGGGAGCAATGTCGGCGAGCAGCATCGACTGGATCTGACCCTCCTCGCGGACGATCCAGAGCTTGCCGCGACTCACGACGGCGCTGATGATCGCACCGCCCTCGGCCGGAGGTGCGGGCAGCGGATCCCATACGACGCGCGCCGGATCGGTTGATACGGGATACCGCGTGCGTTCGATCGCCGGTTTACCGTCATCGTTCCCGCCGACGAGATAGATGAAGTTGCCGTGGACGAGCGCCTGGGCATCGACCCGACCGTTGGTCATCGCGGGGAGGTTCTCCGGCGTATTGGGCGAGCGGCGCTCCAGCGGAATGCGTGTCACGTCGCGCGGAGTGGTCCGCCCGCCGAAGACGTAGATCCCCTCGCGCATGACGGTGGCACCGGCGGCGGGCCGATTCGTGAACGGCGCGAGGTCGGATGTCGCGCCGGTCTGGACCGATGCCTCCACGGCCGCGGAGCCGATCGGCTGCCAGTCGACCGCAAAGCCCGGTCCGGAGCGGAGCACGAACACGGTCGCGTCCTGGGCGACCGCCGCGAGGCCCAGCGTCGCCGCACCGGCCATCTCGCGTAACTCGCGCCAGCCATCGCGGATCGCCGTCGGAAAGCGATCGGCACGATACAGCACCGGAACAGCGCTCTCCGCTGTTGTAGCGAGCAGATAGAAAGCACGCGGCCCGATGAGGAGAACCGATCGCTCGCGAGCCGCGGTGTCACCGCCATCCCACGGCGTGGGCAAACTGCACGTCTTCAGGCTTGGATCCCCGAGGATCATGCGGATGAGTTCCGGCGTCGTGTGATCGAGGAAGAAGAGGCTCAGGCCATCCGTCGTCGCGGTATCAGGCCCGAACTAGTCGAAGACGTACTCGGTCTTCCAGAACGGAGTCTCGGCGATCTCGTCCGCATTGGGGATCGAACCGCGAGCGACGCAGTCCTCGGTCTGAGCCGCGACGTGACCGGCGCCGAGCAGGACGCATAGACACAGAACGGCGGCCGCACAGAGCCCGCGGAACCACGACGCGCGCAGCCTCATCCACGGCCCCACCACCACCGCGCGCCAGTCTACCACGTGCTCCGTGCACCGCCGACTGTGAACGGCGCCAGCCGGCACCGCCCATGGCGATATTCGGCACTGGCGCCGGTCAGCGCAGGGCAGGGCGCCGGGAATCCGCGGCCTCCGCGGCGAGATCGGCGTCGACCATCCGCGTCACCAGTTCCGCAAACGACACCCGCGGCTTCCACCCCAACTTGGTGCGCGCCTTCGTCGAATCGCCGATCAGGATCTCCACATCGGCCGGGCGGAGCAGCTTGGGATCGACCCGAACGTACGGATCCCAGTCGGGTAGGCCCACGTGGCGGAACGCGATCTCGAGGAACTCGCGGACGCTGTGCGTCTCCTCGGTCGAAATGACGTAGTCGTCCGGCTCGGGCTGCTGGAGCATCAGCCACATGGCCTCGACGTAGTCGCCGGCATATCCCCAGTCTCGCTTCGCATCGAGGTTGCCCAGGCGCACCTCGCGCTGTAATCCCAGCTTGATGCGTGCGACCGCGTGGCTGATCTTGCGTGTGACGAACTCAAGCCCACGGCGCGGCGACTCGTGATTGAACAGGATTCCACTGGAGGCGTGCAGACCGTACGCCTCCCGGTAATTCACGGTGATCCAGTGACCGTAGACCTTCGCCACCCCGTAGGGACTGCGCGGATGGAACGGCGTCGTCTCTCGCTGCGGTATTTCGTGAACCTTCCCGAACATCTCGCTCGACGAGGCCTGGTAGAAGCGGATTGGCCAGTCGGCAAGGCGAATCGCCTCGAGCATCTTCGCGACGCCCAGCGCCGTGTATTCGCCGGTCAGAACCGGCTGGACGAACGACGTCGGCACGAACGACATCGCGGCCAGGTTGTACACCTCGTCCGGTCTTGCGGTTTGCACCGCTTTGATGAGCGATAGCTGGTCGAGCAGGTCAGCGTCGATGAGACGGACGTCGTCGAGGAGGTGGCGGATGCGGTCGTCGATCGAGAGGGAGGTGCGACGGATGGTGCCAAACACCTCGTAGCCGCGTGCGAGTAGGAACTCGGCCAGATAGCTGCCGTCCTGTCCGGTCACGCCGGTGATCAATGCCCGTGGCACTCGGTGCTTACCCCTGTTTTCCTGAGTCGCAACACGATGGCCGCCGAGGTCCACTATTGTCAACCTTCTTTGCTTCCGACGCAACAGACAGGCTCACATTCGGGTACACTTCGGGGAATGTCGCCCGGCTGGAGCGAGACCCATGGCGCGCGGCTACGCCGGTTACGCGCCGAGCATCGCCCGCCCCTCACGCTGGCCGATCTGGCCGGCCCCGACGTCTCGATCAGCCTGCTCAGTCGCGCCGAGCGGGGACTTGTCGCGCCTTCTCTTGCGACGCTGTACCACATCGCTGGGCGCCTGGGGTGCACGGTCGGCGAGGTGCTGGCCGCGCCGGAAGAGGAGTCGCGCGCCCGGGCGGAGCGGGCCGACGCGTTGCTGGCGACGGGGGATCCGGCCGGCGCGCTCGCCACGATCCAGCGTGACACCGATGCGGCCGCGCTCGCGATCCGGGCAGAAGCGCTGCTGGCACAGCGACAGGAGGTCGCGGCGCTCGCCGCGGCACAGGCGGCGATCGCCGGCGGAGGATCGCCGGCTGCGGTGGCCCGCGCCGAACTTCTGGTGGGAACGGTCCTGGCCGCGCGCCATACGGGTCGAGCCCACGCCCATCTCCAGCGCGCCCTCGATCGCGTCCACGGGCGCGGGCCGATCGCGGTGCTCGCCCTGGCACGTCTGGCCGACCGCGAGCGTAGGGCGGGATCGTCCGACACAGCGCGCAACCTGCTCCGGCAGGGCAGTGAGATCGCGGCGGGGATCTGCGCGCCCCGGCGGCGAGCCGCCGAGTTGCTCGCGGCCGTGTCCGACGATAGCGAACAACCGCGCACACCGCTGGGCGAACTGGCGCACCTTCTCATCGGGCTACGGGGCAGAGCGGAGATCGAGCGGGGACTCGCCGCGTTTGACGGCATCGAGAGCGACACCGCGCCGCTGCCGCCGCCGCGCGAGGCCGTCGATCCGCTCGCCCACCGCGCAATCGGACCTGTATCGCGCCGTCGGTAGCCTACGGTTGGCGCCGATGCGCGTGGGAGGTAGCCACCGTGGATGAGACTCGTGACGACGCGATGATCCGCGCCTGGTTTGGCCAGATGGAAACCTGCGTCCAGACGCGCGACTTCACGGCGGCCCGTGCCCTCTTTGCCGCCGATGTCATTGGCTTCGGCACACGCGCCTCGCTCGTCCGTGGCCTCGGCCGGCTGACCGAGGAACAGTGGCACGGCATCTGGCCGAATATCGAGGGGTTCCACTTCGATATGACCGCGCTGGCGACCGGAGGGACGGGGTCGATGCGCTGGGCCGTCTGCCCGTGGTCATCGACCGGATTCGACGAGATCCACGCACCATTCGATCGGCCCGGTCGCGCCACTGTCATCTTCCGTGTTGACGATGATGGCGCGCTCCGCGCGATCCATACGCACTTCTCTCTGGCGCCTGGCACGCCGCAGCGGACGTTCGGCCGCGCCTGAGGCGGCGCGGCCGCTTGAGTCCGAGTTCGCCGCAGTGGGGTTGGTGCTGCGCTACCGCGTGGCTCCGGCGGGAATCGCGGCGAAGGCATCGTACCGTACCGCACAGTTGGCGACGACCACCTCCACGTCTTCGACCAGCAGGTAGCGCTGGCGGGCCAGTTCTTCCGCCGCGGCGCGGACACGGGCGAGATAGTCCTCGCGATCGCGATACCGCTCGCCGATCGCCAGGCGAGGGTCGTCCCGGCGCTCCCGCTCGGCACGTGTCGCGGGGAGCGGGATGGTCGACCCATACATGTCCACGCCCTGACCGAGCCCGCCCTGACTGACGTGGCGGGGGATCCAGCCCAGGTGGGAGCCTACCGGCGCGGTAAGGTCGGGTAGGCGAATCCCACAGACCTCGTTGCCGGACTCGTCCACGTCGCTCACGTAACTGGCGTAGGTCGCGCCGGCTCGCGCCGGGAAACACCCGATCCCACGCGAGGCCTCCGGCCCCAGATCGACGCGCGCCAGGCGTGGGAGCAGGGCCGGGTCCAGCGTCGTGACACCGGGGATGCGCGCCAGCTTCTCCAGAACATGCTCGCGCGGGACAGCGGTGCCGTCCGCGAGGCGAGGGAACACGCTGGGCGGCGGCTCCACCCCATCGCGCACCCATCGATCGAGGCTCTCCAGCATCGCGCGCAGGACGGGCATGTAGTCGACGACATCGAAGGAGTGGGCGCCACGCGCGCCTGCGGGAGTGAGGTCATTTAGCGGCAGTGTCCCCGGACCATGCTGGGTGCCGGCCATCAGGTACACACGCGAGCCCGGGGGCGGCTCGACGTCGTGCGCGCCTGTGGGGTCGGTGTGGATAAGCGAGCAGTCGATCCGCCAGTACTCCGACGACGTATTCGGCGTGATGACCTTCGGCACGCCACCGCGCTCACGCTGGCGGCGCAGTAGTCCATCGGTGACTCCGGTGACCGGGTCGAAGACATCACCGTCGGTGAAGGGCGGCATGTGGCCGAAGCCGAAGGCGTGCTGCGAGGACGGTTGTGCGAAACGGTGGTTGAACTCGCCGCGTCGGGCACCCGCGACGTCGGGGATGACGCCGTCGAAGACGACGCGACCCGATTCGTCGAGGTTCTGTGCGTCGTACAGGAACTGACGGAGGAACCGCCCGCACTGCGAGACGCCGAAACCGTGCGCGACATCGATGACACCGGCGAGGGGGTTCCCCTCCGCCGCGGTGCCGTATCGGAGAAAGGAGATGCAGTCACGCGTCGCTAGGAGTCCGGTCCCGACGACCGGGCAGATCCGTGTGCGATACACCAGTTCGTAGACGAGTCCAGGCTGGAAGCCACCTTCGAGCCAGACATACCGATCGTCGGGAACCGGACGACCGCCGACGTCGCGGGCGAAACGCCATCGGGAGCGTTCGATAGCGTATCGGGGACCGCCCGGCCAGGCCTTCACCGTCAGGCGCGCACGGGGGTCATCCAGGTCGGCCGCGGGATAAGGCCGGTGCGCCCAGGAGAGTTTGCCTGGCGGCGGATGGAGCGGCATATGGGCGAGCAGCTCATCCGGGTGGGGCTCGTTCGGCTGGAACTGCACCAGGATCTCCCCCTGAATGGGGCGGTCGCCCTCCATAGCCTGCGGGGCGTCCAGACCGATGAGACCCGGGCGCGGTTCGACGTCCCACTGCCACCCGGCCATCCCGACCGTCCATCCATGACACATGAGGAAGCCATCGCCGTAGTCGAAACGGTCCACAGGCTCGGGCTGCACCGCGGGACGGTTCATCGGCAGGCCCAGACGCCCCCGGTTGACGACGAAGTAGAGGAGGCTCCGCCGCGCCCGCGCGGGATCGGCCGGGTGGAGGAGACAAAACCCGGCACGAAAAGTTGCGCGCCCCTGCGCGTTGCGCGGCGCGCGGTCGAGATCGACGATCGACCGATTTGCCCCGTGGAGCGGGTCGACCGCGTAGTGGAGGAATCCATCGAACCGCTCGTATGGCCCCACCGCGCCGAAAGAGATGCCGTCAGCGAACGGCTCCCGGCGTGTGATCTCGCAGCGAACTACGACCATGGCATCTCCCATCGCGCGGTGCCCCGTGACCCCGCGTCCCTGCGCGCAGTGTACGGCAGATACCCGCACCGTCCACTCGGTGGATGCGAGGACCACGGGGTGACGGTGCGTCGCTCACAGTTCGACGCGCGTGTGTGTCTTATCGGATAGATAGAAAAGGTTGATCTATCAAAACTCGGTGCGAGGGACGGGCTCGGGTAAGATTCCTTGGGGTACGTCCCAGAAGCGCGAAAGGCGAGGCACTCTCATCATGGCTCACGATCTCGTGATCCGCGTCGCCGGCGAAGCCGGGGAGGGCGTGCAGTCCACCGGCATCCTCCTGGCGCAGGCGACCGCGCGCGGCGGTTTCCATGTCATCACGTACTGGACGGTTCCGGCAGAGATCAAGGGTGGGCACGCCCTGTTCCAGGTCCGCCTGGGCGATCATCCGCTGTACGCCCAGGGCGACGAGATTGACATTCTCCTCGCCTTCAATCAGGAAGCGTACGAGCGGAACACGCCGGACCTGAAGAAGGGCGGGCTTCTGCTCTACGACTCCGTGGAGTTCACACCGCCGGAGACGGATCGCTGGCGCCAGCTCCCCGTGCCGCTGACGGATATCGCCAAGAACCAACTCAAGTTCGAACTGGGCAAGAACGTCGTGGCGGTTGGCGTCTGCGCGGCGCTGTTCGGATTGCCGACGACGCACGCCGAGCGTCTGCTCCGGGATCGCTGGCAGCGCAAGGGCGAGGAGATCGTTCAGATCAACATGCGCGCGCTGCAGGCCGGCATCGACTACGTGCAAGCCAGCATTCCGGATCGCGCGCAGTACGCCATCGCCGCGCCGCCGGCACGGCCGGATACGATCGTCCTCTCCGGGGCGCAGTCGCTCTCGCTGGGCGCGCTGGCCGCCGGCGCCAACTTCTTCGCCGGATATCCGATCACTCCGGCGAGCGACGTGATGGAGTTTCTGGCGAGCGAACTACCCAAGGTCGGCGGCACGGTCATCCAGGCCGAGGATGAGATGGCCGCGATCACGATGTGCCTCGGTGCGAGTTTCGCGGGGGCGAAGGCGGTTACTTCGACCTCGGGGCCGGGATTCAGCCTGATGGTCGAGGCGCTCGGCCTGGGGACGATGGCGGAATTGCCGTTCGTCCTCGTCGACGCCCAACGCGCCGGGCCGTCCACCGGGCTCCCCACCCGCCACGAGCAGGGCGATCTGTACCTGGCCGCGCTGGGCGGCCACGGCGAGGTGCCCCGGATCGTGCTGGCGTGCACGAGTGTCGAGGACTCCTTCTACCAGGCTGTCAACGCGTTCAACCTCTCCGAGAAGTATCAGTGCCCGGTGATCCTTCTGTCGGACACTGTGTTGATGATGCGCATGAGCGCGATCCCGAAGCCGGACATCAGCCGCGTCACCGTGATCGATCGCGACCTTTACAGCCCGAACGGACACGCGAACGGCGCGAACGGCAAGGTGCCGATCCACCCGGGGGAGGGCGGCTACCTCCGGTACGCGCCGAGCGAAACGGGCGTCTCGCCGATGAGCCTGCCGGGAATGGCCGGCGGCCAGTACGTGGCAACCGGCCTCGAACACAACGAGACGGGCCGACCGCGATACGACGTGGTCACCCACTCGCGAATGACCGAGAAGCGGTTCCGCAAACTGGAGTACGCGATGCGCGACGCGCCGGAGGCCGAGCGACACGGCGATCCGAACGCCGAGATCGGCATCGTGACCTGGGGTACGACGATGGGGAGCGTCCGCGAAGCGGTCGACGCGCTCGCCGAGCGGGGCATTCCCGTCGACGCGATCGCGCCGAAGATGGTCTGGCCTCTGCCGGACCACCAATTGCGGGACTTCGTGATGGGAAAGCGCCGCGTGATCGTCCCCGAGGTGAACTACAGCGGCCAGCTGGCGATGCTGATGGCGGCGCGGTACCGCAACGATCTGATTCGCATGAACATCTACGGTGGCACGCCGTTCAAGTCGCGCGACATCGTCGCGTTTGTCGAAAGCGAGGTAGCGCAGCGTGTCTGACGTGGTGCACACGATCGACGAGTACAAGAGCGGCGAGAAGCCGACCTGGTGCCCGGGATGTGGGGACTTCGGCGTGCTCAACGCGGTCTACAACGCGCTGGTCGCGAAGAGCTATAGCTCGAAGGACGTCGTCTGCGTTTCGGGCATCGGCTGCTCGTCGCGGCTTCCGTACTTTATGTCCACCTACGGCTTTCACACGATCCACGGCCGGGCGATGCCGGTCGCGACAGGCATCCGGGTCGCGAACCCGGATCTGAAGGTGCTGGCGTTTGGTGGCGACGGCGATGCGTTCGCGATCGGGGCCGGCCATTTTGTCCACGCGGTGCGGCGGAACCTCGACATCACCTACATCGTGATGGACAACGCGATCTACGGCCTGACCAAGGGGCAGACCTCGCCGACCTCCGGGTTCGGGTTCGTGACGAAGTCCACCCCCAACGGCGCGATCGATAGGCCGCTGAATCCGCTGATGCTCGCGATCACCGCGGGCGCGACCTTCGTGGCGCGCGCGTTCTCGGGCCGCCCGAAGGAGGTCGCCGACCTCATCGTGAAGGGGATTGACCACGCCGGCTTCTCGATAATCGACGTGTTCTCCCCCTGCCCGACATTCAACAAGGTGAACACCTTTAAGTCGTACCGCGAGGAGATCGCGGATGTTCCGAAGGACCACGACCCGGCGAACAAGGTGGCCGCGTTGGCGCTGGCCGACTCGCAAGATCCGTACTACTCCGGCCTCCTGTACCGCGAGGAAGGTGTGCCGACCTATACCGACGCGCTCCGTACCCAGCACGTCGGCGATGAGAGCAACCGGCGCGCGGTCATCGATCGGATGCTGAGCCGGTACAGCTGATCTTCGGCGGGCGGGCGATTGCCGACTCCCACGGCAGGTTGGTGCCCGCTCGAGGAGGGATCGCGGCGTCCCACACCTGGCCGGTGTACCGCCGATCCGTGCCCAGGTTCATTCCCGGCTCGCGCTGATTGCCCCACGGCCGCTACCGTTGCCCATCCTGCGAGGCGCCGTTGACGTCCAGGCGGATGCGGGTCGAGCCGAGGTAATCCGTCAGCGGGTAGCTCACCGCCCCGTCGGTGCGCAGCGCCGATCCGGTCGCCGGTACGGGGACGCTGGGACGGAGGAGGTGCACGTTCGGTTCGACCCACTCCAACGGTCACCAGACTCGGGTGATGCGACCGAGCACGTCGTAGGCGTACCCGGTCTTATTGCGCCGCGCATCGGTCTGAGTCGCCAGCGTGCCGATGGGATGGTAGGTGAAGGCCACCGTGCCCAGGTCGGGGCTTCCTGTCGATGCGCGTCGTTGCCTCCTCGCTTCGGGCACTGTCCCGCGCTCCCCGGCCCGGTCCGACGAACGGGTACACTTCGCGACCGTGCCAGACAGCCTCTTTCCTCGCGCCGAGCGGGTACTGCCCGGCGGGGTGACCGCGGCCGCACGGACGAACCCCGCTATCGGTGAGCCGCTCTACTTCCGTTCCGGGGCCGGCAGTCGCGTCACGCTCGAGGATGGGCGCACGCTCCTCGACACGTGCATGTCGAATGGGGCGGCACTCCTCGGCCACGGCCACCCCGCGATCGTCGACGCCATCGCCGAGGCAGGCCAGCGCGGCCTCATCTGCGCCTACGATGGCGAGGAGCAGATCCGACTCGCCGAGCGGTTGGTCGATCTCATCCCCTCGTTCGAGATGGTGCGCTTCACCACCACCGGCACGGAGGCCACCTTCTACCTCACCCGCATCGCGCGAGCATTTACCGGTCGCCCCCTGATCGTGAAGTTCGCGGGACACTTCCACGGGTTCAACGATGCGCTCGCATTCAACTTCCCGCGCTCAGCGGATGTCCTCCTGCCCGCGCTCCGCCCGGAGACCGCCGGAATGCCCCCTGGAGCGGAGACCGGCGTCGTCGTGGTGCCCTTCAACGACCTCGGCGCGTTCGCGCTGGTCATGGATCGTCACGGCGCGGAGATCGCCGCGGTGGTACTCGAGCCGATCAACTACGACGCAGGCGCGATCGAGCCGCTTCCCGGCTTCCTCGAAGCGCTCCAGGCGCGGACCCGGGCCGCTGGCGCGCTGCTCGTCTTCGATGAGATCCTCTCCGGGTTCCGGACCGGTCCGGGTGGGGCGCAGGCCCGGTTCGGCGTCACACCGGACCTCACTGCGCTGGGCAAGGCCGTCGCCGGAGGCGTGCCGCTCTCGGTCTTCGGTGGCAGGCGCGACGTGATGTCGATCGTCTCACCGCTTGGACCCGCCGTCCACACCGGCACGTACAACGCCCACCTCATCCCCGTCCTGGCGGCGCATGCGTTCCTGGATACGATCGGCAGGCCGGAGTTCTGGCCCAATCTCCTCGCCACGCACGAGCGGCTGTACCGGGGACTCGACGACGCGTTCCGGCGGGCGGGAGTCCCGATCCGCGTGCAGGGCGTGGGCGCGCGGTTCGCCCTCTACTTCGGCCTGGATCCGGCAACGCGGGTCACGGCCTACGCCCGGGCCGCGACCTTCGATCGGGAGATGCAGTTGCGCTTCAGTCGCGAGATGCTCGATCGCGGCGTGTACGTCAACCCGGTGTGGCACCATGGAGTCAGCGCGGCGCACACCCCGGCGGATGTCGATGCGATCGTGGCCGCGGCGTACGACTCCGCGCGTGCGATGGCGCGCGAGCCGGCGCGCGCCTGAATCAGCCCCTCGCCGACGCTCCGCTCAGTCGAAGAACTTGATGAACTGCTTGCTGCCCCTGGCCGCCTCGGCGGCGCGCATGTTCTGAAGCACGCTCACACGCGCCGCAGTATTCCGCGCGAACTGGCGGAACGCGTCCGCCTCGGGTGACGTGGGCTCACCGACGAGGATCGGTGTGCCGGTGTCGCCGCCCTCGCGGATGCGCGCGTTGATGGGGATCTCGCCGAGGAAGGGCACCTTCAACCGCTCCGCCGCGGCCCGGCCGCCGCCATGCGAGAAGATCTCGGTCCGCTCGCCGCAGCACGGGCAGATGAAGTAGCTCATGTTCTCGACGATGCCCAGAATCGGCACCTCGAGTTTCTGGAACATCGCCAGCGCCTTGGTCGCGTCCATCAGCGAGACATCGGGCGGCTGCGTCACGATCACGGCGCCGGAGAGCGGGATCGCCTGGGCGAGGGTGAGGGGCGCGTCGCCGGTGCCCGGCGGCAGGTCGACCACCAGGTAGTCGAGTTCGCCCCAGTCGACCCCGCCGAGCAACTCCTGGATCATCTTGCCCACCATCGGCCCGCGCCAGATGAGCGGCAGGTTCTCCTGCACGAAGTACCCTGCCGACATGACCTTCACGCCGTGACTGATGCCGGGCACGATCTTCCCGTCGGTCTGATGGGGAGGCTGGCTCAGGCCCATCATCAGCGGGACGTTCGGGCCGTGGATATCGGCGTCGAGCAACCCCACACGAGCGCCGGTCTCGCTCAAGGCCACGGCGAGGCTGACGGCACAGGTCGACTTTCCCACGCCCCCCTTGCCCGCGCCGACAGCGACGATGTTGCGCACACCCTCGAGTTTGATGGCGGACTGGTGGCCGCCGCCCGACGAGCGCACATTCGCGGTCATCGTGCAGGCGACGTTCGTCACGCCCGGGATTGCCCGCACGAGCGTCTGGGCTTGCTCGAGGAAGCGATCTTTGACCGGACACGCCGGAGTGGTGAGCTCGAAGTCGAAGGAGACATCGCCATTCGCGATCGTGAGGTTCTTGATGAATCCCAGCGACACAACGTCACGATGGAGATCGGGATCGATGATGTGTGAGAGGGCGGCAAGAACCTGCTGTTCGGTGACGGCGGCGGCCATTTTGCTCACTCCTCTTGCGAAATTGTAGGCAGCGCCGTCAGCGAAGCAGTGTGATCCGGCGAAACGCCTCGGCCAGGAGGGGACGGGTATCGTCAGCCGGACGTTCGCGGGCGAGTTGCTCGGCGCGCTCGCGCATCCGCTTCTCCATCTGCTCGGTGTCCGGGATCTGCGTAGTGTGGCAGCGCAGCGCGGCGATCTTGGTGTCAAACGTCTCGGCGATGTCGACCCAGAAGTTCGGCTCCTTCGCGCCCCAGAGCAGAACCTCGCGGACCTTGTGGGGGAGCAGTCCGGCCTTCTCGTGCTCGGGAAAGTTGAGGCGATCGCGCGCGGTCGGGTAGATCGCGTCCAGCGTGGCGTGGCCGACGGCGCGGTGGTCGGGGTGGGTGAGATTGTTGTCGCCGTAGACATTGGTCGGGTCGTGCGTGATGACGATCTCCGGCCGAACCATGCGGATCGCCTTGACAATCCCTCGGCGGAGCGTCAGATCGGGGCTGATCTCCCCATCGGGCAGGCGGAGGAAGTACACCTTCTTGACGCCGAGCGTGGCGGCGGCGCATTTCTGCTCCTCCTCGCGCAGCTCCACCAGCCGATCCGAAGTCATCTCCGGATCGGAACTGCCTTTCTCGCCGTTCGTGCACACAAGCTGGAAGACCTCGCGACCCTGTTTCGCCCAGAGTGCGCTGGTGCCGCCGGCGCCGAACTCTGGATCATCCGGGTGAGCCGCGACGACAAGAACGGTGAGGGGACCTTCGATCTGTCCGGGTGCATTGCCCGGCTGGCCGGCGCGGCCCTGCGCCTCGGGGTCGGAGGGGGAGCGTCGTGTGGAGTCCGTCATAGACGCGAAGTCTAATTGCTGGAAACCACCTCGAAACGCGGCAGGAGGCGCAGCCTGTAGCTGCAGTCGCGATCGCCACCGCGCCGGAACTCGACCCGCTCGACCAACACATCACCGCCCAGAGCCAGGGAGATGAAGCCGCACTCGGCATCGCAGAGGCACCCGTGGCGGGCGGCGACCCCCTCGTAGGGACAGTGTCCCGTCCGCAGGAGGAGACCCTGGCCATCGGCCTCCACGGACGGCGTGAAGCCCTCCTGCGCGAGGATATCGCCGAGTGCCTCCACCCGGTCCTCCAGGCTTCCCCCCGCGAGCTGCGCGCCATGACGTCGCATCAGTTCATCGACGAGGGCGGTGCGGAGGCTCTCCTCATGGCCGCTGGCGGTGGCCGCCGCGAACACCAGATCGGCCAGGCGCACGTACGCTCGCGGGAAGAGATCGCTCGCCTTCTCGGTCAGGCGGAAGCAGTGGCTCGGCCGACCGATCGGTTGGTGGATCTCCCGAGAGGTCACGAATCCCCCGCGACACAGCGCAGCAAGGTGGAGGCGCACGCTCATCTGGGTGACGCCGAGGGCGCCCGCAAGTTCCCGGACCGAGACCTCGGTTCGTTGCCGCAGGAGTTCGACGACCGCCTGGCGCGTGCCCTGCATACTCTCTCCGCCGCTCGCCCGTCAGGCGAGAGTTAACTCCTTCAGCGGCGCATCCCAGAGTTCGCCAGGATCGCCGGTGGCCTCGAAATGCGTCATCGTCAGGCATCCGGTGGGGCACCGCTTGACGCAGAGGCCGCAGCGGATACAGGTCTTCTCATCAATCACCATCGCCGCGCCGAACGGGCCGAGATCGGCCCGCGCGACCTGGGCGATATCGGTATTGCCATCCAGCGACGCAATGCGCTCCAGCGGGATCATCTCGATGATGCGCATCGGGCAGACGTCGACGCAGGCGTTACAGAGGATGCACATCTGCCCATCGATGATGATGTTCAGCTGGCACTGATAACAGCGCTTGGCTTCTTTGTAGGCAGAGGTGCGGTTGAACCCCGTCTCCACCTCGCGCTTGAAGTCGGAGATGCGGAGCGGAACCTGAATCATCGGGTTCGGCGTGCGTCCGTGCACGTCGTAGTCGTCGCCCCACTGCAGGCGGCGGCTCATCGCGGTGGCCGTCCACTCGGTGATGTGCTCGCCGGTTACGGGCGCGTCGCTGTAGTCCTCGGGGCTCGCCATCGCGTGGACGAGCTTGAACTGCGCGCGCTCGGTGAACCGCGGCCGATCCCCTTGGAGAAAACGATTGACCTGCACCGCCGCCTTTCGTCCGTGGGCGATAGCCTCAATGACTGTTGCAGGGCCGGTCGTGAAGTCGCCGCAGGCGAACACACCATTCGCGGTCGTCGAGTAGGTGCGCGGGTCGATGAGAACACGGCCCTCGCGCTCGGCGACCTTGACGTCGGCGCTGAGGAGCGTATTGACGGAAAACTGGCCCGCCGCGGCGACGACGGTATCGCACTCGATGATGAATTCGCTCCCCTCGATGGCAACGGGAGACCGTCGGCCGCGGGCGTCCGGCTCCCCCAGGCGTGTGCGGACGCAGCGTATGCCGCGAATGCGCCCGTTCTCATCGCCGAGAATCTCGAGTGGCGCGACGAGATACTCAAACGTGACACCTTCGCGCTCGGTCTCGCCGCGCTCCTCTTCGTCCACGGTCATCTCGTTCCGCGAGCGGCGGTAGACGACGTACACATCGTCGGCTCCCATTCGGAGCGCCGATCGTGAGCAGTCCATCGCGGTATATCCGCCGCCGATGACGACCACCTTCCGCCCCATCTTCTTCAACTGATAGGTGAAGTTGACCTCCTCCATCAGCTCGATGCCGTAGTACATCCCGGCGAGTTCCTCGCCCGGGATGCGGAGACGCGACGGGCCCATGCACCCGGACGCGACGATCACCGCGTCGTACTTCTGGCGCAGTTCGTCGAGGGTCACATCCCGGCCGACCTCGACCTTCAGTTTCACCTCCACGCCCAGTTCCTCGATGTTGCGGACCTCCGCGAGCACGAGATCGCGCGGGAGGCGGAACTCGGGAATCCCCGACCAGAGGGTGCCGCCCGGCACGTGGTACTTGTCGTAGATCGTGACGCCGTACCCCATCAGGGCCAGATCGTTGGCGGCACCGAGTCCGGCCGGGCCACAGCCGATGACGGCAACCTTCTCCTGCCGCCACGGCTCCTTCTTGATCGTCCGCCACTCGCCCCGGTGGTCTGCGGCAGATCGCTTCAAGCGGCAGATCGAAATCGCGCCATCCACGTCGCAGGCGCGACAGGCCGTCTCACAAGGATGAGAACAGATCCGTCCCAGGATGCCGGGAAGGATGTTCGCCTTCCGATTGAGCTGGTAGGCCTCCTCGTACTTGCCATCGGCGATGAGGGCGATGTACCCCGGCACGTCGGTATGGACGGGACAGGCGTACTGGCACTTCACGTTGGCGCGGAACCAGTCGATGGTGCCCGAATCGACCTGGTACCGCTTCCCACGTTGGAGGAACTGAATGTCGGTCTCGCTGCGCAGAAACGCGAGCAGGCGAATACGGCGCCCCTCGTCGACATCGGCCTCCTGCGGCGACAAGCCGTTGAGTTCACCGATCAGTCGGTCGAGGTCGGGCGCGCTCATCCCGTTCCGGGTCGCGGCATCGCCGATGGACCCGGCCGACATCCAGGCGTCGGCCTGCTGTTCCTGGGTCGCGCCCGCGCGGGGGAGCCGGTAGGACAGGAGCACCGGCGCCTTCTCCGGGAATTCTGATACCAGGTCGTCTACTCTGGTTCGCGTCGTGATCGTCGGCATCGTGCGCTAACCCCCTGGGCGAGGAGAACCGGCGGTCATTGTAACCACCGGTCCTTGACGGATCAAAAGGCAAGAAACGTTTGCATAAATGGCGGGCGCGCCACGGTCTCCAGGCCACGGCCCTCCTCGTCGCCGCGGCGTGGGCGGTGCTTCTGGCGGCCGGCGCACCGGTCGGCGCGGCCACGCCTCAGAACGCCGTCACGCTGCGGTTCCCCATCCTCGCGCGCGACTCGCCCCCGACGCCCACGGCGACTCCCACCGCAACCGCCACGCCGATCCCCACCGCGACCGCGACCCCTATGCCGCCCGCCGCGTGTCCCGGCGCCGTCCTAGCCCTGCCTCGCACCGGGTGGCTGGGGTGGGTCTACCGACAGCCATGCGCCGGTGACGGCGGATGCCCGGCATCCGGAGTCCACCACGGCATCGATATCGGTAGCCCGGCCGGATCGCCCGTCTACGCGGCGTACGGTGGCATCGTCCGCCTCCGATCCAGCGTGGGCGTCAACATCCGCCATCCAGAACTGGGCATCTCGACCTACTACACGCACATGTCGAACATTACCGTCGGGGTTGGGAGCACGGTTATCCGCGGACAGACCGTAGGCTACCTGCAGGACATGGGCCCCGGGCAATTCAACCACGTCCACTTCTCCGTCCTGCGCGAGTTTGGCAGCGACCTCGAACTCGCGGACACGCGCGATCCATCCGACTATCTCAACGCGAACGTCAGCATCGCATCTGGCTCGCAATCGCACGCTCGTCAGGTGCAGGAATGGTGCCGGAACCCGGGTTAGGTCGTGATCGGCAGCCAGCGATGGCATCGGTCCGGACACCGGGATCGGCCGTGGACTCACCCCGCCAGGGCGTATGATCGCGCGGTGATCGGCGTGGGCCTGGTCGGCTACGGCTACGCCGGGCGGGTGTTCCACAGCCATCTGGTCTCCCGCTGTCCCGGCCTTCGCCTCGTCGGCATCGTGGCGCGCGATCCGGAGAAGCGACGCGCGGCGGCGGTCGAACACGACGTGCCGGTTTACACCGCGATCGAGGGACTTCTCGCCGATCCGGCCGTGCGGATGGTGATCATCGCGACGCCTCACAATACCCATGCCGCGCTAGCACGGCAGGCGCTCGAGAGCGGGCGTCACGTGGTCGTCGACAAGCCGCTCACGATCGCCGTGCCGGACGCCGACGATCTGCTCCAGCGGGCGGGACGGCGCGGGTTGATGCTGAGCGCCTTCCACAACCGGCGCTGGGACTGGGATTATCTGACGCTACGCCACGCGATCGAGGCCGGCCTCCTCGGGCGCCCGTACGTGTTCGAATCGACCGTCTTCACGTACCGGGAGCCGCGGCGTACGTGGCGCGCGGAGCCGGAGATCATGGGCAGCCTGTTCCACGACTGGGGCGCCCATCTCTTTGACCAGGCGCTCCAACTCGTGGCCGCGCCGCCGATTAGCGTCACTGCCTACTTGCTGAGGCCGCGCGCGGTTCCCGCGATCGGGAATCACGCCCGGGCGACGATCCGCTTCGCGGATGAGACACTCTTCACCATCGAGATCTCAAATCTGGCGCGCATCGCCAAACCGCGCTGGTTCGTGCTCGGCGACCGTGGCGCGCTGACCCGCAACGGCCTCGACCCCCAGGAACGGGCCTTCCGTACGGACGGGCGGCCGGATGGGGCCCAAGAGCTGGCCGACGAGCGCACGCGGGTGACGACCGATTTCGGCGGCGCCTTAGCGCAGATCGCAATCGAGCCTGTACAGGGCTGGTGGCTCTCGTACTACGAAAACGTCAGCGAGCACCTCAACGCCGGAGCCCCACTCGCTGTCACCGGCAGACAGGCGCGGGATGTGGTCGCGCTGCTCGATGCCGCGGTCCGGGCGGCCAGAACGGGCGAAGTCGTGCCCGTCTCGCTCCAGGACTAACGGCGCCGGCGGATACGCCAGCCCCGCGCCGGTTCCTGGCGCGCGAGCAGCGCCTGCTTCGCGAGGGCGGGGCCATCCTCGAAGAAGATCACGGGCACGCCACCCGATGCAAATACCTCGCCCCGTGCATCTACGATCTCGTAGTGGCTGTGGTACGGCGCGTACGGATCGTTCGAGGCATTGGGAAGAAGGACGCGCTTGAGGGTCTCCATCAGGGGCACGGAGTCTATCCTTAGGGGATTCGGCGGGCGGCACCGATTATAGGCATGGGTACTCCTATGACCTTCTTGCCATTCTCGCCTCGCGCCGGCGAACCGATACTCAATCCTTGACGCGGGTCACCCGAACTGTGACTGCCCTGCTGCTGATCCTCTCCCTTCTGCCGGCTATTCCGGCGGCCGCTCGCTCGGGGTGACACGTATTCCCCGTCGGTGACCGTAACGGTCAACGTGGATACCGAGCCGATGCTGCTCGAGATCGAGAGCAATCCCAGCAGCCTGCAGATCGACGCGACCAGTTCGGCGTTCGATGCGACCAGGGCGCTCCGCGCCGGCGAGAGCGATACGATCAATCTGGAGATCACGATTCCCGAATCTCGCGGCAGCGCCGATCGATACTTCTACGTCGCGAAGGTCCGACTGCTGAACACCGAAGGGCTGGTCGGCGTGCTGCCGATCTCTGTCGAGATCCCCGTGCCCAAAGTCAACTTCGGCAACCTCATCGATCCGGCTACCGGAGAGCGCGCTCCGGTCCGCACCGTCGTGGGATCGGGAGGCGAGATCGTGCGCGAGTTCACGATCAACTCGAACGTGGATCTCAATGAGTACGAGATGCGCAGCAACTTCTCGGCGCAGGTCCGGTTCGAGAACGTGCCGGGGATCGTCCCGGCCCGAGAACCGCGCCGCATCCGCATGGTGTTCACCGCGCCGATGGTGAACCGCACGTCCCGAGCCAACCTCGTCTTCCGGCCGACCAACGGCCTCGAAGCGATCAGTCCCCTCCTGCGCATGCGCATCACGATTCTGCCGATCCAGATCAAGTGGGACCTGCCCCTGATCCGGCGGAGCCTCGTACTGCAAGATCAGAGCGCGGAGCGCGTCACGGTCACGATGACCAGCAACTACGACGTGAACGACGTCCAGTTCGGCACCATTTACCAAGGCCTCACCCCGATCCTGTCGCCGCTCGACCCGGTGAACCTCCGCGCCAACGTGCCCCAGAATGTTGTGATTAACGTGTGCCCTGGTTACGCGAGGACGCAGTACTTCCTGGGCATCACGGCGTATCAGGGATCACGCCCGCTCAATCGACGTCTCCAGATCCGGGTTCTCGTCAACGACGACGGTTCAGGTGAGATCCCGATCAACGCGCCACCCTGCCAGACCCAGGGGTAGGCGGGATCAGTCCGGCTCGGGGTCGACCCAGCGCCCGTGCGACTTGATGAGGGCGATGAGGCGTTCGTCGGCCTGCGCTTCGGGAACGGCCCGCTCGACGCACTCCCTGCCGACGTACAGATTGACCTGACCCGGTGCGCCCCCGACGTACCCGAAATGCGCGTCGGCCATCTCGCCCGGCCCGTTCACAATGCAGCCCATGATCGCGATGCGCACGCCGACGAGGTGGTCGGTCCGCGCCCGAATGCGCGCTGTGGTGGTCTGAAGGTCAAAGAGCGTGCGCCCGCACGAGGGGCAGGCCACGTAGTCGGTGCGCGTGGTGCGCGCCCCGGTCGCCTGCAGGATCCCAAACGCCAGATGGATCTCGGCGGCGAGGTCCTCGGCGGCAACGACCGCCCCGTCGCCAATCCCATCGATGAGGGGAGCCCCCAGAGCGATCGATGCGTTCACCGTATGCGGATCGCCGGAGCTCTTCGGGGGTAACCGGATGAGGATGGGGATCCCGGAGTTCCTCGCGGCGAGGCGGCGCACGGCCACCAGGGTGCGATCGCCGTCGCTCCCCGAAACAAGGACACAGCGCGAGCGGTCGGTCTCCGCGTCGGAGAGGGCCAGAGCGTGGTCCGGATCGTCGGTATCCACGGGTACGATCCGGGCGATAGTGGGCGACCATCCGGAGGGGAGCGTCCACGTCTCGGGCGCGACAATGCCGTGGACCGAGGAGTGCGGCGGCAGGGGAGCGATCAGGTCGGCGGACGCGGGGGCGACGATAACCACTGGCGCCGGGCCCGAGCGGCCGAGGGCATCGAGGACGCCACCGAGCGTGTCTCGGGCCGCCGCCGAGGGGAGGCGCGCGACCAGGCCGTCCGGTCGGACGACACGTTTGCTGAGCGGCTGAAAGAGTCGGCGCAGGTGGGAGAGGAGAGCCGCCGGCGCGGCGGGATCGACGGTCACTTCGGCCAGCACGGATGGGACCGCGTCGCCGCCAAGCGCCAGCGATCCCAGCGCGACCCCCGTCGCCGATCGCCGGCTGTACGCGAACGGATCGAACGGCGGCGTCTCGGCCTGCGCGGTCGCATCGCCCAATCCCTCGTAACGGACCGCGATCGCGCTGGCGACGGGAATCTCGCGCTCGGGTTCCTCAGTCAGTGAGACGCGGATCGTGTCGCCTAGGCCATCGGCGAGCAGCGTTGCGATGCCCACGGCCGACTTGACCCGCCCATCCTCGCCATCGCCCGCTTCCGTTACGCCAAGGTGGAGCGGGTAATGACGACCCGTGGCGTCCAGGCGCGCGGCGAGCAGGCGGTATGCCTGAACCATCACACGGGGATTCGACGCCTTCATGGAGAAGATCACGTCCTGATAGCCATGCCGCTCGCAAATCGCGAGGAACTCCAGCGCCGATTCGACCATCCCGACGGGTGTGTCGCCGAACCGGTTCATGATCCGGTCGGAGAGCGATCCGTGATTGGTGCCTATCCGCATCGCGACGCCCTGCTCGCGGCAGCGAACGACGACGGGCGCGAACCGGGCCTCGATCCGTTCCAGTTCTGCCTGGTATTCGGCGTCGGTGTATTCACGGCGGGCGAAGACCTTGGAGTCTGCGTAGTTGCCAGGGTTGATGCGCACCTTCTCGACGTGAAGCGCGGCCTCAAGCGCCGCAGCCGGCGAGAAGTGAATGTCGGCAACAAGCGGCACTCTTACGCCGCGATGCCGCAGGACACGACGGATCTCGCCGAGGTTGCGGGCATCCGCGACCGTCGGTGCGGTCACGCGGGCGATCTCACAGCCCGTATCGACGAGGCGCACGATCTGGTTCACCGTGGCCGCGGTGTCCAGGGTGCGTGTAGTCGTCATCGACTGGAGGCGGATCGGATGATCGCCGCCCACGCCGACATCGCCCACCATCACCACACGGGTGAACCGGCGGTGCCGCGTGTACGGTGATTGAAACGGCGCGAGCACAGGCGGTGTCACAACCATGGCGGCTGGGCAATCATAAGGGTGGCCCGGGCGCGGATCCCGGGGGAAGTCCCCGCCCGAGCCTATACTGCGTGCGAAGTCTCGCAGGGGGCTATGGGTGGTTCGGGCAGCGATCCTCTACGAACTACATCGTCCGCTCGAGGTCGCGGACATCGAAGTGGGTGCACCGCGCGCGGGAGAGGTGGGCGTACGGGTCGCGGCGGCGGGGGTATGCCACAGCGACCTCCACGTGATGCACGGCGACCTCCCCTCCAATCTTCCGGTCGTGATCGGACACGAGGGCGCCGGGGTGGTCGAATCGGTCGGTCCGGGCGTGACACGGGTTGCGCCGGGAGATCACGTGATCCTCGTCTGGCGAGCGCCATGCGGCAGTTGCTACTACTGTCAGAGGCGCAAGCCAATCCTCTGTGACGCTGGCACCAGGATCCGTTTCACCGGGCGGCTCAATGACGATACGAGCCGGTTCAGTCGCGCGGGTCAAGAACTGAAGCACTTCGCCGGGGTTTCGTCCTTCTCCGAGGTCACCGTGCTGCCCGAGCAGGGTGTCGTGAAGATCCGGAAAGATGTGCCGCTCGATCGCGCGGCGCTCGTCGGTTGCGCGGTGATGACCGGCGTCGGTGCGGCGATCAACACCGCCCGGGTCGAACCCGGGTCCAGTGTTGCCGTTTTCGGTTCCGGCGGAGTCGGCCTGAACGTCATCCAGGGAGCCGCGCTCGCCGGTGCGGAAAAGATCATCGCGGTCGATCTGCTCGACAGTAAGCTCGCGTACGCCCGGCAGTTTGGCGCGACCCACACGATCAACGGTAGATCTGCCGACGCGGTGGCGACGATTCGGAATCTGACCGATGGGATCGGCGCCGATTACGCGTTCGACGCGATCGGGAACGTGAGGGTGCTCGAACAGGGCCTGGAGGCGATCCGGAAAGCTGGGACGCTCTGCTGCGTGGGAATGCCGAACTACCAGCAACAGTTCGCGTTCACCGTCTTCCCGTTCATCCTGGCGGAGAAGCGCATCATCTCCTCGATCTATGGATCGTGCGACCCGTGGATCGACTTCCCGCGACTCCTCAACCTGTACGTCGCAGGGAAGCTCAAACTGGATGAGCTGATCTCGCGCGAGTACAGGATCGATGATGTGAACGAGGCGTTTCGTGCCCTCGAGGCGGGAGAGGTCGCGCGAAGCGTCGTCCGGTTCACCTGATTCCGGCTCTGCGCGTTCTGGTCGTCGCGTGCCTCGCGATGGCGTGCCTGGCACCGGTACCCACGCGCACGCCAACCCCGCAGCCGCACGTCGGCCCTGATTTCGCGGCCACCCAGGTCGGTCAACCAGTCATCGTGCGTATGCACGTGGAGTGTGTCGACTTCGGCCGGGCTGGCGACCCCATCTACATCCGCCCAGGCTGTTTCTACGAGGGGTTCTACTTTCGCGTCGTCGTGATGCCCGACCTGCGGCCGGACCTGGTCGGCCGCCTGGGCGGCGATGTCGACGTCATGCTCATCGATAAGGTGATCGACGTGACCGGTACAGTCACCCGCTCCGGCGAATGGTCGGAGATCGTTATCGAAAACCCCACACAGATACGGATCGCGACCGGCTGGCGACCGCCTCAGGAGCCGACCCGGCTACCCACGATCGCGCCGTGATCGGGGCAAGCCCGGGGGAAGCTCCGGCGTGATGTGCGTCTATGCGACCCAGCGCCGGCGCTGGCGCACGTAGTCGAGCAAGACGTACTCGCCCAGTTTGTTCGGATCGGTCATGAAGGCACGCCCGTTCACGAGAGCGGTCATCTGCCCGACGAAGTCCTCCAGCGCAGGACCACCCTCGATCATGAAGGTGTTGAGGCTGATCCCATCGCGGGCGCTCCGCAGCGCCTCGCGAAGGGTCGCACGCGTCGTCTCCGGGTGCGCCGGATGCATAAAGAACGGCTCCCCGCTCTCGAGCAGGTGGGCCGTCGGCTCGCCATCGGTGACGATGATCGCCTGGCGGTTGGCACCCGGATAGCGTCCGAGAACCTGCCGCGCGATCGCCAGGCCGTGCGCGAGGTTGGTGCCCTGGTTGTACTCGGACCACTGCAAGTGCGCGACCGCATCGTGACTGATCTCGCGCGCGACGGCGGCGAACGCTACCACGTGGAAGGCATCGCGCGGATACTGGCCGCGAATCAAGCTCTGCAGCGCCAGGCAGAGGCGCTTGGCCGCGCGCGCACAACCGTTGTAGATCATCGAACGGCTCATGTCGATGAGGAGCACGGTTGCCGAACGGGTGGAGTGATCGGTCCGATACACCGCGAAGTCCTGCGGATCGAGGCGCACCGGCGTACCCGGGCCCTCGCGGGTGAGAGCGTTCATCAGCGTCTCGCGAAGGTCGAGGTGGAACGGGTCCCCGAACGCGTACGGCTTGGAATCGTCCGCCCGCTCACCGCGCGAGCCGACTCGTTCGGTCGTGTGATCGCCGGCACGATCCTTGCGGAGGCTGGCGAAGATATCGCGCAGCGCCTTGTCACCGATCTTGCGCATCGCGCGCGCGGTCAACTTGAGTTCGCTGCCCCGCTCCTCGAGGTAGCCCGCGTCCTTGAGGATCTGCGCGATGTCCCGCAGGCGTTCGAACTGCTCCGCGGTCTGCTCGCCGACGGCCTGCCGCAACCGCTCGGTATCGACCCGATCCATCAACCGCGGATCGCGCATCGCGTCCCGTAGTTGGTCGTTGGCGCGATCGATCCCCTCCATCTGACCCATCAGATCGAGCGCCTGTTCGAGGCCGAGGGGGTCGTCGCCGGAGAACGGGTAGGCCTGAGTATCCGGCTGAATGAGGTCCCGGAAATGGCCGGCCAACTGGGCGAGATCAACGCGGAGCCGGTCGTCGCCCAGCGCGACGGACATCATATCGGCCAGCTCCTGCCGCTGCGCAGCGGAGAGCGAGCGCATGAGCGACCCCATCTGATTCATCTGCTGCGCGAGTTGCGACAGGATGTCGTCCAGATTCTCCGCACCGGGAAAGAAGTCGCCGTGATCCTTGAGGAACTCGCTTGCGTCCGGATTCCCGCCGTTCGCACGCTCCTGAAGGAGGCGATTCAGATCTCGGACCATATCCCGCGCGCGGTCGAGCATCTCCGGCGTGAGATTGCCAATCGACTGCTTCATCTGCTGGAAGAAGGACCCGAGTGCGGCCTGCCGCAATCGTTCCATCAGTTCCTTGAACCGCGCCGCGGCCTCGGGATCGAGAAACTCGTACTCCTGCAGCGCGCGGAGACGATCGCCAGTCTTCTCGGGGAGCGCTTCGAGCTGCTGCTGGCGGGCTCGGGCGATTCGCCCGAGCGCCTGCCGCATCGCCGGCGTGGGCAAACCCGGCGAGTCCGCGGGGTTCGAGGGGGAGCTGGATGCACCGCGAGCGTCCGCCGCCTCCGGCGGAACCCCTTGGTTCTCTGACGCGGGCGGAGTGCTCGAGTTCTCGGGCGAGCTCTCACCGTCGGCGTCCTGTGACTGCTGCGACAGCGGAGAAGACCCCGCCTGCTGTACCCGATCTTCGACGGTGGTCCTCTCACGGGCGACGATCTCGTCCAGTGCCTCGCGCAACTGATCGACGACCTTGCCGAGATCGTGGCGGGAGAGGCGTTCCTGCCGCGCCTGGCGGACCCGCTCCAGGATGTCGCGCAGACCCTCCAACCGCTGACCCTCACGACCCACGAGACCCTCGCGCGCGAGCCGCTGTAACGCCCACCGAGGATCCTCGCCGTCAATCAGTCGGTCGGCGAGTTGCTCCAGAACATCGTCGGCATCGATATCGAGGTTTTGCGTCCCGTCCCAACGCGAGTAGCGATACCCCGGGGCTTCCATGCCGTGATTCTACGGCCGCGCCGGCCGTTCGGCGCGGTTCGGACGGGCAATCACTCAGCCCGCAGCGAACGCTCAAACGAGACGGGGCCTCACTTCGCGCGCGAACAGCGAGAGCGATCGCTCCACCTGAGCCGCGCTCGTGCCGGCCCACCGAGGGCGGACGTTGATGGTGGTGTAGGGTAGCGTGCGGCGGAGTTCCACCAGCGCGGCGCACACCGTTTCGGGGCTGCCGACGGCGAATCGCAGCGACTCGGCTCGATCGCGCGTCTCTGCGGGGAGCGCGCCCGTTGTGCCGTCGACGCGCGTCCGCCGGTTCTCACGTTCAATGATGTCGAGCGCGGGAGCGAACTCGGCGCGTGCCTGGGCGTCGGTCTCGGCGACGTAAAGAGGCGCGCTGGCGGCGATGCGCGGCGGCGGAGCGCCCGCCGAGGCCTGGCTCCGTGCGCCCAGGTAGGCGTCGGAGAGCCGGGCCAGTTCCTCCAACGTGCGCATGTTCGATAACTGGAGTCCATACCCGTGCAGGCCCGCCATCGTTGCCGAATCGACGCTGTTCGCCCCAATCCAGAGCCTCTCGCGCATCCCGGGCAGTGGTCGCGGCAGGAGACCGGGCGACTCAAACTGGTAGTAGGCGCCGCGCCAGGCGAAGGGTTCGCCAGACCAGACGAGATCGAAGATCGCCAGGATCTCCTGGAAGCGCGCCCGCCGCTCCTCGGGTGAGGGCACCGACAGCCCGTAGGCCGCGAACTCGACCGACGTCGAACCGGAGCCAACGCCGATCGAGGTGCGGTCGCCGGAGATCACGTCGAGCATCGCGATCTGCTCCGCCATCCCCACGGGATGGTGCAGGCCAACACACACGACCGAGGCGCCGAGATGAATCCGTCGCGTGCGGGCGGCGAGGTGAATGCAGTACGCGATGGGGTGCGGCACGTGTCCCACGTGGGCGTGACCGTGGTGTTCGCCAAACCAGGCGTGCTCGAAACCGAGACGGTCAGCGAGTTCGACCTGACGACCGATCTCGTCGTAGACCTCCCACGAGGGCCGCTCGCGAGGCGCCTCGACGTGGTCGGTGATCGCGCAGTCGAATCCACTCATCGCATCGAGGATAGTGGGGCGCGCCGCCCCTGATGAGCGGTTCGCGTCTCAAACGAATCAGTCCAGAAGCGCCTTCAGGAGGCGTGGGTGGCGGAGTTTCGCCAGCGCCTCGTTCTCGATCTGCTCGGCGCGCTCGCGACTCACGCCGAGCCTCGCACCGACCTCGTCGTGGGTCCAGACCCTTTCATCATCGAAGCCGTATCGAAGTCGAAGGACGAGGCACTCGCAGGGGAGCAGAGCGCCGACGATCTGTTCGACGATGCCTCGCCTCTCCTCCTCTTCGACGATCTCATCGAAGGGGCGCGTATCGGCCGGCACGAATTCGCCGATCGTCGACGATTCCTCGTCGCTGCCGATGGGGGCATCGAGTGATGAGACGTGATCGGCGTGACGGCGCGCGACCCGGATCTCCCCCAGCGAGATGCCGAGGAACTCCGCGAGTTCCGCTTCGCCGATCTCGCGGCCCAGATCCTGGACCAGATCGCGCTCAGCCTGCTCCAGTTTGCGCAGCCGCTCCTGAAGATGCACGGGCAACCGAATGACGCGGGTTTGGTCCATCACCGCGCGGCCGACCGATTGCCGGATCCACCAGGTCGCGTAGGTGGAGAACTTGAATCCGCGTCGATAATCAAACTTGTCCACCGCGCGCATCAGTCCCAGGCTGCCCTCCTGGACGAGATCGAGCAGCGGCACGCCGTAGCCGAGGTATTTCCTGGCGACCGAGACGACGAGACGGAGGTTCGCCTCGATCAGCCGCGCGCGGGCGCTATCGCCCCGGCTGATGCGGCGAGCGAGCTCGCTGCGGGCGAACGACTCATCGTCCTGCGAGAGGCGAACGCGGGCATCCTGCCCCTCGGCGATCGCCCTCCCGAGGACAACCTCCTGCGCCGCGGTGAGCAGGGGGATCTGGCGAATGTCGTAGAGGTAGCTCTCGAGCGCGTCGTCGCCTTCGCGTTCGAGCGTCGCTTCAACTGGCGCTCGCCTGCGCGCTACCACCCGTTCGCCGAATCGCCCCTGGACCAAGGCTAGGCGCTGCCATGCGCGCCGGTCAACTAGGGGGCGTAGAATGCTGTCCGAAGTGGAGTTCGAGCGGAGACTGGCGGGGTTCGACGAGGTCGTACCACAGGATTGCCGTCTCGAACGAGTGGCGACCGGCTTCGCGTTCACCGAGGGCCCGGTCTGGTTCGGCGAGCGAATCCTCTTCGCCGACATCGTCAACAGTCGCATCGTCGCCTACGCCGAGCGAGCGAACGGTCCCGACGTGACGACGTTCCGCTGCCCCAGCGACCTGACCAATGGAATGGCCCTCGATCTTCAGGGGCGGCTTCTGGCGTGCGAGGGACTCACCCGGCAGGTCGTTCGCTACGCGGCCGACGGTTCCCGCGCCGCGATCGCGACCTCATGGCAGGGGAGGCGGCTCAACAGTCCGAACGACGTGATCTGCGCCGCCGACGGCTCGATCTACTTCACCGATCCCTTCTGGGGCGATCGGTTCGTAAACCCGTACGGTCCGGGGGTCAAGCCCGACGATCGTGAACTGGATTTCGCTGGAGTCTTCCAGATCGACCCGAGCGGAGCGGTCCGACAGGTGGCGCGGGACTTCACATTTCCGAACGGCCTCTCCCTCTCGCCCGATGGTAAGACGCTCTACGTGGACGATACGCGCGAGATGCATATTCGGGCATTCACGGTTCAGGCCGATGGCTCGCTCTCCCAGGGACGGATCCTGGCGAACCTTCGCGCCGACGAACCCGGCGTTCCCGACGGGATGAAGGTGGACGTGCGCGGCCGCATCTTCTGCACCGGGCCTGGCGGGATCTGGGTGATCGCGCCCGACGGCGCTGTCCTCGGCCGCATCCGCGTGGCGGAAGTGCCCGCGAACGTGGGCTGGGGTGGAGCCGATCGACGAACTCTCTACGTCACCGCCCGCACGAGTCTCTATCGGATCAGGCTGCCCACACCGGGGGTCTGACCCATCGCGCGCGGTGCCCTCTCTCGCGCCCGGATCCAGGGCAAGATATCGTGGAGCGATGCGATCTTGGCGAACCGCTCCTCATCGGCCAGGATACCGGTCCGGTCCAGAAGGAGGGTTTCCATTCCGACGGCCTCGGCACCGACCGAGTCGGACAGTCGCTGATCTCCGATGTGCAGCGCTTCCCGGGCGGCGACGCCCGCCGCCTCCAGTCCGACGTGGAAAATGCGCGGATCGGGCTTTTCGCACCCCACCAGGCACGAGCTGACGATGAAATGGACCTTCTCTGCCAGCCCGAGGCGGGCGCACATCGGGGTCGCATCCACCGGCGTATTGGAGAGGATGCCGAGGGTGAGGCCAGCAGCACGCATCTCGTCGATCGCGGGAAGTGCATCCTCGTGGATCACCCACTCACCTCGCCGCGACCACATGAGCTCTCGGACCTTCTCACACGTTGCGTGGTCGGAGGGTAGTCCCGCGCCGTGAAGCTGGATCCCATAGAAGGCCCGGTAGAAGGCCTGCTGCTCTTCGGTGGTCCGCGTGTGCAGCGGCCACCGCCCATTTTCCGTGCTGTAGTAGTCGTCGGCGACCACTCCCGGACGTCCGAACGCGCCCGGCTCGACGTGCATCCCGAGGTCCGCACAGGCCTCGGCCATGCGCACCTCGCGCAGCGGACGGGGACCGACGAGCGTGTGGTAGAGATCGAGCGAGACGAAACGGATCACCCGGGTACTGTAGCCATCGCCGGATTGGAGATTGGCGCTGGCTGGCGGCGCGGTCACCCGGGTGGGGTCGACGCGACCCGGCTAACTGACGGTGAGTGCCTCGCTGATGTGCACGGTGTGACACCGGCGACATCGAGTGTAGCGACGCCCGAATGCGGTCATCACGTGCTCCCAACCGTGGCCGAGGATCCAACAGAGCATCGTCGTTCTCCCGATCATTCTGGGCGGGAATCTACCGAGGGGTCGGTTAAAGCGCCGTCAGGGGGAGCGCCGATGATCGGATCGGGGGGCCCTATAGATGGATGGACTGGGATCGGTGGCGAATGCGCACTCCTCGACGCAGGTGGCACGGCAGGTTCACGCGTTCGCGCTGAGAAAGAGAGTCGCGGTCACGGCGCAGCGTGTGGCGGCCCTCCTCCATCTCCTGCCCAACAGCACGCCCGGGCCGGCCAGACGGACGGCGCGCGTATGAGGAGCCCCCGCCGGCGGACGTCAGGTCCGCCCGAGGCGCGCGATCGCGAGGTCCTCCTCCCGTAACCCTCGCGCGAGGAGGAGACCGCGCAGATCGTTCCGAGCATCTCGGATCAGGTAGTTGGCGCGCCGTGCCAGGTCGGCAGCGCGGGCGCGATCGGCATCGGTGGGTGACCCAGAAGTGAGTAGGCCGAGAGCCGCCTCGCGATCGCTCTAGCCTTGAGCCCACCGCTGATGAACTGCCGTTACATCGATGGGCGGGCGCAGGTTCGCGATCGTTGCAACGGTGCTCGCGGTGACCACGGTCTCGAAGACCGACCTGTTCGGTTAGGGCAGACGGTAATCCGCGATCTGCGCGTTCCAGGACTCTTCGATGGTGGCCTGCTGGACCGCGTAGACGAGCGCGTCGTCTCGCACCGTGGCATCGACCTAGGTCAGATTGCCCCGCAGTTGCGCCGCGCTGGCGAGCACCTGCCGATTGAGGCGCAGGATCACGATCGCGGTCATCGAAACCGCTGCGACGCCGACCACTGCGCAAAGTCCCACACGGCCCAAGTCGTCGCGTTGATGCGGCCGAGGCGCGGGATCTCCACTGCGCCGGGTCTAGCCGACCTCTCGTGTGCCGATCACCACGATGTCGTACGAGACTGGGACAGCCGCGTCGCCATCGAGCCTCGGCATCGAAATACCCAGGCGATGGAGGAACTCCGAGAGAACGGGCAGGCGGGGAAACCCGGAGACCCTCGTCAGGCGCAGACCGTGGCGCGCAAGGGTTGCGCGCGTTCGGGCCGACGATCTGACATCGTTGGGCGCCACAAACGATCCGCCGAATGTGATCAGCTCCCGCGCGGCGCTCCAGCGATGTTCAGCCCGCCAGAGTCCGCCGAGCGATGCGACGACTGCCGCGGCGCGTACCGCTCGCTGACCCAGGAGTGTAATGCCGAAGCGGCCGCCAGGGCGCAGGACGCGCGCCATCTCGGCGCAAGATCGATCGAGGTCGGCGTGCCGGAGCGCGTAGTAGCCGCTCAGATAGGTATCGACCGATCGGTCGGGCAGGGGCAGACGCTCAGCGGGCGCCACGACAACGTCGAGACCGCGGCCCACCGCGACTGCAGCCATCGCCGCCGAGATGTCGCATCCGCGAACGCTGCGCGCGCTACGCGCGGGCAGTTTCAGGAGCAGCCTTCCGTCTCCGCAACCAACTTCCAGAATGTCGCCGCTGGCGATCTCGAGGAGGGGCCGATCGATCTCCTCGGTGCGTGCGCCCAGCCCACGCACCATCGCGCGATAGGCGGCAGCAAGGTCGTCCCATTCGGCCGCCACCTTCCGCATGTGCGGTGTCATCGCCGCCGCAAGCCTCAGGTCGGTCACGCCATCGCGGACCGGATACGTTGCGCCGCAGTCGGCGCAGACGGGGCCACCGGTCGATGGGGCGAGCCTCCCCAGACAGGCGGGGCAGACCCAACTCAACGCGTAAGTCCAGAATAAGCTGAAAGTCCTATTCCCGCCCGGGGGACAGCCGACCTGTTCTTAGAAAGGCGCGAAAGTAGATGTAACGTGGCATGGAGCGTGACCACCGCGACGGTCTCAACGGTGACCGCCGCCATCACGATGGAGGGCCTCGGTCACCTGCTGGCGTTGGTCGCGGTTCTGACGCTGGCGATCGGCTTGCTCGCCAAAGAGGCGGTGCGCCTCTCGGACAGTCGCACGGCCCGACTCTGGTCGCGCGGGCTCGACATCGCGACCGTGCCCCTGCTGGTGATGCTCGGCATGATCGCCGTGCTGAACGTGGCGCTCTTCATCCAGAACTCCTGAGTCGACGGCCGGGCCCCCGGTCGCGTCAGGAGTGATGCGCGTTCTGGCGAGCGCCGCCCCTGAGGCCGTAGATGCCGACCACCGCGAAACAGACCAATCCGGCGATGAACAGGCCGCCCATATGGGCGACGATGCCGAAGGCGAACAGAGTCGCCCCACCAATGATGAGGAGCAAGCTCAAGGCAACAGCCATCCGTACCTCCGCGCACTCTCGAGTGTAGACGACCGCACCGATCGGCGATCGGGCCGAATATCGATGGGCGGCCTATCGTCCGTGGCAGACCTTGTACTTGCGGCCGCTACCACACGGGCAGGGATCGTTCCGGCCGACCTTGGTGGCACGCGTGGTGGGGACCGGCCGGGGCGCGCCGGAACGGCCGGTCCCCACCGCGCGCTCCGCCGGTGAACGCGCATCGCGACCGAGGACGGTGACCGGCGAGGCAGAGGGGGGTGCCTGGACGGCGATTCCCGTCGCGTCGGGATCGGGGTGGGACTCGATCACTTTCGCTGGCCTGGGTGCGGTGGGCACGCGCTGAAGCTCCACGCGGTAGATCGTGCGCACGACTTCCTGGTGAATCGCCTCGAGCAGAGATTGGAACTGGGCGAACGCCTCGTTCTTGTATTCGACGAGCGGATCGCGCTGGCCGTAGGCGCGGAGACCGATCCCCTGCCTCAACTCGTCCATAGCCGTGAGGTGATCGATCCAGTGGCGATCGATGATGTGGAGCATCACGGCCCGTTCGATCTGCCGCATCTGCTCCGCTCCGAGCGCAGCCTCTTTCGACGCGTACGCCTCATCGGCGAGAACCCTCAGTTCCTCGCCGAGTTCTTCGCGCGAGAGTGAGCGCCACGCATTCAGCGAAGTATCCGGCGGCAACGGGAAGATGGAACCAGCCTCACGTTCGAGGGCCTCGAGGTCCCACTCCTCAGCCTCGTCGCTCGCCGCCGCCGCCTCGACCAGGCGCCCGACCGCCTCGTGGATCATGCGGCGGAGGACCTCGCGCAGATCCTCCTGGCGCAGCACCTTGTCTCGCTCGCTGTAAATGATCTCGCGCTGACGATTCATCACGTCGTCGTACTGCACGACGTGCTTGCGGACGTCGAAGTTGTATCCCTCGACTTTCGTCTGCGCGTTCTCGATCGACTTGGTGATCAGACCGTGCTCGATCGGAACGTCCTCTTCAAGGCCGAGGCGGTCCATAAGTCCGGCGATGTTCGTGCCGCCGAATCGCTTCATGAGATCGTCTTCCAGCGACACGAAGAAGCGCGAGGAGCCCGGGTCACCCTGGCGCCCAGCACGACCGCGCAACTGGTTGTCGATCCGCCGCGCCTCGTGTCGTTCCGTGCCGATGATGTGCAGGCCGCCCAGGCGCAAAATCGCCTCGCGATCGCCGTGTACCTGTGCGTCAATCTCCTCCCTGAGCTGCTCGTAGGCCTGGGCATCGTTCGTTAGTTCGAAGCCCAGCCCAGCCGCACGGGCGCGGACCAGACCCTCGGCATTCCCACCGAGCAGGATGTCGACGCCGCGACCAGCCATGTTCGTCGCGATGGTGATCGCCCCGGGGCGCCCGGCCTGGGCGATGATGAGCGCTTCCTGCTCGTGGAACTTGGCGTTCAATACCTGGTGTGCGAGGCCGGCGCGTTTGAGGAGGCCGGAGAGTTTCTCTGACTTCTCGATCGACACCGTGCCAACAAGGATCGGGCGCCCGTGTTCGTGCACCGCGCGGATCTCTTCGATGACCGCGCGGAACTTGCCATCCTCGCTCTTGTACACGAGGTCGCCGGCGTCCACGCGGATCATCGGCAGGTGGGTCGGGATCGTGACGACCTCGAGTCGGTAGATCTTGTGGAACTCCTCCCGCTCCGTGGAGGCGGTTCCCGTCATACCGGCGAGCTTCCCGTACATCCGGAAGTAGTTCTGGAACGTGATCGTGGCCAGCGTGAGCGACTCGCGCTGGACTCGAACGCTTTCCTTCGCCTCGATCGCCTGATGCAGTCCCTCGCTGTACCGCCGCCCAAACATCAGCCGCCCGGTGAACTCGTCGACGATCACCACCTCGGCGTCCGATCGATGCTGATTCCTCTCCAGTACCGCGCCATCGACAACGAGCACGTAGTCCCGATCGCGCTGAAAGATGAACTGGGCCTTCAGAGCCTGCTCGAGGTAATGGGTGACCTCGAAGTTCTCCGGCGCGTAAAGGTTGTCGACGCCCAGCGCGCGCTCGAGTTTGTTAATCCCTTCCTCGGTGAGGGTGACCGAGCGATGCTTCAGATCGATGGCGAAGTCGGAACCCTGCCGAAGGCGTGGAACCAGCCGGGCCATTTGGGCGTACCGGTCGGTGGATGGGTCGCCCTGGCCGGAGATGATGAGCGGTGTGCGCGCCTCGTCGATGAGGATGTTATCGACCTCATCGACGATGGCGTATTGGAGGGGCCGCTGCACGCGCTGGCCCATCTCCCAGACCATGTTGTCACGGAGATAATCGAATCCGAACTCGTTGTTGGTGCCGTAGGTGATATCGGCCGCGTATGCCTCACGGCGCGGCACGGGACGCCAGTGGTCCAGGCGACGATCGCCGCGCGCTTGAGGATCGGTGTACCCCGGATCGAAGATGCCAGCGAACTCGTGGGCGATCACTCCCACCGTCAGGCCCAGCGCATGGTATGCTGGACCGTTCCACCCGCCGCCGACCCGTGAGAGATAGTCGTTTGGGGTGACGAGGTGGGCTCCCTTACCGGCGAGCGCATTGAGGTAGAGCGGGAGCGTGGCGACGAGCGTCTTCCCCTCGCCGGTGCGCATCTCGGCGATCCGCCCCTGATGGAGGACGATCCCGGCGAGCAACTGCACGTCGTGATGGCGCAGGCCGATCGTGCGCCGAGCCGCCTCGCGCATCGCCGCGAATGCGTCGGGCAGGAGATCATCGAGCGATTCGAACCCGCGGAGTCGCTCGCGCAGTTCGCCGGTCGTCTCGCGCAGATCGGCGTCGCTGAGTTCGCGATACTCCGATTCGAGGCTATTGATCTCCGCGAGGCGAGGGCGCAGGCGAGCGACCTCGCGCTCGCTGGACTCGATACCGAGCAACCCCTTGACCCAGTTGAACACGCGTACCTACCCGCCTCGATCCGGTAGGAACGAGTATAGGGACGCCTCTCAGTGGACCGGCTGCGTTGATCGGCGCGGCCGCATCAACGCCCGTGGCGCAAGATGACAGACGCAGCGGCGCCACGACGCGGGCCGATACGAGTGCATAACGTCGACGAGCGCGGGAATAGCGACAGTGTGCGATTCCCGCCCGTGTGGCGAAAAGGATCGTCCGCACCTCGCATTCCTCGACGTTCGAGGGGTGCCGTACATCATCGACGTGCACGATGCTCACGGTACGGTGGAACCTGCCGTTCGCTGAGCAGTCGGTCCATCGAACGGATCGCAGCGCAGCCCGACTCAGCGGGACAAGTGTCTACCACGTATGCCCGACCGGCGACCGCGCCTCGATCCTCATCGAGGCGCGGTCGTACCGGGTCAGGCGCTAGGGGTAGTGGTTCTCAAACGGCCCCGCTCCCCTAAGGGGTCCGACCGCTGGTGGGGCGGGCGCTCCGCAGATAGCGCAGGAGATCGGAGTCGGTTGAGAGCACCATCATGGAGCGGTCGCCAAGCACCCGTTCGTACGCCTGCAGACTGCGGATGAACGCGTAGAACTCCGGATCCTGATCGAAGGCCTCGGCGTAGATGCCCGCCGCGGATGCGTCACCATCACCGCGCAGTCTCTGGGCCTGCTCGTACGCCCTAGCGAGGATGATCGTCCGCTCCTTCTCGGCATCGGCGCGGATCTTGGCCGACTCCTCATCGCCTTCGGAGCGATACCGCTTTGAGACCTGTCCGCGCTCGGCGACCATGCGGGCGAAAACGCTTGCCTGAACTTCCGGCGGGAGGTCGGCGCGCTTGCTGCGCACGTCGATGATCTGGATGCCGAAGGCGGAGGCTCGCTCGGCCACCCGCCGCGTGACCGACTCCTCGATCACCTCGCGATCCCTGTTGATCACGTTCACGAAGTCCGTCTTACCGATCTCATCGCGCATCGCGGAGAGCACGAGATCGTCCAGACGCGCACGTGCGCCCGACTCGTCCCTCACCGTAATGTAGAACGTGAAGGGATCGATGATCCGCCAGCGGGTAATCGGATCGACCACGATCCGCTTCTTATCGAGCGTCAGGTTCTCGGTCGGTGCCGTGTCGTTGACGATGATGCGTCGATCGAAGTAGATCACGCTGTGGTAGAAAGGGATCTTCAAGTAGGGTCCGGGGTTCTGATCGACGCGAATGAACGCACCGACCTGAGTGACAATCGCCTGGTTTCGCTCATCGACGATGTAGAGCGCCTCCTGAATCAGGACGAATCCGGCGATAAGAAGGACAAGGACGGTAGTGCCCGCGGCTCGTGACATCGGTCTTCCTGCTTATCGCCGCGACTGTGCGGCGGGCGTGGCACTGACACCAGGCTTCGACGGTGCGAGCGGCACCGTACTTGCCGACGGCTGTGCCGGCGCCGGGCGCGGAGCGCTCTGCGTGGCAGCTTGCGCGGCCGCGGCCTGCGGCGGTATCGCGGCGCCGTCGCGCAGCGGCAGGAACGGCATCACGCCGCTTGCGCCCTGCCCATCCAGAACGATGTTGTTGCTCCGCGAGAGGATGCGCTCGATCGCCTCGAGATGGAGACGGTCACGCGTGACGTCCTTGGATTTCTTGTACTCCCGGAGAACCGCCACGAAGCGCGAGACATCGCCCTGCGCCTCGAGGGTGCGCTGCTCCTTGTATGCCTCGGCGCCACGGAGCGTCTCCTGTGCCTGGCCGCGCGCCTTGGGGAGGATATCCTCGCGATAGGCGCGCGCCTCGTTCATGAGGCGCTCGCGGTCCTCGCGCGCACGCACCACCTCCTGGAACGCGTCCTTCACCTGCTCCGGTGGATCCGCGACCTGTAGTTTGACATCGGTCACCTGGAGACCGGACTCGTAGGTGTCCAGCAGCGCCTGCAGGAATATCCGCGTCATCCCCTGAACCTGCGACCGGCCCGTCGTAAGGATTTCGTCAATCGGGGCACGGCCGACCGCGCTGCGCAGCGCGACTTCGGTGGATGCCGCCAGGGCCTCCTGCGGATCGCGCAGGCGGAAGAGGTACTGCGACGGATCCTTGACCCGGTACTGGACAATCAACTGCGCGTCGACGATGTTCTCGTCTCTGGTCAGCATCAGGGCTTCGGCCGGAACGCGCACCATCTTCCCGTCCTGGGTGCGGAATCCGATCTCAGCGCGGCGGATCTGCTCGACGTTGACGGTATCGACCAGTTGAATCGGTGCCGGGAGGCGATAGTACAGGCCCGGTCCCGATCGACCGGTCTCCTGACCAAACGTCCGGATGACCGCCACTTCGGCGGGCTGCACCATGTAGATCCCAGAGGCCAGCCAGAGCAGTACCCCGGCCGCGATGACGAACGGCCACAGGCGACCGACCGTGCCGAGACGCTCGCGAGCCTCGCGTATCTGCTCCTCGACGTCGAGGGGTTCCATACTGGGTCGTCGAGACACGAGCACCTCCAAAAGGTCACGATGTGAGGACTGATCGCCAATCGGTTCGAACCGTATCGGGACCGCTTCGGCCTTCCGGCCCTATTCTGCCACACGACGGAATCCGCTGGCGGACAAGATCCTGTGACCGGGCTACCGGGCTCTGTCCGGTTGCGGCGAAGCCGCGCGTGTGATACACATCGGCCCAATGGCGCGACCGCGATCGTACCGGGCCTACTCGTTTACCGGCTGGTTTTACGCGCGCGTGGGAGGGGGTTCGGCCGCGATCTGACGGGTCCGAACGATTTGCAGAGCCCCTCCCGCTCTCGGGAGGGGCTCCTTTTTTTGTCCGGCAGCACTGCACATTTCGAGAGGAGACCGACATGAGCGCGGAATACAGGCAGGCGGCACGTGCGAACGCCGGCCGTGGTTCGACGGTGTCGATCGGGGATATCACCGTCGGGGGCGAGCAGATCATCCTGATGGTGGGTCCCTGCGCGGTGGAGAGCCACAGCCAGATGATGGCGGCGGCGATCGCCGTACGCGAAGCGGGATTCCCGATCCTCCGCGGAGGCGCGTACAAGCCGCGCACCTCGCCCTACGCCTTCCGCGGACTCCTCGAGGATGGGTTACGCATTCTCGACGCGGCACGCCGGGAGACCGGTCTGGCCATCATCACCGAGGTCATGTCGGAGACGGATGTCGAGGCAGTCGCCGGAGTCGCGGACATCCTGCAGATCGGGGCCCGTTCCATGCACGTCTCGCGATTGCTCGAGGCGATCGCGGACGCTGGCAAGCCGATCCTGCTCAAGCGCGGTTTCAGCGCGACAATGAAAGAGTGGTTTCTCGCCGCCGAGTACATCCTGAAGCGGGGCAATGATCGTGTGATCCTCTGCGAACGCGGAATCCGGGGGTTCGACGGCGAGTACACCCGGAACGTCCTCGATCTCGCCGCGGTCGCTGTGGCGAAGAGGGAGACCCACCTGCCGGTTATCGTCGACCCCAGCCACGGCACGGGGCGGGCCGACCTGGTCCTGCCGATGGTCCGCGCGGCGATCGCGGCGGGCGCCGACGGACTTCTCATCGAGGCACATCCAGACCCGACGAGCGCGATGTGTGATGGCGGCCAATCGCTCGCCACCGCCGATCTCCCACATCTCGCCAGGGAGGCGGAGACGATCGCGCGGGCCGTGTCTCGGTCGGTCTACCCGATAGGCGCGAAGATGCGAGGGCCGGAACCGCTCCCGGCGAGCGTGGCGTT